>NZ_JAMZIK010000240.1 GCF_024178315.1 Siccirubricoccus soli | reverse complement strand
ATAGAGCAGCGTGTAGCCATCCGGCGGCTGCCGCGCGACATGCTGCGTGCCGATGGCCGAGGCCGCCCCGGGCCGGTTGTCCACCACGAAGGTGTGGCCGGTCTGCCGGCCCATGCAATCGGCCAGCACGCGGGTCAGCAGGTCGACACCCGATCCCGCCGCGGTGGGCACGACGAAGCGCACCGGCCGGTTCGGAAATTCCTGCTGCGCCAGCGCAGGCATGGCGGCGCCGGCCAACCCCGCGGCCAGCAGGCTGCGGCGCCCGGTCCTGGCCGGCACGCCTATCCTTCCTGTCATTGCTGTCGTTCCTCCCATTGCGTGGAGGGACAGGCCATGGCCCTCCCTCTGCCCGCAGCATCCGCTCGGGCAGCTCGGTAAGGATAGCCATGTTGCACAAGTGGAGGTTGCACGATCTGCCGTGCGGCTCGCTCTTCCGCCTGCAGCGCGCCGTTGCGCGGTGCGTGACGACCGCAGCGCATCCCATGCCGTCGCGCTGCGGGACGGCGTGCCGCTTGCCTCCGGCACCCTTTCCGCCCGATGGGGCGGAGGTCGCCCTGTGGGCGCGGGCCCGGCGCGCGGTTGTCGCCCTGCCGGCCGCATGCTCGAATGCCGTGGCCGGCCCGGCCAGGACGGCCTCCACTCAGGCCCAGGCTGTTCTGGCCCTAGCGTTCTGGAGCCTGCTCCAGGGCCCAAGATCCCCGATGGAGGAAGAGAGATGGCGTTCTACAAAGGCATGCATTGCGAGCTCGTCACCCTCACCGGCGATGGCGGCACGCCCATCAGCGCCTATGTCGCCAAGCCCGAGGGCAAGGGACCCTTTCCGGGCGTGGTGCTGATCCATCACCTGCCGGGCTGGAGCGAGCTCTACATCGAGACCACCCGCCGCTTCGCGCATCATGGCTACATGGCCATCTGCGCCAACCTCTACGAACGCGCGGGCGAGGGCCATCCGGACGACGTCGCCGCCAAGGTGCGGGCCGAGGGCGGCATCCCCGATGCGCAGATGGTGGGCGACACCGCCGCCGCCGTCGCCTGGATGCGGGCGCAGCCGGAGAGCAACGGCAAGGTCGGCCTGTTCGGCTCCTGCTCCGGCGGGCGGCATGCGGTGATCTACGCGTCGGAGCGGCATGACGTGGATGCCTGCGTCGATCTCTGGGGCGGCCGCGTGGTGATGGGGAAGGAGGAGCTGAACGCCAAGACCCCGGTGGCGCCGATCGATCTGACCTCCGGCCTTGCCTGTCCGCTGCTCGGCCTGTTCGGCAATGACGACCGCGCGCCGAGCCCGGAGCAGGTGGACCAGCACGAGGCGGCGCTGAAGGCGGCCGGCAAGCAGTACGAGTTCCACCGCTATGACGGCGCCGGCCATGGCTTCTTCTACTGGCACCGGCCGCTCTACCGCCCGGAGCAGGCGATGGATGGCTGGAACAAGGTCTTCGCCTTCTTCGGCAAGCACCTGGCGGCCTGAGGCGCGCGC
>NZ_JAMZIK010000024.1 GCF_024178315.1 Siccirubricoccus soli | reverse complement strand
AGGTCCGGCCCCCTGGCCCCCTTGAGGGGCCGGCGCAGCGGGCAGCTGCGCAGCAGCCGCTCCGGCGCCAGCGTGGCCAGCCGCGCATCCAGCCCGGCGAGGCCCGGCATGGCAGGCGGCGGCGGGGTGGGCAGGGGCGGCGGCAGCAGGGCGTGGTCGGCCCAGGCCAGCAGGGCGGGGGCATCCCGTGGCAGCAGCCAGGGCGGGCCCAGCCGCAGCCCGGACAGCGCCTCCAGCGCCGCCGCCGCCTGCCGCACCAGCCGCGGCAGCCCGCCCAGCAGCAGCAGGCTGCCATCCAGGGTTTCGAAGACCTGGCCGTTGCCGGCCTCCGCCGCATCCTGCAACAGCAGCCGGGCCATGCGCCGCCGCGCGGCGCCGGCCAATGGGGCGCTGTCGGGGGCGCCGAGCGGCGGCACCGCCAGCGCCACCCGCCCCTCGAGCCGCGGCAGCAGCCTCTCCAGCCGCGGCCGCAGCGGCGCCGGCATCGGCGGGCGGATGGGGTCGGCCAGCCTCACATTCATGCGCAATCCTTGCGCGCCAGGGTTGAGTCGCGATGCGGCGCTGCGGAATCCCCGCTAACCTCGCCTCGCATGGTCAACGAAACCCTAAGCCCCGGCCGGCTGCCGCCAGGCCAGCGCGTCTATGCCATCGGCGACGTGCATGGCTGCGACCGCCAGCTTGCCGCCCTGCACAAGCGCATCGCGGCGGATGCCAAGGCGCGGCCGGTGCCGCAGATCACCCTGCTGCATCTCGGCGACTACGTGGATCGCGGCCCGGACAGCGCGGCGGTGCTGGAGCGGCTGCTGGCGCCCTCGCCGGTGCCGGGGGCGACGGTGGTGAACCTCCTCGGCAACCACGAGGCCATGATGCTGGAGGGCTGCGAGCCGGATGCGACCGAGGAGGCGATGGGGCAGTGGCTGCAGAATGGCGGCGCCGCCACGCTGAAGAGCTACGGCACCAAGGCCGGCCCCGGCGGCGAGGCCTGGGCCGAGGTGCCGGAGGAGCACATCGCCCTGCTGCGGCAGTTGCCGCTGCTGCATCGCGCGGGGGATTACCTCTTCGTCCATGCCGGGGTGCGGCCGGACCTGCCGCTGGAGCGGCAGAGTGCCATGGACCTGCTGTGGATCCGCGAGCCCTTCCTCTCCTTCGAGGGGGAGCTGCCCTGGGTGGTGGTGCATGGCCATACCCCCGCGCGCAGCCCGGCGATCCTGCGGCACCGCATCGGCATCGATACCGGCGCCTGCTTCGGCGGCGACCTGACCTGCCTGGTGCTGGAGGGCGACCGGCTGCGGTTCCTGGTGGCCTAGATCCCGCAACACCGCTGCGGGGCGTTGCGGGGAGCCCGGTGGCGCTGTCCTTCCTGGGCCTCGCACGGCCCGGCGCGGCAAAGCCGCACCGGGCATCGGGCAGCGCGGATGGCAGGCGCCGCGCCCGGTTCGGACGCCGCTGCGGCGCCGGGATGCGAGTGGGGCGGGTGGCGGGCGGCACGCCCGGTTCCAGGTGCCGCTTCGGCGCCTGACGCGGGCAGGCCGAGTGGCGGCGCCATGGCCGGTTCCGGGTGCCGCTCGGCATCGGCCGCAGGCGGCGGGCCGTTGCGCGGGCAGCGCATGCAGCGCGCGACCCGGGCCGCCGCAGACCGGGCCGGGCGCGGGCAGGCGGCGGGATTTCCGCAAGCATGGCGTGTCCGTGGCTTGCGTCCGCAGCCCGGCATGCGCTACCGCATCAGGATGCATGGCTCCGTGCCCGGGACCCAGGCCGTCGCCGGCGGTTCCGCTCCCTCAGACCTCGTCGAGGCTGTCCGTCAGTTGCGGCGCGGGGCGGTCCTCGTCGTCGGCGACGCCATGCTGGACCGCTACGTCTATGGCCGGGTGGAACGGGTCAGCCCCGAGGCCCCGGTGCCGGTGCTGGCGGTGGAGCGCGAGGTGGCGCTGCCCGGCGGGGCCGGCAACGTCGTGCGCAACCTCACCGCCCTCGGCGCCGCCACCGCCTTCGTCTCCGTGGTGGGGGACGACCAGCCGGGCAGCGACCTCACCGGCCTCATCGGCGGTCAGCCGGGGGTGGAGCCCTGGCTGCTGGTGCAGGGCGGCCGCGCCACCACGACCAAGACGCGCTTCATCGCCGCCGGCCAGCAGATCCTCCGCGCCGATCATGAGGTGGTGGAGCCGATCCACCAGCGCTTGGCGGACCGGATGATCCGCATCGCCACCGATGCGGTGGCGGCGACCAAGGTCTTGCTGCTCTCGGATTACGGCAAGGGCGTGCTGGCCGGGGATATCGCGCAGCGCCTGATCGCCGCCGCCCAGGCCGCCGGCCGCCGCGTGGTGGTGGACCCGAAGGGCGGCGACTGCGCCCGCTTCGCCGGCGCCGACCTCATCATGCCGGACCTTGCGGAACTGGCCGCCGCCACCGGCATGGCGGTGCGCAGCCCGGCGGAGATCGCCGCGGCGGCCGGCGCGCTGCGCCTGGCGCATGGCTTCGGCGCCGTGCTGGTGCTGCGTGGCGAGCAGGGCGTGACCCTGGTGGCGGAAGCCGCGGAGGCGGACCTGGTGCAGCACCACGGCGCCGATGTGGTGGAGCTGGTGGATCCCGCCGGCGCCGGGGATGCGCTGCTGGCCGTGGTCGCCACCGGGCTGGCCGCCGGGCTGGCCCTGCCGGTGGTCGCCCGGCTGGGCGCGCTGGCCGCCGGCGTAGCCTATGGCAAGGCCGGCATCGCCGTGGTGCGGGAAGATGAGCTGGTGGAGATGCTGACGCCGGGCCGCGTCGCGCTGCGCAAGCTGGCCGGCCGCGCCCAGGCGGCGGAGCGGGTGGAGCGCTGGCGCCAGGCCGGCTGGCGTGTCGGCTTCCTGGCCGGCGCCGCCGCCCGCCCGGGGCTGCTGGCCCAGGCGCGCGGCTGGTGCGACCGACTGGTGGTCGGGCTGCCGGATGCCGATGCGGCTGCCAGCGGCCCCGTCCTGGCCGAGGCGCCGGAGATCGACCTGGTGGTGCCCTTCGGCGCGCCGACGCCGCTTGAGCTGATCCGGCTGCTGCGGCCGGACGTGCTGGTGCAGGACCCGGGGCACGCGCCGGAGACGGTGGCGGGGGGCGAGCTGCTGCAGGAATGGGGCGGCACCGTCCGCCGGGTCAGGGCGGAGCCGGAGCCCGCCTGAACTCTCCCCATGAGGTTGCTCCCCACGAGGTTGCCGCGCAACGCCGTGGGCCGCTGGGATGCTGGAATGCGCAGGTTTCGCACCGCCTGCCATGGCGAAGCCGCGGCAGGGCATCGGGCGGCGCCGAGGGGCGCAGTGGGCTGGCGGCTTGGCGTTGCCGGGCTGCGGACAGCCGCCAGCGGCCGTCACAGGGAACCGGGATCGCTCCCTGCCCGCGGCCTTGCGCGGGTCGCCCTGGCGGGGACCGCCAGGGAACCAGCGGGCGGCGGCAAGGCCCAAGACCGCGATGGCGCGGCCGGGCCACGCTGCGCCGGAAAGCGGTTGTATTCCATACGCCAGCGCTTCAATCGGCGCCGAAGCTGCGGTAGAGCGGGCCTATATCAACGTGGGGATGGCATGTCCGGACAGCATATTCGCCTGATGGCCCTCGGCCTCTGCCTGCTGGCAGGCCCCGGCCTGGCGCAGACCGCGCCGCGCGGCGGCGCCCCGGCCACGCCGCCCCCGCCCGCCGCCACCCCCACCCCGGGCCCGGCCACGGAGGCGCCGGAACGCACCACGGCAGTGTTCGGCGACTGGTCCGTGCAATGCGTCACCCGCGCCCAGGCCGGGCGGGTCTGCGAGATGGTGCAGGGCACCCAGAACCAGCAGCAGCAGCCGGTCTCCGTCCTTGCCATCGGCCGCCTGGCCCGGACCGAGCCGCTGCGGCTGGTGGCGCGGCTGCCGGTGACGGTGCTGGTGGCGCAGCCGGTGAAGCTGACCCTGGAGGGCGACCCGGGCCTGACCCTGCCCTTCCGCTACTGCAACACCAACCCGATCGGCTGCTTCGCGGAGCTGGAGCTGCGGGACGAGGCAGTGCTGCGCCGGCTGCGCGCCCGCAACCCGGAGCAGGGGGGCAAGCTGGAATTCAAGGACCCGGCGGGGCAGGGCATCTCCATCCCTGTCTCCTTCCGCGGCTTCGCCGCGGCGCTGGAGGCGCTGCAGAAGGAGGGCTGACGCTCCCGCGGCGCCGTAGGGTCCGGGATCCGGCACAGCCTGCCGCGGCAAAGCCGCGGCAGGGCAAGGGGCTGCGCGGGACGCCCGGCGCCGCGGCTATTCCAGCACCGCGATCTGCTGCCGCTTGATCAGGTCGAAATCGATCTCGGCGCCGAGGCCGGGCGCGGTCGGCGCATGGACCAGCCCGTCCCGGCCTACCTCGATCTCCTTGGCCAGCCCGTATTTATGGGCGCCGTCCGGCAGCAGCACCTCGAAATAGCTGGTGTTGCGGATGGCGCAGCAGACATGCAGGTTCGCCACGTTGTTCAGGCTGTTGCCGCCGTGATGGACCTCGTAGGTCATGCGGAAGGCCTCGGCGAGGTGGGCGGTCTTCAGCAGGGTGGTGATGCCGCCCTTCACCGCCACGTCGCCGCGCAGGTAGTCCGTCGCCTGCAGCATGATCCAGGGCGCATAGCTCTCGAGGCCGGTCGCCGGGTACTCCGTCGCCATGATCGGGATGTCGAGCTTCTGCCGCAGCTTGACGTAGTTGGTGATGTCCTGGTCGTGCAGCGGGTCCTCGTACCAGAGGAAACCCAGCTCCTCGATGGCGCGGCCGACGCGGATCGCCGCCGGGAAATCGTAGGACCAGGTGCTGTCCAGCATCAGGGTGTAGTCGCCGACGGCGTTGCGCACCGCCTCGCACACCTTGATGTCGGTCGGCGGGTGCTGCGGCGGGTGGATCTTGTAGGCAGCCCAGCCGGCCTCGCGGAACGCCACAGCTTCCTCGGCATAGGCCGAGGCGCTGTCGAGCACCTGGGAGGAGGCATAGGCCGGGATGCTGTGGCGGGAGGTGCCGATCAGCCGGTGGATCGGCATCCCCGCCGCCTTGCCGGCGATGTCCCACAGCGCCACGTCCACCGCGCCGATGGAGCGCACGGAGACGAGGCGCGACATCGGCCAGAGCTTCGCGTTGATCGCCTCCCGGTCCAGCGGGTCGCGGCCCATCAGCAGGGGCTTCAGGAAGCGGATCAGCCCCGGCCCGTCATTTGCCGCCGTATGGGTGGCGCTGCCGAGGAAGGCATGGCCGGTGATGCCGGCATCCGTGCCGATGCTGAGCAGCCCGAGGGCGGAGGAGCCGCCCTCCAACTTCGCAGCGGCGTGGTAGCGGGTGGGCGGGATGTTGTCCCAGCCGAAAAGGGTCAGCGAGACATGGTCGATGCGCATGGACGTTTCCTCCTGCGCACAGGCTAGCAGCTTGCCGCCCGGGGCCGGGAGGCAGCGATCGCCGCCCGTGGCGGTCGGCGCGGCGCCCCGGCCGGCAGGATGGCGGTGGCGGGCCTGCCGCCGCGGCGGAACGAACGGGCCATGCCACCTTCGCCACGCCATCAACATCCCGCGGCCAGGGCTGGCCTTCCGCCGGCGCCCCCGGCCAGAGTGGGGGCATGACCACGCTCCTCGCCGATATCGGCGGCACCCATGCCCGCTTCGCCCTGCTGCAGGGCAGCGAGGCGACCCCGCCGGTGACCTACAAGCTGGACGAGTTCCCGGACATCGCCACCGCCATCCGCCAGTACCTCGCCAAGCAGAGCCAGCCCGAGGCGGCGGTGCTGGCCGTGGCGGGTCCGGTGGTGGAGAACCGCGTCACCCTGACCAACCGCGGCTGGGTGGTGGATGGCGCGGCGCTCTCCACCCTGCTCGGCATTCCGCGCATCCGCATCGTGAACGACTTCGCCGCCCTCGCCTGGGCCCTGCCGCATTTCGGGCCGGAGGATCTGCTGCTGCTGGGCGGCACCGCAGGGGAGCCGGGCGAGCCCATGGCGGTGCTCGGCCCGGGCACCGGGCTCGGCGTCGCCGCCTTCCTGCCGCCGGACCGCGTGCTGGCAAGCGAGGGCGGCCATGCCAGCCTGGCCGCCCAGGCGCTGGAGGAGGCGGCGGTGATCGCCACGGTGCGGGCGGAGCATGGCCATGTCTCGGCGGAACGGCTGATCTCCGGCCAGGGGATCGAGGCGCTCTACGCCGCGCTGGGCGGCGAGAAGGGAACGAGCGCGCCGGAGGTGACGGCGCGGGCCCTGGCCGGCGGGGATGCGATCAGCGGCAAGACACTCGCCCTGTTCTGCGCCCTGCTCGGCAGCTTCGCCGGCGATGTGGCGCTGATGTTCGGGGCCCGTGGCGGCGTCTTCATCGGCGGCGGCATCTGCCCGCGCTTCCCGGATGTCCTCGCCAGATCCGAGTTCCGCGCGCGCTTCGAGGCGAAGGGCCGCTTCCAGGCCTGGCTGGCGCCCGTGCCCACCTGGCTGATCCTGCGGCCGGACCCGGCCATGCTCGGCCTGGCCGCCCTGGCCCGGCAGCATGGCTGAGACCCGCGCGAGGCGGGGTGCGGCGCTGGCCAGGGACGGGCATGCATGGCATAGGCGGATGGTGCACTGCACCAAGGATCGTCCTGCATGCCCCTGTCCGACCCTGGCCGCCGCGAACTCCTGCATCTGCGTGACATCCAGCTCCGCGGCTGGCAGCGGGAGGATGGGTTGTTCGACATCGAGGCCCATCTGCTGGACCGCAAGGCCTATGATTTCGAGAATGACGACCGCGGCGTGATGAAGGCCGGTGAGCCGCTGCATGGCATGTGGATCCGCCTGACCATCCGCGACGACATGGAAATCGTCGCCTGCGAGGCCTCCTCCGACCACACCCCCTATGCGCTCTGCCCTGGCGCGGCGCCGAATTTCGCCCGGCTGGCCGGCTTGCGGATCGGCCCCGGCTTCAACCGGGCGGTGAATGAGCGGGTGGGCGGCGTGCTGGGCTGCACCCATTTGCGGGAGGTGCTGGCGCAGATGGCGACGGTCGCCTTCCAGACCCTCTACCCCATCCGGGCGCGGAAGGAGCGGGAGGAGGCGGCGCGCATCGCCGCCGCCGGCGGCACCCCGCCGCAGCGGAAGCCGGCGCTCCTCGGCACCTGCATCGCCTATGCCCCCGACAGCCCCGTCACCCTCGCCCGCTGGCCCTGGCTGCGCTCCGCCTGACGCTGCGGCGCGCCTTCATGGAGGCGCCGGGGATCGCTGCCTGTCCGGCGCCTGCCACTAGAGCAGATCGCGTTCAGATGGAATCATCTGAACGCGTGAAGATGCTCGCAAAACAACGGCCTAGAGCATGCAGCGTGAGCGCAAGCGAACGCAGCATGCTCTAGGGCCGACACACGTCCTAGCTAGAATTTGCCGCCGCCGACCGGGGTCTGGGGGGCGGGGCTGTAGGGCTGGCTGGGGCCGCCATAGGGCTGGGTCGGCTCGCCGCTGCCCTTGCCGGCCATGCCACCGGCCATGCGGCTCACGCAATCCGCCATGGCCTGGCTGGCGGCATTGCTGCCGGAGAGGGAAAGCCGCCACATCGGCTCGCTGCCCTGCCGGAAGGTGACGGCGGCGGCGTTGGCGTAGCGGAATTCCCGCAGGAAATTCTCCAGCCGATTGAAGGGCACGGTGAATTCCACGAAGCCGCCGGCGGTGGCGGTGGCCGGGTTGCCGGTGGCATTCGCGGTCCAGGGGCCGAGCTGGTCGAATTGCAGGGCGACCGGCACGCGGGTTCCGGCGGGGATCTGCCAGCTCGGCTTGATGAGCTGGACGGTGAAATGCGGCTGGCCCTGCCAATATTTGATGCCAAAGTACCGGCCGTCCTGCCAGCTCGTGGACACGCCGCAGACCGGGCGGCCGTCATTGGTGGCGCCGCCGAAGGCCTCCCAGGCGCCGAAGACGCCGATCGTCCGGGTTTCCGCCGCAGCCCCGCCGGCCAGGCAACCCAGGCCCAGCGCAATGAACAAGGGCGCGATGACCAAAGGCGCCAGGACCGACCGGACGGTGGCCCCACACGGGACGGCGAGGGATCGAAGCGGCATCGCGGCCCTCCACGGCAGGATCTTGGCGTCTCCGGGAAGGCAATGTTACCTGAACGCAATCTGTGACGGCAAGCCGCAGGCGCGGGATGCAGCGTCTTGTTACGTGGCACGGCGGCCAGGCGGGGGCGGCAGCGGGGCATAGGCCTCCGTCGTCGTCCCGCTGCCGAACTGGCCGCGGTCCTCAGGCAGCGCCGGGGCGTCCCGGTCCGGCTGCGGCGGCGCGTCCATCGGCGCCGTCGCGGCGCCGGGCATGCCGTCCCAGGGCGTGCCATGCAGCAGCGCCAGCGGCAGCGCCCGCTCCGCCGGGCAGGAACAGACGGCGCTGCGGTCGGCCAGCAGGTTCGGCATGGTCGATTGCTCGCAAAAGGGGCAGAGCACGGGCTCCAGCCGGAGCTGCTCCGGCTCGGCGCTCTCCCCCGGCACGAAATTGCCCTGCTCCGCCATGCCCGCCTCCTTCGCTCGCCTCCCCTCAACCGCCGGGGCGGCGGGCGGTTCGGCGGCGGGCGGCCTCAGTTGATCTGGGAGAGGTCCTCCGCCAGCACGACGATCTGGATGGCGTAGGAGACCTCGCCATCCTCCACGTCGCGATGGACGGTGCCGACAAACTCGCTGCCGACGAACATCTCGACCGAGGCGTTGCGGCGCTGCGGGGTGGCCAGCTTGATGCGCTCATTCCCCAGCATGCGGCGGAGATGCGCCTGCACGGCGGCAAGTTCGGCAGGGGTCATGGATCGCCTCTCCTGGTCCTGGAACAGGCGGTCCCTTAGCCCCGGCGCGGAACCGCCGCTACCCCCGGGCGCTTCCGGACGCGGCGGCCTCCTCCGGCGTCAGCAGCCGCAGCGAGAGCGCATGCATCCCGCCGCCGAATTCCGCCGCCAGCGCGGCATGCGCGGCGCGGGAGCGGGCGAGGCGGGACATCCCGGCGAAGGCCGGGCTGATGACGAGGACGCTGAAATGCGTCTCCCCGCCCGGGGCGGCGCCGGCATGGCCGGCATGCTGGGCGCTGTCATCCGCCACCCTGACCTCGGCGGGCGGGAAGGCGGCTTCGAGGGCGGTGGCAAGGCGTTCGGCGCGGCTTGGCATGGCGTGCAGCTTCCCGGCCGGGGCGTGCCCGCGCAAGCCCTGCGCGCGGCTTGCATGGCTGGCAGGGGGCGCCCATAACTTGGCGATGCCCCCCCGCCGCGGCACAGCCCCCGAGCCGGCAGACCCGGACCATCCGCCGCGCCCCTGCGAATCCCCGGGCTGCCCCAACCCCGGCGAGTACCGGGCGCCGAGATCCCGCACCAGCCTGAATGAATACCGCTGGTTCTGCCTGCCCCATGTGCGCGAATACAACGCCGCCTGGGACTACTACAAAGGGATGGGACCGAACGAGATCGAGGCCAATCTGCGCGCCGACACCGCCTGGCAGCGCCCCACCTGGCCGCTCGGCCGGCTCGGCGGCTCCCGGCGGTTCGACCCGGAATTCCTGCGCGATCCGCTCGGCCTGCTCTACGATACGCCGCTGCATGCGAAGCGCGCCCGGCCGGCGGAGCGGAAGGCGGAGGCACCGCCGGAACTTCGCGCCGCGCTCGACGTCCTCGGTCTGGAATGGCCGCTGGAGCCGCCGGCGCTCAGGGCCCGGTACAAGGAACTGGCGAAGCGCTACCACCCGGACGCCAATGGCGGGGATCGCGGGGCCGAGGACAAGCTGAAGGACGTGAACCGCGCCTACAGCCTGTTGCGGCAGCGCCTCGGCCGCGGCCGCGCGGCCCCGGCGGCGGCGGAATAGCCCGCGCGTGGCGGCGGGCGGCCGGGCCGGAAAGCCGAGGCTGGCCGCGGCTTTCGGTGCCGCTGCGTCGCGCGGCCGAAGGTTCTGCCAGGCATTCGGGGCCTGCCGGCGCGGCTTGCCGGAAATCCCGATTGCCCGGGTAGCCTGTTCTGCGGGCCTGTCCTAGAGTCACCCCTGAGAGAAGCACTAGAGCGGATGCCGATGACCAAGGTCGCCACACTCGCCGAAATCCGTCCCACCTCGGCGATCAATGCCCCGGACACCACCGTGAAGGCGCGGGAGGCGTTCGGCATCGACACTGACCTCGAAGTGCCGGCCTTCTCGGTCCGCACTGAGCACGTGCCGGAGCTGGACACCACCTACCGGTTCGACCGGGAGACCACGCTGGCGATCCTGGCGGGCTTCGCCAACAACCGCCGCGTCATGGTCCAGGGCTATCACGGCACCGGCAAGTCGACGCATATCGAGCAGGTGGCGGCACGGCTGAACTGGCCCTGCATCCGGGTGAACCTCGACAGCCACATCAGCCGCATCGACCTGATCGGCAAGGACGCCATCGTCCTCAAGGACGGCAAGCAGGTGACGGAGTTCCGCGAGGGCATTCTGCCCTGGGCCCTGCAGCACCCCTGCGCCCTGGTGTTCGACGAGTACGATGCCGGTCGCCCGGACGTGATGTTCGTCATCCAGCGCGTGTTGGAGGTCGAGGGCAAGCTGACCCTGCTCGACCAGAACAAGGTGATCCGGCCGCACCCCTATTTCCGCCTCTTCGCCACGGCGAACACCGTCGGCCTCGGCGACACCACCGGCCTCTACCACGGCACCCAGCAGATCAATCAGGGCCAGATGGACCGCTGGTCGATCGTCGCCACGCTGAACTACCTGCCGCATGCGCAGGAGACGCAGATCGTGCTGGCGAAGATGGGCGCCGAGGGCGATCCCAAGGCGAAGAAGCAGGTGGAGGCGATGGTGGCCCTGGCCGACCTGACCCGCGCCGGCTTCATCGCCGGCGACATCTCCACCGTGATGTCACCGCGCACCGTCATCACCTGGGCGGAGAACACCCGCATCTTCGGCGATGTCGGCTTCGCCTTCCGCCTCACCTTCCTCAACAAGTGCGACGAGGCGGAGCGCGGCACGGTGGCCGAGTACTACCAGCGCTGCTTCAACGAGGACCTGCCGAGCGGCAGCCTGCTGAAGAAGGCGGGCTAGCCCCGCCGCGATGGCGTCCTCGGCCGCGGCGCGGGCCCGCCAGTTCCGCAACTGGATGTGGCTCGGCGCGGCGGCCGGCTTCGCCAACGGGCTGTACGGGGCAAAGGCGGCCTGGGCCGGCAACGGCATCGCCGCCAATCTCGGGGAAGCCCTGGGCGGGGCCCTTGTCGCCGGGCTGCTGGCCCGGGCCGTCTGCTGGGTGTGGTTGAAGCGTCAGGATCCTTGATCGACATGTCCAAGCAGGATCTTACCCGCCAGGAAGAGTTCAAGCGCGCCACCGCCGGCACGCTGCGGGCCATCGCGCATGCCAATTCGGAAGTGCAGGTGGCCTTCCAGCCCGGCCCCGGCGGCGTCGCCGGCAAGCGCGTGCGCCTGCCGCTGCCGACGCGCGCCCTGCCGCCCGCCGAGATGGCCCGGTTGCGCGGCGCCGCCGATGCCGCGGCGCTCCGGCTCCGCCACCATTCGGACGCCGTCCATGCCTCCCGCCAGCCCGGAAGGCGGGAGGCGAAGGAGGTCTATGACGCGCTGGAGGATGTGCGCGTCGAGGCCGTGGGCAGCAGGCACATGGCCGGCGTCGCCGCCAATCTCCGCGCCCGCCTCGCCGACCAGTGCGAGACCGAGGGCTATGACCGGATGACGCGGAAGGACCAGCTGCCGCTGCCCGCCGCGCTCTCCCTGCTGGCGCGGGAACGCATCACCGGCGAGAAGGCGCCCGAGGTCGCCCACCGCATCCTCGACCTCTGGCGGGACACGCTGGGCGAGGAAGCCGACAAGGCCCTGGCCGAGATGGCCGACAACACCGAGGACCAGGACGCCTTCGCCCGCGCCTCCCGCAAGCTGCTGGCCGCGCTGGATTTGGCCGAGGCCGAGGTGGAGAGCCAGTCCGAGGACCAGGAGGACGGCGAGGAGAGCGGCGAGCAATCCAGCCAGCAGGACCAGTCCGGGGAGGGCGAGGCCCAGTCCCAGGACCAGGAGAGCATGCTGGGCGCCCAGCCCGAGACCATGCAGGGCGAGGCTGCCGAGGAGGAGGCGCAGGAGAGCGAGGAGGAGGGCGCCGCCGCCGAGGGCGACGACAAGCCCGGCGGCCCGCAGCAGCGCAAGGAGGTCGTCCAGACCGACGACACCAGCCGCTACCACGCCTTCACGACGCAATTCGACGAAATCGTCGAGGCCGACGACCTCTGCGACCCGGAGGAGCTGGGGCGGCTGCGGCAGCAGCTCGACCAGCAGCTCTCCCACCTGCAGGGCGTGGTCTCGAAGCTCGCCAACCGGCTGCAGCGACGCCTGTTGGCCCAGCAGCAGCGGGCCTGGGAGTTCGACCTGGAGGAGGGGACGCTGGATGCGGCGCGGCTCGCCCGCATCGTCGCCAACCCGATGCTCTCCCTCTCCTACAAGCGGGAGCGGGAGGCGGATTTCCGCGACACCGTCGTCTCCCTGCTGATCGACAATTCCGGCTCCATGCGCGGCCGCCCCATCACGGTCGCGGCGATGTGCAGCGACATCCTGGCGCGGACGCTGGAGCGCTGCGCGGTGAAGACCGAGATCCTCGGCTTCACCACCCGCGCCTGGAAGGGCGGCCAGTCCCGCGAGAAATGGGTGCAGGACGGCAAGCCGCGGAACCCCGGCCGACTGAACGACCTGCGCCACGTCGTCTACAAGGCGGCGGACGCCCCGTGGCGGCGGGCGCGCAAGAATCTCGGCCTGATGCTGCGCGAGGGGCTGCTGAAGGAGAACATCGACGGCGAGGCGCTGGAATGGGCCTATAAGCGGCTCCGCTCCCGCCCCGAGCATCGCCGCATCCTGATGGTGATCTCGGACGGCGCGCCGGTGGATGACAGCACGCTCTCCGTGAACCCGGGCAACTACCTGGAGCGCCACCTGCGCAAGGTGATCGCCGATATCGAGGGCCGCGGCGACGTCGAATTGATCGCCATCGGCATCGGTCATGATGTAACCCGCTACTACCGGCGTGCCGTCACCATCGTGGACGCCGAGGAGCTCGGCGGGACCATGATGAAGAAGCTGGCGGAACTCTTCGACGAGGATGCGGCCGAGGCCTGGCAGCGGGCCGCCGCCCAGGGTTCGGCGCTGGTCGGCTGACCGGCCCGAGGATGGAGACGCCGATGGGCGGCCCGGGCGATCCGCCCGGGCAGGGCCCCGGGGCCGGCCGCGCCTGGCGCCGCCGGTCCTTCCTGTTCGGCACGCTGGGGGCCGCGGGCGGGCTGCTGGCCTGCGCCGGGGCGGCGAGCCAATCCTCCCCTGCCGCCACCCCGCTGCCGCTGGAGCCCCTGCCGCCCGGCAGCAAGCTGGAGGCGCTCGGCGGGCTGGTATTGGACACCGGCGTCATCGGCTTCGGCGGCTTCTCCGCCCTGCATGTGGACGATGCGCTGAACCTGACCAGCATCGCCGATATCGGCCGCTGGATGACGGCGCGGCTGGTGCTGGACGGGCTGCGCCCGGCGGGGCTGCAGGCGGTGCGGACCGGGATGCTGCGGGACGGCACCGGCGCGCCGCTCGGCCGCGGCTTCGCGGGGGATGCGGAAAGCCTCGCCCCCCTGCCCGGCGGCGGCTGGCTGGTAGGGTTCGAGCGCTGGCACCGCATCCGTGACTACGCCGCGCTGGACGGGCCCGGCCGCTATGTGCAGGCGCCGCCGGAGATCGCGGCCTCGCCGCCAAATGGCGGCATGGAGAGCCTGGCGGTGCTGCCGGACGGACGCTGGTTCATCATCGCCGAGAACAACCCCTGGCCGACCCCGGCGGAGACCCGGCCGGCCTGGATCGGCGGGCCGGAGCGCTGGCGGAAGCGCCTCTACCTGCCGGCGCCGGATTTCGACCCCGCGGATATGGCGCCGCTGCCGGATGGCGGGGTGCTGGTGCTGGAGCGGAGCTTTTCCGCCCTGGGCGGCTTCGGCAGCCGGATCGTCCGGCTGACCGCCCGTCAGCTCGATGGCGAGGGGGTGATGGAGGGGGAGGAGCTGCTGCGCTTCGCCCCGCCTCTGCCGATCGACAATTTCGAGGGCATTTCCGTCTTCGAGCATGGCGGGCGGCGGCTGGTGGCGCTGGTCTCCGACGACAACCAGTTCTTCCTGCAGCGCAGCCTGCTGCTGCTCTTTGCTTTGGTGGACGACTAGGCACTCCCACGACGCCGCTGCACGCCGTCGCGGGGGCCCCGGAGTCGCTGGACGAGCAGCGCCTCGCACAGCCTGCCGCGGCAGGACAGCGGGGTACGGGGTGGGGAGCTTCAGCCCGGCGGTGGCGAGGTGGCCAGCCAGTCCAGCGCGCCTTGCCCCGCCGCCCGCCCGGTGGCGAAGCAGGCCTGCAGCAGGTAGCCGCCGGTCGGCGCTTCCCAATCCAGCATCTCCCCGGCGGCGAAGACGCCCGGCCGGCCCCGCAGCATCAGCCGCGCATCCAACGCCGCCCAGCCCAGCCCGCCGGCCGAGGAGATGGCGCGCTCGATCGGCATCGGCGCCTCCAGCCGCAGCGGCAGCGCCTTCACTAGGGCGGAGAGCGGCGCCGTGGCCCCGGCCCGCAGCGCGTCCTGCACCAGCGCCGCGGCCACCGGCGGCAGCCCCGCCCGGCGCAGATGGTTGGCCAGCGAGACGCCGCCGCGCGGCGCATCCAGCCGCCGCGCCAGCTCCTCGGCCGCCAGATCCGGGCGGAGGTCGAGCAGCGCCGTCACCGGCCCCGCCGCCGCGATCGCCTCCCGCAGCGGGGCGGAGAGGGCATAGACGGCGCCGCCCTCGATCCCCGTCTCGGTCAGCACCGCCTCCCCGCGCACCGCCTGGCCGCGGAAGGTGAGGGCGATGCGCTTCAGCGGCGTGCCGGCGAAGCGCGCGCGGAGATGCGCCGACCAGGCGATGCGGAAGCCGCAATTGGCCGGGCGGAAGGGCGTGACGCCGGGCAGCTTCCCGACCCAGCCGCCATCCGCCCCCAGCCGCGGCCAGGAGGCGCCGCCCAGCGCCAGCACCGCAGCCGCCGGGCGCAGCACCACCGGGCCGCCGGGCGTGGCGAAGGCGAGGCCGCCCTCCGGCGCCCAGCCCTCCCAGCCATGGCGCAGGCGGAACGCCGCCCCCAGCCCGGCCAGCCGCGCCAGCCAGGCCCGCAGCAGCGGGGAGGCCTTCAGCGCCCGCGGGAAGATCCGGCCGCTGCTGCCGGTGAAGCAGGGCTGGCCCAGCCCTTCCGCCCAGGCCACCAGCGCCGAGGGCGGGAAGGCGCGGATCAGCGGCTCCAGCTGCGGCCGGGCCGCGCCGTAGCGGGCGAGGAAGGGCTCCAGCGGCTCGGAATGCGTCAGGTTCAGCCCGCCGCGGCCGGCCATGAGGAATTTCCGCCCGGGGCTCGGCATGCGGTCCAGCACCGTCACGGCGGCGCCGCCCATGGCCAGGACCTCCGCCGCCATCAGCCCTGCCGGCCCGGCGCCGACCACGGCGACCGCCGGCCGCTCCTGCTCTGCCTGCATGGCGGGGGTTGTAGCCGCCAGGCGAACCTTCGGCCACCGGCGCCGTTATGGCGCGCGACCGAGACAAGGGAGCCAACCCATGGCTGACGGCTATTTCTCCGCTCTGCGTGAGCGCGCCCATGACGTCCGTGACAGCGCCGAGAGCTATGGCCGCCGGGCGCGGCGGGAGCTGCATGACCGCAGCGATGACACCCGCGGCGAGCTGGCGCGGCTCTGGGGCCAGCTCGAGGATCTGGTGGAGCGGCGGGTGGCGCCGGCCGCCTCCGAGGCGGCGGGCAATGCCCGGGTCTATGCGCGGGAGGGGCGGGACGCTGCCCTCTACCTCGCCGACCATATCCGGGACGCGACCCGGGCGCGGCCGCTGGTGGCGATCGGCGTGGCGGTGGCCGCCACCTGGCTGATCGGCTCGCTGCTGCGCGGCAAGCGCTGAATGAGCGGGGCGGGGCCGGCGCGCCCCGTCCTGTCGCGCCGGGCGGTTGGACAACGGTTCCGCTGCCGGACTATCCTGCGGGATGCTTCTCTCCCCGCCATCCCGGCCAAGCCCCGCCGCGGCCGGTGCCTCCGCCCTGCCGGCGGGTGCAGCGCCGCCGGGGCCTTCGGCAGGCCCGGCCGGGGCGTTCTTCCGGAATGTCAGGCCAGCCCAGCCCCTGCCCGGGACGGTGCTGTGCGGCCTTGCCGTCGATGCCGAGGAGGATTTCGACTGGGCGGCACCGGTTCAGGGCACCTCCTTCACCACCGATTGCATGCACCGCATCCGGGACCTGCAGGTCATCGCGGGCGCCTACGGTATCCGCCCGACCTACCTGCTGACCTATCCGGTGCTGCAGGATGCGGAAGCGGTGGCGATCCTCCGCCGCTACCTGGCGCGCGGCGAATGCGATGTCGGCGTGCAGCTCCACCCCTGGGTCACCCCGCCCTTCGAGGGCGGCACCGCGGCGGCGCTCTCCTATTCCGGCAATCTGGATCCGGCGCTGGAGGCGAAGAAGCTCGGCGTCCTGTCGGCGGCCTTCCGCGACGGATTCGGCTGCGCGCCGGAGATCTACCGCGCCGGACGCTACGGGCTCTCGCGCCACACCACCGCGCTGCTGGAGGAGCTCGGCTTCCGGATCGACACCAGCCTGGCGCCGCGCACGGATTTCTCGCCGGATGGCGGGCCGGACTACAGCGAGTTCGACTACCGCCCCTTCTGGTTCGGCGGTGACCGCCCGCTGCTGGAATTGCCGCTCTGCCGCAGCATCGTCGGCTGGGGCGGGCGACTGGCCGGGGCGCTGCACCCGGCCCTGGCCAAGCCCGGCCGGCTGCCGCTGCGCATCGCCTCCGTCGTCGCCCAGACGCGCTTCGCGGAGCGCATCACCCTCTCGCCGGAGGGCAACGACCTTGGCGCCATGATGCGGCTGGTGAAGGGGCTGCGGCGGCGCGGCGTGCCGGTGCTGGTGCTCAGCTTCCACAGCTCCTCGCTCATGGTCGGGCGCAGCCCCTATGTCCGCAGCCGGGCGGAGCTGCACCATTTCTACGACCGGCTCTCCGCCATACTGGCGCATCTGGCGGCGGAGCCGGGCCTCCGCTTCGCCCGGATCGCGGACATCCCCGCCCTGCTCGGGCCGCCCGCGGCATGACCGGCGCGATGACAGGCGAGGGTCCCGCAGCCGCGTCGGGCCAGGCGCGGCCAGCCCGGCCACAGCCGCCGGTGCTGCTGATCGCCAACAACTTCCCGCCCATCCGCGGCGGCTCGGCCTCGGTCTATGCGGCGCTGGCGCGGCATGCCGGGGGCCGCATCGGCGTGCTGGCCTCCCGGCTCAACTACGTGGACGGGCTGCCGATCATCGGCTGGCGGGAGCATGACCGGCTGGCGCCCTACCCGGTGCAGCGGCTGGCGCTGCTGCGGACCACCCTCGCGGAGCAGCCGCCGCGCGGGCTCCGCCGGCTGGGCTTCCTCGCCCGGGACGCCATGCTGCGGCTGCGCGTGGCGACGGCGATCCTCGGCCATGTCGCTCGCGGCAGCCGCACCCTCTGCATCGGCGAGCTGCTCGCCAGCAGCTGGGTGGTGGCGCTGTTCCGCTGGCTGCCGGGGCTGCGCCTCGTCGCCTATGTGCATGGCGAGGAGATCACCACCTCGCCGGAGGCCGATGCCGTCCAGCGGACCGGCCGGCGCACCCTGGCGCGGTGCGACGCCATCGTCGTGGTCAGCCGCTTCACCCTGGCGGCGGTGGAGCAGCTCCTCGGCAGCGCGGCGCGGAGCCGGCTCTGCCTGATCGAGAACGGGGTCGATACCGGCCGCTTCACCCCCGGCCCCCGGCAGCCGGCGCTGATGGGTTTCTACGGGCTGGAAGGCTGCTTCGTCTTCGTCTCGGTCTGCCGGCTGGTGGAGAAGAAGGGCATCGACCACAGCATCCGCGCCTTCGCCGAGGTGGTCCGCACCCGGCCGGATTGCCGCTACCTGGTGGTCGGCACCGGCGCTCAGGCCGAGGAGCTGCGGGCGCTGGCGGCGGAGATGGGCGTGGCGGACAAGGTGGTCTTCGCCGGCGAGGTGAGCGAGGAGGAGCTGGTGGCGCATTACCGGCTGGGCGATGTCTTCGTGATGCCCAACCGCCGCCTGGCGAATGGCGACACCGAGGGCTTCGGGCTGGTGTTCCTGGAGGCCAATGGCTGCGGCCTGCCGGTGGTGGCCGGGCGCGACGGCGGCAGCACCGATGCGGTGAAGGACGAGGTGAACGGCTTGGTGGTGAACGGCCATGCGGTGGCGGACATCGCCGGCGCGATGGCCCGGCTGCACGACGACCGGGCGCTCTACGAGCGGATCCGGCTGCAGGCGCTGGAGGTGGCGCAGCGGGCGGGCTGGGAGGGCAAGGCCCGGGCCTTCCTCGCCCTGTGCGGCGTGGAGGAGGAGCCCGGCGCGGTGAAGGCTGCCCCGGGTTCGGGAGCCTTGCCCGCTGGCAATGCCGCCACCCCCCACCGGGGACCGGACCGGTCCCCAGTGTGAAGTTCAGGGCCGCGGGGTGAACCGGCCCGGCGTCAGGCGCGCCGCGGCCCTACAAGGCCGAACGCCGCCCCCTGCGGGTCGCTGCCGACGATGATGAAGAGCTCGCCCGGCACCTCTTCGGGACCGTGATGGATGGTGCCGCCGGCGCCGGTCACCGCCTTCGCCGCCGCGTCGATATCGGCGACGCCGAAATAGAAATTCCAGGCGGCGCGCGGCGAGTCCGGCAGCTTCGGCATGATCGCGCCCAGCACCTTCCCCTGCAGCGCAATGAACTGGTACTCGCCGAGCGAGCCCATGGGCATGGCGCCCTGCCTCTCCCAGCCGAATTGTTTCCCGTAGAAGGCCAGTGCTGCCACGGGGTCCGGCGCGGTCAGCTCGTTCCAGTGGCAATGGCCGGGGCGGGTCCGGTCGAAGGCGGTGCTCGCCTGCGGCGAGGCGCCGCGCATGACGTAGAAGGGCACGCCCTGCGGATCGGCCAGGAAGGCGAAGCGGCCGACGCCCGGGATATCCGTGGGCGGCATGTGCTGCGCGCCGCCGGCGGCGAGGATGGCGGCCGCCGCCGCATCCACGTCCTCGACGCCGACATAGCCGAGCCAGCCAGGGCCCATGCCCTGTTCCGCCGCGCCGGGGGGCAGGGCCATCAGCCCTGCCACCTCCGTCTCTCCGGTGGAGAACAGGCGGTAGCCGGTCTCTGGCACGCCGGGAATCTCCGGCACCTTGGCCTTCCAGCCCAGCACCGCGCCGTAGAAGGAGGCGGCGGCCTGCGGGTCGCTGGTCAGCAGCTCATACCAGATGAAGACGCCATGGGGGTTCGGCATGGGACGGCCTCAGGCTTCGACGATCGGCAGGAAGCCACCGAAGATCATGCGCTTCCCGTCGAAGGGCATCTCGCCCATCTCCTTCATGCGCGGGTCGGCCATCATCCGCTGCATGACGGCGTCGCGGACCTCCTTCGAGGGGTACTCGATCCAGGAGAAGACCACCACCTCGCCCGGCTCCGCCTTCACCGCGCCGCGGAAATCCGTGAGCTTGCCGTCCGGCACGTCATCGCCCCAGCATTCGACGATTCGGGTGGCGCCGAATTCCTTGAAGATCGGTGCCGCCGCGGCGGCGTGCCGGCGGAATTCCTCCCTGTTCGCCGCAGGCACCGCGAGGACGAAGCCGTCCACATAGCCCATCCGCGTTCCGCTCATGCCGTTCTTCTCCCGGTGGTGCCGGCCTTTCGCCGGGGCCGCGGCGCATGCCGTGGCAGCGGGTCTGGCCTTGACAAAATAGTTGATATCAACATATTTATCCCATGTCAAGACCGGTGCCCTTCGCCACAACCATCGAGGTGCGTGACACTTGCCTCTGCCTGCATGTGCAGCGCGCCGCGCGGGCGCTGGCCCGCCGCTTCGACGAGGCGCTGCGGCCCGCCGGCCTGACCAACGGGCAATTCTCCCTGCTGATGGCGCTGAACCGGCCGGAGCCGGCGCGCATGGCCCCGCTGTGCAGGCTGCTGGCGATGGACCGCACCACCCTGACCGCGGCGCTGAAGCCGCTGGAGCGCGACGGGCTGGTGGCCAGCGAGGGCGATCCGACCGACCGTCGCAGCCGACTGCTGCGGCTGACCGAGGCGGGCCAGGCACGCCTTGCCGCCGCCCTGCCGATCTGGCGGGAGACCCATGCGGCGGTGGAGGCGGCGCTGGCCGGGCTGGGCGCGGATGCGCTTCGGGCCGGGCTGCTGGCGCTGGCCTGAGGAAAGGCCGCCCGGCCCCGAAAGGGCTGCGCTGCATGGCTTCCCATGGCAGCATGGCGGCCCCATCTAGGCGATGCGATGAACCACCTCGCCCCCGTCCTCTTCTTCCCCCAGAAGCGCCCGGCCCCGCCGCCGGAGCGCCGCCTCAAGGTCGTCTCGCCCTTCGAGCCGAATGGCGACCAGCCGACCGCGATCCGCGAGCTCGTCTCCGGCCTGCAGGCGGGGGAGCGCGACCAGGTGCTGCTCGGCGTCACCGGCTCCGGCAAGACCTTCACCATGGCGAAGGTGATCGAGGCGGTGCAGCGCCCGACCCTGATCCTCGCGCCGAACAAGACGCTGGCGGCGCAGCTATACGGAGAGATGAAGAGCTTCTTCCCCGAGAATGCGGTGGAGTACTTCGTCTCCTACTACGACTACTACCAGCCGGAAGCCTATGTCCCGCGCACCGACACCTACATAGAAAAAGACGCGCAGATCAACGAGCAGATCGACCGGATGCGCCACTCGGCGACCCAGGCGCTGCTGGAGCGGAACGACGTCGTCATCGTCGCCTCGGTGAGCTGCATCTACGGTATCGGCTCGGTCGAGACCTATTCCCGCATGGTGGTGAAGCTGGAGCGCGGCGGGCGGATCGAGCGCGACACGCTGGTGAAGGGGCTGGTCGAGCAGCAATACCGCCGCAACGACTCCTTCTTCGCCCGCGGCACATTCCGCATCCGCGGCGAGACGGTGGATATCTGGCCCTCCCACCTGGAAGACCGCGCCTGGCGCATCAGCCTGTTCGGCGACGAGGTGGACGGCATCCGGGAATTCGACCCGCTGACCGGCGAGGTGACGGCAGAGATGGAGCGCGTGGCGATCTACGCCAACAGCCACTACGTCACCCCGCGCCCGACGATGAACCAGGCCATCATCTCCATCAAGGCGGAGCTGAAGGAGCGGCTGGCGGAGCTGGAGGCGCAGGGCAGGCTGCTGGAGGCGCAGCGCCTGCAGCAGCGCACGCAATTCGACATCGAGATGCTGGAGACCACCGGCTCCTGCAAGGGGATCGAGAACTACTCCCGCTACCTCACCGGGCGGAATCCCGGGGAGCCGCCGCCGACGCTGTTCGAGTACCTGCCGGAGAACGCGCTGCTCATCGTGGATGAGAGCCATGTCACGGTCGGCCAGCTCGGCGGCATGTATCGCGGCGACTTCGCGCGGAAGAGCATCCTTGACGAATTCGGCTTCCGCCTGCCCTCCTGCAAGGACAACCGCCCCCTGAAATTCGAGGAGTGGGACGCCTACCGGCCGGAGACCATCTTCGTCAGCGCCACGCCCGGGCCATGGGAGATGGAGCGGACCGGCGGCGCCTTCGCCGAGCAGGTGATCCGCCCGACCGGCCTTGTCGATCCCGTCACCGATATCCGCCCGGTGGAAGGCCAGGTGGACGATCTGCTGGCCGAATGCCGCGACCAGATCAAGAAGGGCGGCCGCGTGCTGGTGACGACGCTCACCAAGCGCATGGCGGAGGATTTGACCGAGTACATGACGGAGGCGGGCATCAAGGTCCGCTACCTGCACTCGGACGTGGACACGCTGGAGCGGATCGAGATCATCCGCGACCTCCGCCGCGGCGCCTTCGACGTGCTGGTGGGCATCAACCTGCTGCGGGAGGGCCTCGACATCCCGGAATGCACCCTCGTCGCCATCCTCGATGCCGACAAGGAAGGCTTCCTGCGCAGCACCACCTCCCTCATCCAGACCATCGGCCGCGCCGCGCGCAACGCCGAGGGCCGCGTGGTGCTGTACGCGGACCGGATGACGGACAGCCTGCGCCGCGCGCTGGAGGAGACGGAGCGCCGCCGCGCCAAGCAGATGGCCTGGAATGCCGAGCACGGCATCACGCCGCAGACCATCAAGCGGCAGATCGCCGATGTCATGCAGTCGGTCTACGAGCAGGATTACGTGACGGTGGAGGCGGTGGAGGGCGATGCCGCCGCGCAATTCGTCGGCAAGGATCTGCGCGCGTCCATCGCGGAGCTGGAGAAGCGCATGCGCGCCGCCGCGGCCGACCTCGAATTCGAGGAGGCGGCGCGGCTGCGGGACGAGATCAAGCGGCTGGAAGCCCTCGATCTCGGCCTGGAGCCCAACCTCGCGGGACGCAGCCTGCAGGAAGCGGCGCCGCGCGGGGCGAAGGAGGCGGCGGGCAAATCGCCGTCTCGCCAGAAGCAGGAATGGCGGCCGAAGCCGCTCGGCCCCGGGGGCGGCGGCTACACGCCGGAGAAGCGGCGCGGCGGCGGGCGCCGCCGGGCCTGACCGCGCGCCCGGCCGGCATGCCGCCGGCAGCCCGGCTCAATCACAGCTTGCGGCGCGCAGGCTGGGGCGTTCAGCGCCAAGCGGTCCCGCCCGGCGGTGATGCCGGGACGGTTTCAGCCTGTCTCGGCCGGCGTGCAACCGCCTCGGGTCACGCCACCCGGGGCCCGCGGCGCGGCGCCCCGGGGCCGGGGATCATTCCTCCGGCATCTCCTGCGGCACGAAGCCCTCCTGGCTCTTCAGGATGACCAGCATCCCAAGCGCCATCATGGCCAGCGCCATCAGGTCGCCATAATGGTAGCCCATCCCGAAGCTCGAGCGCAGCCAGGCGAAAACCACCGACGCCACCGCGGCGACGACGATCCAAAGCGTGCGGTTGGCGTTGATATGGGCGATCATGCGACAGGGCGTCCCTTTCCTGGAAAGCGTGAGCTACACCACGATCCGCCGCACGGGACCAGCCGGTCTTACTGCAAGAAACCCGGCGTTACGCCCGGTTACACGAGCAGCGGGTCATTGGCCTTCAGCAGCACCAGATTCGTCAGCTCCCGCAGCGCCAGGGCGGCATCCCAGGTGATGGGGCGCAGCCCACCATCCGGCGCGACGGTGAAGGCCAAGTAGCCACGCCCGGCGAACATCGCCGCCGTCCCGCCGCGCGGGGCCGCGCTGCCATCCTGCGCCGTGCCCCATTCGATCAGCAGCCGAAGCTGCGGGGAGCGGTCCAGCACGCCCTGCATGCCGCACAACGCCATGCAGCAGGTGTACGCTGATGTCGCGGGGCCGCGTATCGACATAGGCGCGGCAGCCATTGGCGAGGAAGGTCATCGCCACATGCTCGCCAGGATAGGTGGCGCTGCTGTTGTGGATCCTGCGCAGCCAGAAGAGGTTCTCGTGGCAGCTGGCGGTGACCCCGCGGGCCATGTCCTCCACCCGGTCGCGCAGCTCCGCGAGTTGCCTCTGCAATGATTCGAGGTCCGTCCTCGCACCGAACATGGCCCGATTCCCTTTGAAGGTACCGGGGGCCGGGGCCGGGAGAGCGCGAAGAGGGTTAATCCCTTGCCAGCAGGGCCGCGTCGGCGCCGGATCTTGCCTGTCGGCCGGCGGGACGCGCCGCGGTTGCGGGGCCGGGGCCACCGCCTCGCCGCCCGGCCATCAGGGGCGGGGCCGGCGCATCCGGCCCGGTCTCCGGCGGCATCGCCATGCGGGGATATTGCCCGCCGCAGGAACGCCGCCCCGGCGCGCCGCGTTCGCCCGGCTGCAAGCCGGAGGATGTGCCATGGCCGAATATACGGGGCGGATCGAGATCGAGCACCCGGCCGGGGAAGTCTTCGCCTTCCTGGCCGACCCGCGCCACCTGCCACGCTACCTGCCGACCGTGACCCATGTGGAGCCGCATGGGCTGCGCGGGGACCGGCTGGCCGTGGCGGTGGAAGGGGAGATGGAAGGCCACCGCTACCGCGACACGGGCTGGCTGCGCGTCGCCCCCAAGGCGCGGCGGCTGGACTGGGGCAGCGACACCCATGCCGAATACGGCGGCAGCCTGACCGTGGAGGAGGCGCCGCAGGGCACGGTCGTGGCCGTCTCCCTGCACACCACCCCGTCCCCCGCCGCGGCGGCGCGGCTGGAGCGGGAGGCGAGCAATGTGGACCATGGCATGCGCCTGGCGCTGGAACGGGTGCTGGGCAGCATCAAGGCGGCCTGCGAGGCCGCCCCCCGGGCGGTCGACCCGGACCGGCGGACGGATGACATGCCGGACAGCCGCGTCTTCGGCAGCACGGCGACGCTGGACCCCGAGATCTGACCCGAGGCCGGCGGGCGGCGCCGGCCTGCTACCTTCCTGCGCAGTCGCCGACCAGGGCTGCGCCCCGGGCAATTCGGCGCGATCCTTGCTAGGATGGCGCAGGCGGCGTGCCGACGCCGCCGCCCAGCCCGGGAGACACCGACCGCCCATGCTCCGCCGCAGCCTCGTCGCCGGCGCCACCGCGCTGCCCCTCGCCGCCCCCACGCTGCTGCGGGCGCAGGGCCTGCCCAAGATTACCATCGGCATGTCCGGCTGGACCGGCTTCGCCCCGCTGACCCTGGCGGAGCAGGCGGGGCTGTTCAAGGCGAACGGGGTCGAGGTCGAGACCCGCTTCGTCCCGCAGCGGGAGCGCAACCTGGCGCTCGCCTCCGGCGCGCTGAACTGCGTGGTGACGACGGTGGACACCATGATCCTCTGGGCCAGCACCATCCCGCTGGTGCAGGTGCTGGTGCTGGACCGCTCCCATGGCGGGGACGGCGTCGGGGTGCGGCCGAGCATCCGCAGCTTCGCCGACCTCAAGGGCAAGACCGTGGCGGTGGATGGCCCGGGCACCAGCCCCTACTTCATGCTGGCCTATATGCTGCGCGAGAACGGGCTTTCGGTGAAGGAGGTGCAGACCGCCACCCTGGCGCCGCAGCCCGCCGCGCAGGCCTTCGTCGCCGGGCAGTTCGACGCCTGCGCCACCTACGAGCCCTACCTCTCCCAGGTCCGCGCCATGGGCGAGGACAAGGGGAAGATCCTGGCGACGACGCTCGATCACCCCTGCATCGTCGATACCCTGGCCTTCCAGCCGGCCTTCCTCCAGGCCAATCCGGACGCCGTGAAGCGGGTGACGAAATCCTGGTTCGACGCGGTGGAGATGATCAAGCGGGAGCCCGACCGCAGCCACGAGATCATGGGCGCCCGCACCCGCCAGAGCGCCGAGGAATTCAAGAAGAGCGCCAGCTTCATCGAGTGGCTGGACCTGGCGACGAACCGGGAGTACGCGGCCGCCGGCCTGCCGGAATTCATGCGGAAGGCGCATGCGGTACAGCGGGAGACCGGCGTGGTGCGCCAGGATGTCGATCTCTCGAAACTCTATGACGGCCGCTTCCTCGGCTGAATGATGCGGCCCTTGCAGCCGGTGGGGGCGGGGGCGCGCATCCTCCTCGGCACCGCCTTCTTCGCCGCCTTCCTCGGGCTCTGGGCCGCCGTCTCCTATGGCGGGGTGGTGCCGGCGCTGTTCCTCGCCTCGCCGGGGCGGACGCTCGCCTCCGGCTGGGCGCTGCTGGCGGAATACGGCTTCGCCTTCGATATCGGCGTGACGGTGTGGCGGGTGGTGGGCGGCTTCCTGCTGGCCGCCCTCGTCGCCGTGCCGCTCGGCCTGCTGATGGGCGCCTTCAAGCCGGTGGAGGCGTTCTTCGAGCCCTTCCTCTCCTTCGCCCGCTACCTGCCTGCCTCCGCCTTCATCCCGCTGCTCATCCTCTGGGCCGGGGTGGGGGAGGCGCAGAAGCTGGCGGTCATCGTCATCGGCAGCGTGTTCCAGCTCGTCATCATGGTGGCGGTGATCGCCGGCGGCACGCGGCGGGACCTGGTGGAGGCGGCCTATACGCTCGGCTCCCGCCCGCTCTCCATCCTGCGGCGCGTCGTCATCCCGGCGGCGGCGCCGCAGGTGGCGGAGGCGCTGCGCCTCGTGCTCGGCTGGGCCTGGACCTATGTGATCGTCGCCGAGCTGGTGGGGGCGAGCAGCGGCATCGGCCACATGATCATGGACAGCCAGCGCCTGCTGGATACCGGGCAGATGATCTTTGGCATCGTCACCATCGGGGTGATCGGGCTGGTGACCGACCTGCTGTTCAAGGCGGCGAACCGGAAGCTGTTCCCATGGGCGGCGCTGTGAGGCGTGCGGCGCTGTCCGGAAGCGGCCTGCCGCAGGGCGGACGACATCCATGAGCCAGGAGCCGCTGCGCATCCGGGGCGTTACCCGCAGCTTCCCCGGCCAGGGCAGGGCGGGGCCGACGCTGGCGCTGCAACCCACCGACCTCACCGTCGCGCCCGGCGAGTTCGTCGCCATCCTCGGCCCCTCTGGCTGCGGCAAATCGACGCTGCTGCGCATCGTCGCCGGGCTCGACCGACCGACCGCCGGCACGGTGCATCTTGGCCCGCGCGAGGTGACCGGGCCCGGCCCCGACCGCGGCATGGTGTTCCAGAGCTACACGCTCTTCCCCTGGCTAAGCGTCGCCGACAATATCCGCTACGGGCTGGTGGAGCGCGGCGTGAAGCCGGCCGAGCAGCAGGAGATCCTGGCCCGCTTCCTCGCCCGCACCGGCCTCCGGGGCTTCGAGAATCACTGGCCGCGCCAGCTCTCCGGTGGCATGCAGCAGCGCACGGCGCTGGCCCGCGCTTTGGCCAACGACCCGGAGATCCTGCTGCTGGACGAGCCCTTCGGCGCGCTCGACCACCAGACGCGGGAGCTGATGCAGGAGCTGCTGCTGGAAATCTGGCAGGCGGATCGCAAGACGGTGCTATTCGTCACCCACGACATCGACGAGGCGATCTTCCTGGCGAACCGCGTGGTGGTGATGTCCGCCCGTCCCGGCCGCATCAAGGCAGAAGTGAAAGTGGACCTTCCCTATCCGCGGGAATGGACGGTGAAGACCACGCCCGAATTCGGTGCGCTGAAGGCCCGGCTGATGGGCGAGATCCGGGAGGAGGTGCGGCGGGCGGCTGCAAGCTAGAGCAGATCGCGTTCAGATGGAATCATCTGAACGCGTGAAGATGCTCGCAAAACAACGGCCTAGAGCATGCTGCGTGAGCGCTAGCGAACGCAGCATGCTCTAGAGTCCCGCCCCACCATCCAGCCCGATCGTCTGCCCCGTCACGTTCCCGGCGCCCGGAGAGACCAGCCAGGCCACCGCCTCCGCCACCTCCTCCGCCGTGGTGACGCGCCCGGTCGGCGTGTCCTGCGCCGCCGCCGCTTCGTCCATGCCGAGTTCCTGCCAGCGCGCCTCCGCCATCGCCGTCGGCACCCAGCCAGGGCAGAGCGCATTCACCGTGATGCGCCGCGGCGCCAGCTTCAGGGCAAGAGCCTTGGTCAGCCCCACCACCCCGTGCTTCGCCGCGACATAGGCCACCTGGTCCGGCACCGCCCGCAGCCCGAGCACCGAGGCCAGGGTGACGATCCGCCCCGTCCCGTCCGAAGGCATGCGCGCCGCCGCCGCCAGGCAGCAGCGCCAGGCGCCATCGAGGTTGGTGGAGAGGATGCCGTGCCAATGCGCCTCGTCCGGGTCCTCCGGCGGGTCGCCGCCGGCGCTGCCGGCCGCGGCGACCAGCACCCGCACCTCCGGCAGCGCGGCGAAGAAGGCGCGGACGGAGGCGGCATCCGCCACGTCCAGCGGGGCGAACTCCACCCCCTCCGGCAGCGCCGCCGCCCGCCTTGCGCCGGCCACCACGCGGTAGCCCAATGCCGCCAGCCGCGCCGCGCAGGCCCGGCCGATGCCGCCCGTGCCGCCGGTGACGACCGCCAGCGGCCGATCCGGTCCGCCGGCGCCGCGGTTCCCGGGCAGGCTCATTCGGCCGTCGTCCCGCCATCCACCGGCATCACCACGCCGGTGACGAAGCTCGCATGGTCGGAGGCGAGGAAGGCCACCACCGCCGCGATCTCGAAGGGATCGGCGAAGCGGCCGAGCGGCACGGCCGCCGCATAGGCGGCGGCGCTGCCTGCCGCGTAGCGCTCCGGGTAGCGCGCCGCCAGCTCGCCGATCACCCGCCGCAGCATCGGCGTGTCCGTGCTGCCGGGGGCGATGCAGTTGAAGCGGATGCGGGCAGACGCCCAGTCCAGCGCCGCGCTGCGGGTGAGCTGCGCGATCGCCGCCTTGCTGGCCCCGTAGGCCGCGGAGACGCGCTTGCCGATCAGCGCCTGGTCGGAGGCGATGTTCACCACCGCCCCGCCCCCGGCCGCCACCATGTGCGGGATCGCCGCCTGCAGCAGCGCGAAGGGCGCCAGGACATTCACCCGGAAGATCCGCTCCGCCTCGGCGATCGGCGTATCCACCAGGCTGCCGAGGATGGTGGCGCCGGCATTGTTCACCACGATGTCGAGCCCGCCGAGCGCGGCCACCGCCGCCTCCGCGGCCGGGCCTACGCTCTCCAGCTTCTCGAAATCCACCTCCGGCAGGTCCAGCCCGGCGACCCGCGCGCCGGAGGCTTCCAGGGTGGCGGCGATGGCGGCGCCGATGCCGCCACGATGGCCGGTGACGATGGCACGTTTGCCGGCGAGGCCGGCGATGCAGGGCGGTTCGCTCATTCCTCTCCCTTCCCAAACTGAGCCAGGGAAGTCCAGGCCGCGAAACCATTCCGCAGCTGGTCGCGCGGTCGTCGCTGGCGCTTTCCGATCTGAGGATGCATATGAGGAGCGTTTAACAACCTATTGGGGAATTTCATGACCCATCTGCTGCGCTGTTCCGTTATTGCCGCCCTTGCGCTGAGCCTTGCCGCCTGCTCCGGCATGAATCGCACGCAGCAGCGGGCGCTCTCCGGCGGCGCGATCGGCGCCGCGGGCGGCGCGGCGGTCGGCGCCGTCACCGGCGGCTCGCCGCTGACCGGCGCGCTCATCGGCGGCGCCGGTGGCGCGGCGCTCGGCGCGCTGACCCGCTGAGGCGCGCCCCGCTTGCGGTGAAGGCTCCGCAAGCGGGGGTTGCGCAAGGGGACGGATAGCGGGGCGGCCATCCGCCCCGCCAGCGGAAAGATCGCAGGGCAGCCCGTGGCCTTCCGCGGCGGGCCGGGCACCGTTCCCGAGCCAGGCGGGTCGGCGTCTCGCCGGCCATGCAGCCCGAAGCCGCCCCGGCATCATCTTCGCCGCATTTGCCGCGGCGCCAGGCGATCCCCCTGGTGCGCAGATGCCCCGGGCCGGGGCGCGGCGTCCCCCGCTGCCGGGCCGCACAGCGTCCAGGGGCTTGCCGGCGCCGCCCCGGCGCGCCACTCACCCTTCCCCGATGCTCCCCACCCTCCCCGTCACCGAGGCGCTGCCGGCGCTGACCGAAGCCCTGCGCGCCGGCCCCAACGCCGTGCTCATCGCCCCGCCGGGCGCGGGCAAGACCACGCTGGTGCCGCTGGCGCTGATGGCGGAGCCCTGGGCAGAGGGGCGGAAGCTCCTCGTCCTCGAACCCCGCCGCGTCGCCGCCCGCGCCGCCGCCCGCCGCATGGCGGAGCTGCTGGGCGAAGGCGCGCCCGGCCGGACCATCGGCCTCGCCACGCGACTGGACCGCGCCGGCTCCGCCGCCACCCGGGTGGAGGTGGTGACGGAAGGGCTGCTGGTGCGGCGGCTGCAATCCGATCCAGGGCTCGAGGGCGTCGCCGCCGTGCTGTTCGACGAAGCGCATGAGCGCAACCTCGACACCGACCTGGCGCTGGCCCTCTGCCTCGACCTGCAATCGGCGCTGCGGCCGGAGCTGCGGCTGCTGGCGATGTCCGCCACGCTGGACGGCGCGGCCTTCGCCGGGCTGCTGGGCGGCGCACCCACCATCGAAAGCCTCGGGCGTGCCTTCCCGGTGACGGTCACGCATCGCCCGCGCGACCTCGCCGACCCACGGGACCTGCCGGAAGCGATGGCCGGCACCATCCGCGCCGCGCTGCGGGAGCATCCGGGCGATGTGCTGGCCTTCCTGCCCGGCTGGGGGGAGATCCGCCGCACCGCGGAGCGCCTGTCGGGCATCGAGGCGGAGGTGCTCCCCTTGCATGGAGAGCTGCCGCCGGCCGAGCAGGACCGCGCCCTCTCGCCCTCCGACCGGCGGAAGGTGGTGCTGGCCACCTCCATCGCCGAGACCTCGCTGACCGTGCCCGGTGTGCGCATCGTGGTGGATGGCGGCTTCCGCCGGGCGCCGCGGCTGGACCCCGCGACCGGCCTCTCCCGCCTCGTCACGGTGCGGATCAGCAAGGCCGCCGCCGAGCAGCGCGCCGGCCGCGCCGGCCGCACCGCCCCGGGCGTCGCCATTCGTCTTTGGTCGGAGGCGCTGCATCGCGGCCTGGCGCCGGCCGACCGGCCGGAGATCCTGGAAAGCGAGCTGTCCGGCCTGGCGCTCGACCTCGCCGCCTGGGGGGCGGAGCCCGGCGGCCTCGCTTGGCTGGACCCGCCGCCGGGCGGCGCCATGGCCTCGGCGCGAGCGCTGCTGCGGGATCTGGACGCGCTGGATGCCGAGGGAAGGGTGACAGCGATGGGGCGGCGCATGGCGCGGCTCGGCACGCATCCTCGCCTCGCCCGGATGCTGGCGGCGGCGGAGGGAGAGGGGGAGAAGGCGCTGGCCGCCGACCTCGCCGCGCTGCTGGAGGAGCGGGACCCGATCAGGGGTCGCGAAGCGCCCAGCGATATCGGGATGCGCCTCGACCTGCTGCATGGCGCCGACCACGCCGCGGCGGATCGCGCAACCGTGCACCGCATCCGCCGTGCCGCCGCGCTGCATCGCCGGCGGCTGGGGGTACATGGCAACACCTACCCGGAGGGCGACCCTGGCGCGCTGCTGGCCGCCGGCTTCCCGGACCGGATCGCCGCCATGCGCGGCGTCATGGCCGGCGCCTTCCGCCTCGCCTCCGGCCAGGGGGCACGGCTGCCGGCGACCGACCCGCTCTCGAAATCCCCGCTGCTGGCGGTGGCGGACCTGGAATTGCAGGGGACCGAGGCGCGCATCCGCATGGCGGCGCCGCTCGACCGCACGGTGCTGGAGGCCCGCTTCCCCGAGCGCTTCGTGCGGGAGGAGGCGGCCGCCTTCGACGCCCGCTCCGGCGCCGTGCAGGCGCGCAGGCGCCTCCGCTTCGGCCCGCTGGTGCTGGAGGAGCAGCCCCTGCCCCAGGCCGACCCGGCGGCGATCGCGGCGGCTCTGGCAGCGGCGGTGGCGGAGCGCGGGTTGCGCGACCTGCCCTGGGGCGACACCGCCAGGCAGGTGCAGGCACGGATCGGCTGGATGCGACAGACCGAGGGCGAGGACTGGCCCGATCTCTCCGACGCCGCGCTGATCGCCGGGGTGCAGGAGTGGCTGGCGCCGCATCTGCACGGCAGGTCGCGGCTGGCGGAACTTTCCACGCTCAACCTGCCGGACCTGCTGCTGAGCGCGCTGGACTGGCCGCAGCGCCAGCGGCTGGACGCCGCCCTGCCTGCCCGCCTGCCCCTGCCCGCCAGCCGCAGCGCCGCCATCGACTATGCGCGGGAGGTGCCGACCTTGGAGGCGCGGGCGCAGCACCTCTACGGCATGGCCGCCCTGCCGAGGCTGGCGGAGGGACGGGTGCCGCTGCAGGTGGCGCTGCTCTCCCCGGCCGGGCGACCCATTGCTGTCACCGGCGACCTGGCGGGGTTCTGGAAAGGCGGCTGGCTGGATGCGCGGAAGGATATGCGCGGGCGCTACCCGAAGCATAACTGGCCAGAGGATCCGGCAAATGCGCAGGCAGATCCACCGAAGAAGTGATCGAGAGGGGCGCTGCCCCTCTCGAGCTCACCCCGCAAAGGGCCGAAAGGCCCTTTGAACCCATGAGTTTGCAGGGTCAACCGTCGGGTCTGAACTCAAGGTTTCCAAAGACCCTTCGGCCTTTGGCGGGAGGGAGCTTGAGGGAGGGCGGAGCCTCCCTCAACCCTGCACCAACCCCGCCACGAACTCTCCCATCCAGGGCTGCCGGCTGCGCCGCGTCCGCGCCGCGTGCAGGATGGCGCGCACCGCCGCGACCGTCGTGGCGAAGTCGTCATTCACCAGCACATGCTCGAACTCGTCCCAGTGGCGCATCTCTTCCCGCGCCACCGCCAGGCGCCGGGTGATTTCCGCGTCGTCGTCCTGGCCGCGGCCACGCAGCCGGCGCTCCAGCTCGGCGAGGCTCGGTGGCAGCAGGAAGACGCCCACCACATCCTCCGGCATCGCCGCCTTCAGCAGCCGGTGGCCCTGCCATTCGATGTCGAACAGCACGTCCCGCCCCGCCGCCAGCGCCGCGTCCACCGGCGCCCGCGGCGTGCCGTAGGAGCGGCCGAGGAAGGTCGCGTGCTCCAGGAACTCCCCGGCCGCGACGCCCGCGGCGAATTGCTCCGGCGTGCGGAAGAAGTAGTGGACCCCCTCGCGCTCGCCCGGCCGTGGCGCGCGGGTGGTGGCGCTGATGGAGAGCGCCAGCTCCTTCTCCTCCGCCAGCAGGGCGCGGGAGATGCTGGTCTTGCCGCCGCCCGGCGCCGCCGCCAGCACCAGGCAGACGCCGCGGCGGCGGGGATGCGCCGCCCGGCTCAGGCTCCCCGGCCGGGAAGGGTCATTCGACATTCGCCGCCTGCTCCTTCAGCCGCTCGATCGCCGCCTTGAGGTCGAGGCCGATGCGGGTCAGCGGGACGGAGGCGGATTTGGAGCAGAGGGTATTGGCCTCCCGCACGAATTCCTGGGTCAGGAAATCGAGCTTCCGCCCCGCGCCCTCGCCGGCCGCCAGCAGCGCCCGCGCTGCCTCGATATGCGCGGCCAGCCGGTCCAGTTCCTCCCGCACATCGGATTTCTGGGCGAGCAGTGCGACCTCCTGGGCCAGCCGCTCCTCCGGGATGCGGGCGCGGCCGCCCTCGCCCAGCAGGGCGGCGAGCTGGTCCAGCAGCCGGGCCCGCTGCGCCTCGGGCTGGCCGGCCGCCTCGGCCGCCGCCGCCTCGCGCAGCGCGGCGATTTCCTTCAGAAGGCCGGTGAGGATGGCGAGCAGCCTGGCGCCCTCCCCCTGCCGCGCCTGCACCAGCCCGGAGAGCGCCTTGTCGTAGGCCTTGGTTAAGGCCGCGCGGGCGGCCTCCTGCTGCGCCTCGTCGGGCTCCGTGCTCTCCGGCCGCAGCACGCCGGGCAGGCCGAGCAGCGCCTCGGCCCGTGGCGGCGCGGCGCCGGGGATGCGGGCGACGAGCTCCAGCGCCAGCACCAGCGCCTGCTCCAGCGCCTGGGGATCGGGGGCGAGGCGCGGCCGCTCCTCCCGCTTCAGGGTCAGGGTGGCGGAGACATTGCCGCGCTTCATCCGCTTCGCCGTCGCCTCGCGCAGCGCCGGCTCCAGCGCGTCCTGGCCGTTCGGCAGGCGGAGGCGGAAATCGAGGCCGCGGCCGTTCACGCTGCGCAGCTCCCAGACATAGGCAGTGCCGTCGGGGAGGTGGCCGCTCTCGCGCGCGAAGCCGGTCATGCTCATAAGGGTGCCCATGCCGGGCTTGTCCCGCGCGCGGGGGGAGGATGCAAGCGATGGCCTGGCCGCATGTGCTGATCACCGGCGCCTCCTCGGGCCTCGGCCGGGCACTGGCGCTGGAATGCGCCGGGCCGGGGGTCACGCTGCATCTCTCCGGCCGGGACGGGGCGCGGCTGGAGGCGGTGGCGGCGGCGGCCGCGGCGCGCGGCGCCCTGGTGCATCCAGCGGTGCTGGATGTGCGGGATGCGGCGGCGATGGCGGGCTGGATCGGCGGGGCGGGGCGGCTCGACCTCGTCATCGCCAATGCCGGGGTTTCCGCCGGCACCGGCGGGGCGACGGAGCCGGTCGCCGTCACCCGCGCGGTGTTCGAGACCAACGTGACCGGGGTGCTGAACACCGCCCTGCCGGCCATCGCCGCCATGGCCGGGCAGGCGCCGGGGCCGGATGGGGTGCGGGGGCGGGTGGCGGTCATCGCCTCGCTGGCTGCCTTCGTCGCCGCGCCAGGGGCGCCGGCCTATTGCGCCAGCAAGGCGGCGGTGCAGCGCTGGGCGGAGGCGCTGGACGCGACGGAGCGGCGGCGCGGCATAAGGCTGCACGCCGTCTGCCCCGGCTATGTCCGCACGCCGATGACATCGCGCAACGCCTTCCCGATGCCGCTGCTGATGGAGGCGGAGGCGGCGGCGCGGCGGACCCTGGCCGGCATCGCGGCGGGGCGGCTGCGCATCGCCTATCCCTGGCCGCTCTACCTCGGCGCGCGGCTGGCCGGGGCGATGCCGGCCTGGCTGCGGAACGGGGTGTTCCTGCGGCTGCCGGCCAAGGCGGCGGAGTGAGGGGCGGGGGGCTTTGCCCCCTTGGAGCTGTCTCCAACAAGGCGGGGAAGGTCGGGGGCTCTGCCCCCGAACCCCCACCGGGGACCGGACCGGTCCCCGGTGCAAGTTCAGACGCGAGGGCCGAACCAAGGGATTTCAGGCCGGGCGTCCAAAGGGCAGGGCGCCGCCCTGCTACAGCGTCCCGGCCGGCGCCAGCCGGCAGGGATAGGACGGATCGCCCGTCTCCACCTGCAGCGTGGCATGGGCGATGCCGAAGCGCTGGCGCAGCGCCGTCTCCAGCGCCGCCAGGAAGCCGTCATCCGGCCCGCAGCCAGGCCGCACCAGATGCGCGGTCAGCGCCGTCTCCGTGGTGGAGAGGGCCCAGATGTGCAAATCATGCACCTCGGTCACGCCGGGCGCCGCGCGCAGCAGCGCCTCCACCGCCGCCGGCTCGATGCCTGGCGGCACGACATCCATCGCCAGGTCCATGGACTCCCGCAACAGGCCCCAGGTCCCGGCCAGGATGACGCCGGCGATCGCCAGGCCAAGCAGCGGATCCACCCAGGCCCAGCCGGTCCAGCCGATGACCAGCGCGCCCACCACCACCCCGGCGGAGACGCCGGCATCCGCCAGCAGGTGCAGATAGGCGCCGCGGCGGTTGAGATCCGCCTCCCGGCCGCGGGCGAAGAGCAGGGCGCTGCCGCCATTCACCAGGATGCCGGCCGCTGCCACCCAGAGCATCCAGCCCGCGGCGACCGGCGCCGGGTCCCAGAGCCGCCGCACCGCCTCCGCCCCGATGGCGCCGACCGCGACCAGCAGCAGCACGGCATTGCCGAGGGCGGCGAGGATGGTGCCGCGGCGGAAGCCATAGGTGCGGCGCCCGGCCGGGGCCCGCTGCGCCAGCCGCGCGGCGCCCCAGGCCAGCAGCAGGCCCAGCACGTCCGAGAGGTTGTGCGCCGCGTCCGCCAGCAGGGCCATGGAGCCGGCGGCGAGGCCAGCCGCCGCCTCCACCAGCACGAAGCCGAGATTGAGCGCGGTGCCAAGGGCGAAGCCTTCCTCCCCCGGCGCGGCGTGGTGGTGGTGGCCGTGATGCGCATGGCCACGGCCCGTATGGTCATGGCTGGCATGGTCATGGCCGGCGTGGCCGTGACCATGATGGTCGCGGTGGCGGTCCTGGCCCTGGGCGTGGTCCTGCGGCATGGCCTTCCTCCCTGCGCCCTGCCGTCCCGTCCCCGCAAGCAAAAAGCCCCGGGGGCGAACCCCCGGGGCCTGATGCCTCGACGTTCCGGTCCGGCCTACTCGCTCTGGCGGACGCCGACGAGCTGCAGCATGAACTGGAAGAGGTTGATGAAGTTCAGGTACAGCGCCAGCGCATCCATCACGCTGCGCTTGCCCGCCTGCTCCGTGCCCTCGGCATAGGCGTACTCGATGTAGTCCGCCTTGATCCGCTGCGTGTCATACGCCGTCAGGCCCAGGAAGACGAAGACGCCGATGACGCTGATGGCGAAGGCCAGCGCCGAGGACTGCATGAAGATGTTCACCAGCCCCGCGATCAGGATGCCGATCAGGCCCATGATCAGGAAGCTGCCCATGCGCGTCAGGTCCGCCTTGGTGGTGTAGCCGTAGAGGCTGACCGCCGCGTACATGCCGGCCGTGGCGAAGAAGGTGCTGGCGATCGAGGCGCCGGTGTAGCGCCAGGCGAGGTTCGACAGGCTCGCACCCATGCAGGCGGCGAACAGCCAGAACAGCGTCTGCGCCGTGCCCTTGCTCAGCCGGTTGTAGCCGAAGCTCAGCACCAGGACGAAGGCCAGCGGCGAGAGCGCGGCGACCCAGAAGAGGATCGTCGGCTGCATGACGACGCGGCCGCTCGGCAGGCGATAGGCTTGGTAGAACAGCTCCTGGATCGCCGGGACGGTGACGACGAGCAGCGCCACGATGCCGGTGAGCAGCAGCCCCGATGCCATCCAGTTGTAGACCCGGAGCATATATGCCCGGAGCCCGGCATCGACGGCGGCCGCGTCGGCGGTCGCAACTCGACCCCAGCCTGGCGCACCCGTCTGGAATCGATAGTCGGGTTGAAGGGCCATAGGTGTCTCAAGCCTCCGAATTGGGGGTGCGGCCCCGCGATTGGAGCCGGTCCCAGTGAGCGTTATATGGAGAAACCGTAATCCGGTTCAATGGCCATCCGACCGGGATCGCGGTTCCGCCTGGCGCAGCGATCTCACTTCTCGCTGCCTTTAACTTGGGTGTACCACACAAGGTGTCCCGTTGAGAAACGTCTCAGCACGCGACTATTCGTTACGCAGCAACGGCGCCGGCCGTGCCGCCAGCGCCAGCCAGCCGCCGAACTGGCCGGCCAGCAGGGTCAGCGCCAGGCAGCCCAGGATGCTGGCGGCCAGCGTCCCCGGCAGCAGCACCCACTCCGCCCGCATGACGAAGCGGACCACGCCCCAGGCGGCAAGGCTGCCGGCCAGCCCCGCCAGCACCCCGGCCAGCAGGCCGATGAGCGCGTATTCCACCGCCCAGGCAGCGCGGATCTGGCGGCGCGTGGCGCCGATGGTCTTCAGCACCACCGCATCCCGGATCCGCTGGCGCTGCCCGGCGGCGATCGCGCCCAGCAGCACCAACGCGCCGGCGAGCAGAGTGATCCCGCCCGTCGCGGAAAGCGCCACGCCGATCCGCCCGAGCAGCCCCGCCACCGCCTCCAGCGCGTCCCGCACCCGGATGCCGGAGATATTGGGGAAGGCGTCGGTCAGCCGGCGCAGCACCAGCGCATCCTGGGCGGGGTCGCCGCGCAGGGTGGCGATATGGGTGTGCGGCGCCGCTTCCAGCAGGCCGGGGGAGGCGATGAGGGCGAAATTCATGCCGAGGCCCCGCCATTCGACCGCGCGCAGATTGGCCACCCGCATTTCGATGTCGCGGCCGAGGACGTTCACGGTGACGGTATCACCGACCTTCACCCCCCAGCCGGCGGCGATCCCGGCCTCGAGGGAGAGCAGCGGCGGGCCGCGATAATCCGCGGGCCACCAGGCGCCGGCGGTCAGCTTCGTGCCCTCGGGCGGGGTCGCGGCATAGGTCAGGCCGCGGTCGCCGCGCAGCGCCCAGGCCGTCTCCGGCGTGCTGCGGACGAGTTCCGCCGGCACGCCCTTCACCGCGGCGATGCGGGCGCGCAGGCTCGGCACCCGCCGCACCTCCGTCACGCCGGGCAGGCTGCGGGCCAGCGCGTCGAAGCGCGGCGCTTGGTCCGGCTGGATGTCGATGAAGTAGAAATTCGGCGCCCGGGCGGGCATCTCCCCGGCGAGTTGGCGGCGGAGATTGCCCTCGATCTGGGCGATGGCCGTGAGGGTGGTGAGGCCGATGCCGAGCGCCACCACCAGCGTCGGTGTCGGCGCCGCCGGCCGGTGCAGATTGGCGAGGCCGAGGCGGAGCGCCGGGGCGCGGAGATGGGACAGCCGCCGCGCCAGCCGCATCAGCCCCGCCGCCCCGCCGCGGAACAGCAGCAGCGCGGCAAGCGCGGCGGCGCAGAACCAGGCGGCAAACAGCCGCTCCCCGGCCGTGCCGATGATGAGGGCGATGAGGGCAGCGCCGGCCAGCAGGTTGAGCCCCAGCACCCAGGCGCCCGGCCGGCCGGTGGCGGGCTGCACTGCATCCCGGAACAGCGCGGCGCCGGAGATGCGGGCGGCGCGGCCGAGTGGCCAGAGGGCGAAGGCCAGCGCCGTCAGCGTGCCATAGAGCCCGGCCAGGGCCAGCGGCGCCGGGTAGGGGGCGAGGCGCGGCGGCACCGGCAGGGTGCCGGAGAGCGCCTGCGCCGCCACCCAGGTCAGGCCGAAGCCCCCCAGCAGCCCGAGGACGGTGCCGAGCGCCGCCAGCGCCAGCACCTGCAATAGATAGGTGAGGAAAATGGTGCCGGAGGAGGCGCCGAGGCAGCGCAGCGTCGCGATGCTCCGCGCCCGCGCCTCCAGCCAGGCGCGCACCCCGGTGGCGACGCCGATGCCGCCGACCAGCAGCGCCGTCAGCCCCGCAAGGGTCAGGAAGGCGGCGGCGCGGTCGAGGAAGCGGTTCACCCCGGGCTCCGCCGCCGCGGCGGTGCGCAGCCGCCAGGAGGCTTCGGGGAAGGCGCCGCGCAGTTCGGTGGCGAAACGGGACGCATCGGCGCCGGGGGGCAGGCGGAAGCGCAGCGCATGCTGCACCAGGCTGCCGGGCTGCAGCAGCCCGGCCCGGTCCAGCGCGGCGCGGGTGAGGAGGGCGCGGGGGCCGAAGATGGCAGGGGTGGCGACCTTGTCCGGCTCCTCCGCCACCACCGCGGCGTAGCGCAGCCTCGCCTCCCCCAGCCGGACCTCATCGCCGAGCGCAAGGCCGAGGCGTTCCGCCACCAGCGGGTCCAGCGCCACATCGCCAGGGCCGAGGCTCGCGGCCGGTTCCAGAAGCAGCGTGCCATAGAGGGGGTAGGCGGCATCCACCGCCTTCACCTCCACCAGCAACCTCTCGCCCGAGGGCGCGACCAGCATGCTGCGCAGGGTGAGGACGGTGGAGGCCTGGGCGCCGCGCGCCGCGCCCCAGCCGGCGACCTCCGGCGCCGGCGCGGCGGCGCCGCGCAGCTCCACATCGCCGCCCAGCAGCCGGGCGCCATCCGCGGCCAGCCCGGCGGCGATGCCGGCCCGCAAGGTGCCGACCGCCGCAATGGCCGCGACGCCGAGTGCCAGGCAGGCAAGGACGATGCCGAGCGCCCGGACCCCGCCGCGCAAATCGCGCCGCGCGAGACGGAGGCCGAGCGAAAGCTGCGCCAAGGGCCCCAAACCTTACCTCCGCCCAATTTCGGGATGGTCATCAGATGGCCCGGCCGCAGTGAGGTAAAAGCCCCGGCGGCACCGCGGCGCGTTGCGAAGCGTTACGGTGCCTCGCCGCAAGGATTCACCGATGGACAGCGAACTCCTCGTCGCCCTCGCCGCCCTCATCGCCATGGAGGTGGTGCTGGGCATCGACAATCTGGTCTTCATCGCCATCCTGTCCAACCGTTTGCCGGAAGCGCAGCGCGTGCCGGCGCGGCGGGTCGGGCTCGGCCTCGCCGTGCTGATGCGTTTCGCCATGCTGGCGGGCACCACCTGGCTGCTGACCCTGACGCAGCCCTGGTTCACGGTGCTGGGGATGGAGATCTCCGGCAAGGACCTCATCCTCATCGCCGGCGGGCTCTTCCTCATCGGCAAGGCGACGGTCGAGATCCATCACCGCGTCGATCCCGCCAGCCAGGCGGCGAGCCATGCGGCGGATGCCGCCATTGCCGCCTTCTGGCCCACGGTGTTCCAGATCCTGCTGCTGGACCTCGTCTTCTCGGTGGACAGCATCCTCGCCGCGGTGGCGCTGACCCGGGAATTCTGGGTCATCGCCACCGCGATCGTCATCTCCGTGCTGGCCATGCTGCTCTCGATGGATGCGCTCTCCCGCTTCATGGAGCGCAACCCGACCGTGGTGATGCTGGCGCTGGCCTTCCTGGTGATGATTGGCATGGTGCTGGTGGCGGAAGGCTTCGGCGCGGAGGTGCCGAAGGGCTTCGTCTATGCGGCCATGGCCTTCGCCGCCGCGGTGGAGGGGCTGAACCTGCTGGCGCGGCGGGCGCGAAAGCGCGGGCCCGGCAATGCGCCGGATGAATGAACCTCATCCGCAGCGGATATTGGGCGAGGAGGGTTGCGATCGTCATTCTCCAGGTCAAGGCGAGGGCGCGATGCCCCGCATCTACCGATGGAGAAGAGACGATGTTCCGCAGCCTGATCCTCGCTTCCGCCCTGCTCGTCACCGGCTTCGCCGCCGCCCAGGCGGCCGGTCCCCGGCTGGTCGGCGGCGGTGAGAATGCGCAGGTGGTGTATGACGCGCCGAATGCCAATGTCGCCGGCGGCGGCGTGGCAGTGGTGACCGGCGGTGGCGCCGACATGGTGTATAGCCACGATGCGACGACCGGCGCGCAGCGCCCCGCGGCCGCGGCGATGCTGATCGGCGGCGGCAAGGATGCGCAGGTGGTGCGCGGGTGAAAAAGATGGGGGGCTTCGCCCCCGTGTCCCGAGCAGAGGGCGCTGCCCTCTGCACTCCCTCCGGGGCCAGGACCTGGCGCCGGACCCCGGTGTGAGTCGGCAGGTCGAACCAGCAGACCCACGCCGGA
>NZ_JAMZIK010000239.1 GCF_024178315.1 Siccirubricoccus soli | reverse complement strand
GAAGGCGGCCGGCAAGCAGTACGAGTTCCACCGCTATGACGGCGCCGGCCATGGCTTCTTCTACTGGCACCGGCCGCTCTACCGCCCGGAGCAGGCGATGGATGGCTGGAACAAGGTCTTCGCCTTCTTCGGCAAGCACCTGGCGGCCTGAGGCGCGCGCCATGTGCACCTCCATCATCGAGATCCTGCCCGCCGAGGGCATGGCCAAGCGCGGGGATGAGTGGTTCCCGCTGACCCAGGCGGTGGTGGCCTACGACCATGCGCGGCATGCGCCGCTGGGCGACGTCATCACGCTGGACTTCATGAATGCGCGGCTCGATCCCGGGGCGCGCGCCGGCGTGGAGATGACGTTGGACAGCGCCAAGGCGCTGCGGGCGGCGCTGGACCGCGCCATTGCCGCGGCGGAGCATGAGGAGGCGGAGGTGAGGGGGGTGAAGCTCCGGCTGGTGGGCTAAGGAAAGCTCCGCTCCCCTCAAGCGCCCCCGTGCAAAGGCAGGGCCAACCCGCCCGCGCCAAACTCCCGGTTTCCAAAGGCCTTTCGGCCTTTGGTGGGAGGGAGTTCGAGGGAGGGCAAAGCCCTCCCTCGACACCCACACCGCCACCGGGATCCCTGCCTCCCATCCCGGCCCGGAACCGATCCCGCCGGAAGTCGGAAGGATGCAT
>NZ_JAMZIK010000238.1 GCF_024178315.1 Siccirubricoccus soli | reverse complement strand
AGGGAGTTCGAGGGAGGGCAAAGCCCTCCCTCGACACCCACACCGCCACCGGGATCCCTGCCTCCCATCCCGGCCCGGAACCGATCCCGCCGGAAGTCGGAAGGATGCATTGCCCCGGCGCCCCCGCGCCGCCATCTTGCGGCGACGAAGGAGGGACCATCGATGCCCGGCGTGCCCGATATCAGCCCGGTGGAGACCTGGGCGGCCCTGCGTGACCATCCCGAAGCGGCGCTGGTGGATGTGCGTACCGATGCCGAATGGAATTTCGTCGGCCTGCCGGAGCTGTCGGAGCTGGGAAAGCAGGTGCTGCTCATCCCCTGGCAGCTCTACCCTTCCATGCAGGTGAACGGCGCCTTCGCCGAGCATCTGAAGAAGGCGGGGCTGACGCCCGACAGCCAGATCTATTTCATCTGCCGCTCCGGCGCCCGGAGCCTCGCGGCCGGCCAGGCGGCGCAGGCGGCCGGCTTCCCGCACGCCTTCAACGTGGCGGATGGTTTCGAGGGCCCGGTGGATGACCAGGGCCATCGCGGCCAGCTCGCCGGCTGGAAGGCCAGCGGCCTGCCCTGGCGGCAGCGCTAGAGCATGCTGCGTTCGCTGGCGCGCACGCAGCATGCTCCAGGCCGTTGTTTTGCGAGCATCTTCACGCGTTCAGATGATTCCATCTGAACGCGATCTGCTCTAGGCCCGGCTCTGGGCGGTGCCCGCTGCGCCTGCCGGCGTGGCGCCGCTCCGGCTTGGCCCGCCTATACCCTAGCCGAGCCGGCTGACGCCGAAGACGACCGCCGCCGCCGCCGCCAGCAGCAGCAGCGCCAGCACCGGGGAGCCGAGGCGGGGCGCCGCAAGGCCGGCGGGCAGGCGCTTCCAGCCGGTGACCATCGGCCGCACCAGATCGTGCCGCTTCACCACCGCATAGGCGACCACCGCCAGCACATGCAGCAGGGCGGCGAGCTGGATCAGCAGGAAGATCCGGTGATGCAGCCCGGTCAGCCGGTCGCTCGTCCCGCTGGCCACCCGCTTGGCCAGCGGGCCGTAATCGCCATAGCCGCTATCGGCGAAGAGGCCGGTGACGGGCTGCGCCAGCAGCAGCCCCAGCAGCACCAGCACCATCCAGCCGCCCGCGGCGTTGTGGCCCACCTCCCGGTCCGGCTCGCCGCGCCGGAAGCCCGCCAGGTGGCGCAGCGCGGCAAGGGGTGAGCGGAGGAAGCGGCTGAAGCGCGCCGTCTCCGAACCGACCAGCCCCCAGGCCAAGCGGAACAGCACCAGGGCCAGCACGGCATAGCCGGAGAGGAAGTGGAGCTGCATCCGCCCGGTCTCGGCGCTCCACCAGCTCAGCCCGAGCAGGGCCACGATCGCCCAGTGGCAGAGCCGCACCCAGCCATCCCACACCTTCACCGGCCGGACCGCCTCCGCCCGGCCTTCCGCCCCCTCCGCCATGCCTGCCGCTCCGCGCCCGTTCCTGCCCGGGAAGCACAGGGGGAAGGGCAAGGCAAGGCGCGCGCCGAAGGGGGGCCGGCAGCCCTCGGTTTTTTACGAGGGTGGCCCGGCAAGCCCCTGCACCGGCCGGATATCTGGCCTATGCTGCCCGCGGAAGCCCAGGGTGGTGGAGGCAGAGATCAGTCGGCAATTGGCAACGGCCGGGATCGGGGTGGCAGCGGCCTTTGGCCTGCTCTGGACGGTGCTGTCCGAGCGCGGGCAGGAATTGCTGCGTCCTGCTGCCACGCCGCTGCCGCCGGCCGCCCCGGCCACCGCTGCCACGGTGCCGCCAGTGCCGGGCGGCGGCGCCCCGGCGGCGATGCCGGAGGCGCAGCCCGAGGCGCCGCGCTTCGACGTCGCCCGGGTTGGCGCCCGCGGCATGCTCGTCACCGCCGGCCGCGCCACGCCGGGGGCGGAGGTGGTGCTGCTGGAAGCCGGCCGGGAGATCGGCCGCGCCCGGGCCGATGCCCGGGGCGAATGGGTTATCCTGCCCGGGGAGGCGCTGGCCCCCGGGCTGCGCGAGCTCTCCCTGACCGCCCGCCGCGCCGGGGAGGATCCGGTGGCGGCGGCGGAGACGGTGCTGCTGCTGGTGCCGGCCCCGCCGCCGGCGATGGCGCAGCAGCCGGAGGCCGGCAGTCGGGCCTTGGCCGGCGCGGCGCCGGGGGGCGCAGCAGCTGGC
>NZ_JAMZIK010000237.1 GCF_024178315.1 Siccirubricoccus soli | reverse complement strand
CTCACCGCCGCGCCCTGGCCGGCGGCGCTGATCGCCGCCCGTGCCCCGCTGGGGGCGGCGGTGCTGGCGGCCCCCAAGCTGCGCCGCGTCGCCCTCTTCGCCGATGCCGCCGGTGCCGGCTTCCGCCGCGCCGTCGCCGCCGCCCTCACCGCCCGCGGCGCCAGCGTGACGCAGGGGGAGCTGGCCGAGGCCGCTGCCGTCCCGCCCCGCGCATTGCAGGGTAGTTTGGTGGTGGCGCTCGCCGTTGGCGGGGAGGAGGTGGCGGAGACCGCCCGCAGCCTCGCTTCCCTGGCCCGCCTCGCCGCCGCGGCGGAGGGTAGCGCCGCCGGCTTCGCCATCGTGACGCGCGGCGGCCAGCAGCCGGAAGGCGCCGAGGGGCAGGAGCCCCGCGCCGCCGCCGCCTTCGCCCTCGGCCGGGTGCTGGCCAATGAGCATCCCGGGCTGAAGCCCCGGCGGATCGACCTCTGCCCCGGGCTCGGGCCCGACGCTGCCGCCCGCCGCCTGGCGAATGAGCTGCTGGCCGAGGCGGATGCCGAGCCGGAGGTGACGCTGACCGCCACGGCCCGCCTGGTGCCGCGCCTCCGGCCCGGCCTGCCGCCGGCGCCGCCGCCGGGCGGGCCGCTGAAGCTCGTCGTCGCGCAGCCTGGTCAGCTCGGCAGCCTGGGCTGGGCGCCAGCCAGCCTGCGCAGCCCCGGCCCGGGCGAGGTGCGGCTGCGCATCGAGGCAGCAGGGCTGAACTTCCGCGACGTGATGTGGGCACTCGGCCTGTTGCCGGAGGAAGCGCTGCTGCCCGGCTTCACCGGCCCCGGCCTCGGCATGGAATGCGCCGGCATGGTGGAGGCGGTGGGCGAGGGCGTGACCTTCCGCCCCGGCGACCGCGTCTTCGGCATCGCCCCGCAGGCGCTGGCGACCCATGCGGTGACCAAGGCGGAGGCGCTGGCGAAGCTACCGGAGGGGCTGTCCCCCGCCGCCGCGGCGACGGTCCCGGTCGCCTTCCTCACCGCCATCCATGCGCTGGAGGAGCTGGCGCGGATCGAGCCCGGGGAGCGGGTGCTGATCCATGGCGGCGCCGGCGCGGTCGGCCTGGCCGCCTTGCAGGTGGCGCTGGCCGCGGGCGCCCGCGTGGCCGCCACCGCCGGCAGCCCGGCCAAGCGCGCCTTCCTCCGCGCCGCGGGGGCGGAGCTGGTGCTGGACAGCCGCGACCCCGGCTTCGCCGACGCGCTGCGCACCACATGGCCGGACGGCGTGGATGTGGTGCTGAACTCCCTGGCCGGGGAGGCGATGGAGCGCTCCCTCGGCCTGCTCCGCCCCTTCGGCCGCTTCGTCGAGCTGGGCAAGCGGGACTTCGCCGAGGCGCGGCGCGTGCCGCTGCGGCCGCTGCGGCGCAATGCCACCTGGTTCGCGGTGGATGTGGATGAGCTGCCGCGCGCCCGGCCCGCCCATGCGGCGCGGCTGCTCGCCGGCATCGCGGCCCGGCTGGCCGAGGGCAGCCTGCGCCCGCTGCCCGCCATGGAACACGCGGCGGCGGAGGCCGAGGCGGCCTTCCGCGCCCTGCAGGGCAGCCAGCATATCGGCAAACTGGTGATTCGCCCGCCGACGCTCGCCGCCCCGGAACGCCAGCCGGGCGCGCTGGAGCAGGCGCGGCGCGGCACGGTGGTGGTGGTGGGCGGCACGGAGGGCTTCGGCGCCGCCACCGCCCGCTTCCTCGCGGCGCAGGGGGTGCATCACTTGGCGCTGCTCTCACGCCGCGGCCCCGCCGTGCCGGGGGCGGAGGCGCTGCTGCGCGACCTCGCCGCCCTCGGCGCCCAGGCCACGCTGCATGCCTGCGACGCGACGGATGCGGCTGCCCTCGCCCGCACGCTGAACGCCATCCGCGCCGCCATGCCGCCGATCCGCGGCGTGGTGCAGGCCGCCGCCGTCATGGCCGATGGCGCGGCCGCGATGATGGAGCCGGCGCGGGCGGCGCAGGTGCTGGCGGCGAAGCTCGCCAGTGCGGAGAACCTGGACCGCGCCACGGCGGAGGATCCGCTGGCGCTGTTCCTGCTCTACTCCTCCGCCACCGTCGCCATCGGTAATCCCGGCCAGGCCGCCTATGTCGCGGCGAATGCGGGGCTGGAGGCGCTGGCGCGCCGCCGCCGCGCCGCCGGCAAGCCGGGGACCGCCATCGCCTGGGGCCCGATCGGCAATGCCGGCATGCTGGCCGGCAATGCGGCAACGCAGGAGATCCTGCGCCGCCGCCTCGGCACCACGGCGATGCGCGCCGAGGAGGCGCTCGCCGCCCTGCCCGCCCTGCTGGAAGCCGGGCCGGCGGTGCTGGGCCTCGCCCGGATTGCCTGGGGCGAGGCGGGGCAGGCCCTCTCCGTGCTCGCCGAACCCGCCTTCGCCGCGGTGCGGGAGGCGGCGCCGCCGGCCGCCGACGCCGCCGATCTGCGCGCCCGGCTGCGCAGCGCCGGGGAGGCGGAGGCGCTGGCGCTGTTGCGGGAGACGCTGGTGGCGGAGCTCGGCCGCATCCTGCGGCTGCCGCCCCTCTCCCTCGCGCCCGATGCGCCGCTGGCCGGGCTGGGGCTGGACAGCCTGGGTGGGATGGAGCTGCGCACGGCGCTGGAACAGCGCCTCGGCCTGCCGGTGCCGCTCGGCGCGCTGACGGATACGCTGAGCATCGAGGGGCTGGCGAAGCGCATCGCGGAGACGGTGCGGGAGGCGAAGCCGGAGGATGACGTGGCGGCGCTGATCGCAGCGCATGAGCCGACGCTGGAGGATGCGGCGTGAAGGGCCCGGCGCAGTGTCGGGGAAGGGCTCTGCCCTTCCTCGAGCTCCATCCCGCCAAAGACCGAAGGGCCTTTGGAAGCCATGAATTCGGGCACGTGGGTTCGAACAGCGGACTCAAGGGTTCCACGGGCCTTTCGGCCCTTGGCGGGTGGGGCCCGAGGAGGGCAGAACCCGCCTCGGAGTGCCCGCCATGACCCAAGGCTTCGGCCTCACCGCCACCGCCCGCGCCGCCCTGCTGCAGCGCCTCTCCAAGCGCCGCGCCGAGCCGGATGCCGCCGCGCCCGCCGAGAGTCCCGGCCGCGACCTCTCGACCCTGCCCGGCGCCCGCGACATCGAGATGGTCCGTGAGGCCGGTGCCGCGCTCGGGCTGGAGAGCCCCTATTTCCGCCCGCATGACGGCGTGGCCGGTGCGCATACCAGCATCGGCAACCGCGACTACATCAATTTCTCCTCCTATAATTACCTCGGCCTGAACGGCGATCCGCGCGTCGCCGCCGCCGCCAAGGCGGCGATCGACCGGCATGGCGTCTCCGCCTCCGCCTCGCGCCTCGCCTCCGGCGAGCGGCCGGTGCATGCCGAGCTGGAAGCGGCGCTCGCCGCACATCATGGCGCGGAGGCCTGCCTTGCCTTCGTCAGCGGCCATGCGACGAACGTCACCGTGGTCGGCCAGCTCCTCGGCCCGCGCGACCTCATCCTGCATGACCAGCTCATCCATAACTCGGTCGCCGAGGGCGCCCGGCTCTCCGGCGCCCGCCGCCTCGCCTTCCCGCACAATGACTGGCGGGCGGCAGAGCGGGAGCTGGCGGCGCAGCGCCGCAAGCATGGCCGCGCGCTGATCGTCATCGAGGGGCATTACAGCATGGACGGGGACATCCCCGACCTCGCCCCCTTCGTCGAGATGGCGCGGCGCCACGATGCGCTGCTGATGGTGGATGAGGCGCATTCCACCGGCGTGGTCGGCGCGACCGGCCGCGGCATCGCGGAGCAATGCGGCGTCCCGCCCGACCAGGTGGATATCTGGATGGGCACGCTTTCCAAGACTCTCTCCGCCTGCGGCGGCTACATCGCCGGCCGGCGCCAGCTCATCGACCTGCTGCGCCATGCCGCGCCGGGCTTCGTCTATTCCGTCGGCCTCGCCCCGCCGCTTGCCGCCGCCGCGCTGGAATCGCTCCGCATCCTGGAGGCGGAGCCCTGGCGCGCCGCGGCGTTGCAGGCCAATGCGCGGCGCTTCCTGGAACAGGCCCGCGAAGCGGGATTCGAGACCGGCGCCTCGGCGGGGCTCGGCATCGTGCCGGTCATCCTCGGCAGCTCGGTGCTCGCAGCCCGCATGGCGGCGGCGCTGTTCGAGGCGGGGATCAACGTCCAGCCCATCCTTTATCCTGTTGTGCCGGAACGTTCGGCACGACTCCGTTTTTTTCTGTCTTCGGAACACAGCGCGGCAGATCTCGACCGCGCAGTGGAAGCACTGGTAGAGGCGCGGCAGGCCATCACGGGCCAGAGACTGATGGCGTCCTGATGCGGATCGCGCTCCTTACCCTCGACAGCCCGCTGAGCAATGCGGCGGTGGCGGCCTTCCTTGCTGCCTGGCGGGGAGAGGTGGCGCTGCTCGGCCGCTCGGTGCTCTACCGGCCGGGTGCGGGCGGGCCGCTGGCCCAGGCCTGGCGGCATCTGCGCCGCTCCGGCCCGGGCTTCCTGCCCTATCTGCTGGTGAATTACGGGCTGCCGGAAGTCCTGCGGCAATGCGGCCGCAAGGGCGCGCTGGCGCGGCTGGCGGCGCGGCACGGCATTAAGCTGTGGCCGGTGGCGGATGTGAACGCCCCCGCCTTCCGGGAGGCGCTACGCGCCGCCGGGGCGGAGCTGATCGTCACCTTCCATTTCGACCAGATCCTGTCGGCGGAGACGCTGGCGGCGGCGCCGCGCGGCGGGGTGAACATCCATCCTTCCCTGCTGCCGCGGCACCGCGGCCCGGTGCCGACCATCTGGGCCCAGGCGGAGGCCGCCGAAGGTGCGCCCCGTTTCGGCGTCACCCTGCACCGGCTGGCCCCGCGCATCGATGCCGGCGCCATCCTGGCGCAGCGGGAGGTGACGCTGCCGGCGGGGATCACCGCTTCCGCCGCCGCGCGGGCGCTGCACGTAACCGGCGCTCAACTTTTGGCCGATAGCCTCTCCTCACTGGTCGCGAAAACCGTGGCTGCCGAGGAGGTCACTCCCCTGCCCTACTGTCCTTTCCCCCCTCCGAGGGTGCTGCGCGCGGCAAGACGCCATGGCGGGCTGGTGAACGCCGCAGACATCCGTGCCGCGCTGCAGGTGGCGGCATGACGACCCTCGCCCGGCTCGACGCGCCCGCCCTCGCCGGCAGCCTTGTCTCCGTCACCAAGGGGGCGGCGCCGCCGCGCCGCTTCCTCTTCCTGCAGGGGCCGATCAGCCCCTTCTTCGCCGAGGTGGCGGCCGGACTGCGGGAGCTGGGCCACGTCACCTTCCGCATCAACCTCTGCGCCGGGGACCGGATCTTCTGGCATGGCGGGGAGGTGACGGAGTTCCGCGGCGCCCCCGCAGAGTGGCCGGGCTTCGTCGCCGATTTCATGGACGACCAGGGCATTACCGACCTGGTGCTGCTGGGCGAGCAGCGGCCGCGGCACCGCGAGGCCATCGAGGCGGCGCGGGCGCGCGGCATCGCCGTGACGGTGACCGATTTCGGCTATCTCCGCCCCGACTGGATCGTGGTGGAACGGGACGGCATGGGCCCCTCCAGCCGCTTCCCTCGCACGCCGGAGGCGATCCGGGCGCTGGCCGCGACCTGCCCGGAGCCCGATTTCAAGCAGCGCTTCGGCGAGGATTTCAGCACCCAGGCGGTGTGGGACGTGACCTTCCACCTCGCCTCGCTCTTCTCCTGGCGCTTCCGCCGCTATGAGAGCTGGCTACTGCACCCGCCCATCCCGGCCTATCTCGGCACCGGGCTCCGCCTGCTGCTGCGCCGGCGCGCCACGCGGCAGGACCGGGCGCTGGTCGCCGGCCTCGCCGCGCGCGGGCCGCTCTACCTCTTCGCCATGCAGATGGAGAACGACTTCTCCATCCGCGCCTATTCCCGGTTCGAGGACAACGACACCGCCATCGCCGAGGTGGTGCAGAGCTTCGCCCGCAGCGCGCCGGCGGAGGCGCATCTGCTGGTGAAGGTGCATCCGCTGGATCCCGGGCTGAAGGCCTGGGGCAGGCGCATCCGCCGCATCGCCCGGGAGGCGGGGGTGGCGGGGCGGGTGCATTACCTGCCCGGCGCCCTGCCGATGGATGAGGTGATCCGCGCCTGCCGCGGCGTCGTCACCATCAACAGCACCCTCGGCGTGCGGGCCATCGCGCTCGGCCGCGCCGTGCGGGTGCTGGGCCAGGCGCTGTACGACATCCCCGGCCTCACCTGGCAGGGCGGCGCCGACGCCTTCTGGCAGGAGGCGCCGCCGCCCGAACCCGATCTGGCGCGGGATTTCCTCAAGGCGATTGCCGCCTGCCTACATGTGCGCGGCGGCTATTACGCCCGGCCCGGGCTGGATGCCGCGGTGGCGGCCACGGTCCGCCGCCTGCACATGGACGCGGTGAACGTCCCGCTGCCGGGCGGGGTCCCGCCCGCCGGCTGAGCTGCTCCGCCACGGCCACGCGGCCGCGGCGCGGAATTCGAGTGCCGTCACCAGGATTCTTCTTCGGGGGCGTTCGCCATGCCAATAGGGCTTCTGATCCGGGCGCTGGTCCTCGCCTCGCTGCTGGCGCTGATTCCCCTCGTCTTCGGCAGCCCCGGCGGCTTCGCCCCGCTGCGGCACGGCGCGCCGGCGGAGGCAAGCCCGGGCCGCATCGCCACCGCCGCCGCGCCCTGAGCCGCTTATGGCGGGTGCCGGCCAAGCCCTTGCACCCTGCCATGCGCTGAAGCGGCCCTGCCGCAGCAGCCCGTCCACCCCCTCCCCCAACGGCATCGCGCAGCGACATGCGGAGAAGGACCGACTACGCCTGTTGAAACCCGCCGCCCAGTGCCCTTCCGCGGCTTGGCCGCGGCAGGCTGTGCGAGGCCCCGGGAATTCAGCGCCCCCTGGGGCCCCCACGCAGCCGCGCAGCGGTTTCGTGGGGAGTTCCTATAGCATGGCCAAGGAGCGCTTGCGGTTGGGCGGCGGGAAGGCGGCGTCCAGTGCGGCCAGCGCCTCGGCGTCCAGCGCCAGCTCCCGCGCCGCGGCGTTCAGCTTCACATGCGCCGGGTCGGCCGCCTTCGGGATGCTGATCACCCCCTCCCCCCGCAGCGTCCAGGCCAGGGCGAGCTGCGCCGGCGTCACCCCCAGCCGCTTCGCCTGCTGCACCAGCACCGGCTGGCGCAGCAGCCGCCCGCCCTGCCCCACCGGGGAATAGGCCATCACCGGCATCCCCCGCTGCCGGCAGAAGGGCAGCAGATCATACTCCACCCCGCGATGCTCCAGGCTGTAGAGCACCTGGTCCGTCGCGCAATCCGCCAGTGCCGGGCCCAGCTCCTCCAGGTCATCGACATCGAGGTTGGAAACGCCCCAGCCGGCGATCTTCCCCGCCGCCCGCGCCCGTTCCATCGCCGCCACCGTCTCGGCCAGCGGAATGGAGCCCCGCCAGTGCAGCAAATAGAGGTCGAGCCGCTCCACCCTGAGCCGCTTCAGGCTGCGCTCCAGCGCTGCCTCCAGCTTCCGGCCGCCGGCATTGTGGGGATAGACCTTGGAGACGAGGAACACCTCCTCCCGCCGCCCGGCGATCGCCTCCGCCACCACCTCCTCGGCGCCGCCCTCGGCATACATCTCGGCGGTGTCGATCAGCGTCATGCCGAGATCGATCCCGAGTCGCAGCGCGGCGGCCTCCCGCGCCCGGTCGCTGCCGCGCTCCCCCATATGCCAGGTGCCCTGGCCGAGGGCGGGCACCCGGGTGCCGTCCGGAAATGTCACCTGGCCCATGTTGCCGCCTCCCTCGCCGCAGCTATCATCCGTGTCATGTGGCGCCGTGCAAGCCTTGCGCTCTTCCTCGCCTGTATCGGCCCGGCCGTCGCCCAGGCCCCGGCCGAGATCGGGAGCTGGCGCCTGCTCTGCGCCACCGACCGGATGACCGACCGCAGCGCCTGCCAGATGCGTCACCGGGACTGGGTGGAGCCGCCCGCCGGCGCCACCCCCGGCCTGGCGCTGGAGGTGGTGGATCGCGGCGGCCGGCTGGTGCCGGTGGTGACGGCGCGGGACCTGACGCTGGAGGGCGCCTCCCGCGGCATGCTGGCCTTGACCGGCACGGCGCAGCTCCGCTTCCCGCCGCGCCCCATGCTGGAATTGCCCTGCGGGCTGGAGGGCCGTTCCCTCATCTGCGCCCCGCGCGGGGAGGATGCGGCGCGGGCGGAGCAGGAGCTGCTGGCCGCCGACCGCGCCCTGGTCCGCATCACCGGCCTCGGCAGCGGCGGCAGCCTGGCGGAGCCGACCGAGCTGCGGCTCGCCGGCACCCGCGACGCCGTCGCCCGCTTCGCCCGGGAGGCGCCGCCCGCCGCTTCGCCGGAGGATGGGCAGGGCGTGGGCGGTACGGAGCTGCTGCAGCGCCTGCTGCGCCGCTTCGGCTGGTAGCGGATGGAGGAAGGGCGCGTCCTGGCCGCGCTGCTCGCCGCCGTGGCGGGCGGGGAGCGGGACGCGCTGCGGCGCCTGTATGTGGCGCAATCCGCCCGGCTCTTCGGCATCGCCAACGCCATGCTGCGGGATGCCTTCCTGGCCATCCACCGGCAGGCCGGGCAATTCGACCCGGCGCAGGGGAGGCGGCGGCCTGGCTGGCGGGAATCGTCTGGCAAACTCTAAGTGTTTGGTCCCGGGCTGAGGGGGATGGGCGCGGGCCGGGGGCGGAGGCGCGGGGCTGTGCCCCTGCCGGCATGGGCCCTGCCCGGCGCTCGAGACGACGGGGACGGTGCGCCCCCCTGGTCTTGGACCCGTTCCAGCCGCTGGGCCCGCCCCTGGGCACGGCCCTGTGCACAGGCCAGGCGCTCGCACCTGCCTCCGTTGCCATCCCGGCGCATGTCGCGTTTGCGCCATGATCCTCCGGCATGCACATCCCACCATGCGCCCCTTCGCCCCGCACCGCTATGTCCGCCTGCTCCGTCACCGGCTGCGCCGCCGCGCGGCGTTTCGCGGGCTGGTCCGCCGCAGCGAGTTCGCCATGGTGCTGCTGGCGGCGTTCATCGGTGTCGCCGTCGGGCTGGTGGCCTGGGGCATGGGGGCGGCGGCGCATGGGCTGCAGCGCCAGCTCTACGGCTTCGGGCCGCAGATGCGGCTCTCCACCGCCACCTTCATCGCGGATTGGCGCCTGCTGCTGGTGCCGGCGGCAGGCGGCCTGGCGCTGGCCGGGCTCAATTGGCTGATCCGCCGCTGGCGGCCGAAATCGCCGGTCGATCCCATCGAGGCGAATGCGCTGCATGGCGGCCGCATGTCGCTGAATGATGCGGTGGTGGTGGGGGCGCAGACCATCGTCTCCAATGGCTGTGGCGCCTCGGTGGGGCTGGAGGCAGGCTATGCCCAGGCCGGGGGCGGCATCGCCTCCCGCCTCGGCCGCGCCTTCGCGCTGCGGCGGGCGGATCTGCGCATCCTGGTCGGCGCCGGCGCCGCGGGGGCCATTGCCGCCGCCTTCGACGCGCCGCTGACCGGCGCCTTCTACGCCTTCGAGCTGGTGATCGGCACCTACAGCATCGCCGCGCTGTTTCCCGTCATCGCCTGTGCGGTGACGGCGGTGCTGGTGGCGCGCGGGCTGGCCGCCGGCACCTATGCGGTGGAGACGGCGGTGCCGAGCGTGATCGACAACGCCGCCTATCCACTGGCGCTGGTGGTGGGCGCGCTGTGCGGGCTTTCCGCCATCCTGCTGATGCGCGGCGTCGGGCTGGCGGAGACGCTGCTGGCGCGGCTGCTGCCCTCCCCGGCGCTGCGGCTGCTGCTGGGCGGGCTGGCGGTGGGGGGGCTGGCGCAGGTCTCCCCGGTCGCGCTCTCGGCCGGGCATGGGGCGCTGCACCTTGCCTTCGTCACCGAGGTGCCGGCCTGGCCGGTGCTGACCCTGCTGCTGGTGAAGGCGCTGGCGGCGATCATCTCCATCGGCAGCGGCTTCCGCGGCGGGCTGTTCTTCGCTTCCCTGCTCATCGGCGCGCTGGGCGGCAAGCTGTTTGCCGGGGTGATGGCGATGCTGGCGCCGCCCGGGCCGGATGCGCTGGTGATGGCGGTGGTGGGGATGAGCGCCTTCGGCGCCGCCGTCATCGGCGCCCCGCTGGCGATGACCTTCCTGGCGCTGGAGACGACGGGGAGCCTGGCGGTCACCGGGCTGGTGCTGGCCGCCGTCGCGGTCTCCGGCCTGCTGGTGCGGCGGCTCTTCGGCTATTCCTTCGCCACCTGGCGCTTCCATTTGCGGGGTGAGGCGATCCGCAGCGCACATGATGTCGGCTGGGTGAACGACCTGACGGTGGGGCGGATGATGCGGCGGGATCCGCGGCGGGTGCCGGTGGAGACCGCGCTGGAGAATTTCCGCCGCCTCTTCCCCCTGGGCTCGGTGAGCCAGGTGGTGGCGGTGGACGAGGCGGGGCGCTATGCCGGCATCGTTTCGGTGGCGGAGGCGCATGCGGCGCCGCCGGAGGAGGGGCTGGCGCCGCTGCTGCAGCACCGCGGCACCGTGCTGCTGCCGGGGATGAACGCCCGCGACGCCATCGCCGCCTTCGAACTGGCGGCGGCCGATGCGCTGGCGGTGGTGGAGCCGGCGAGCCGCCGCGTGCTGGGCCTGCTGACCGAAAGCCACCTGCTGCGCCGCTATGGCGAAGAGGTGGAGAAGCGGCGACGGGAGGAGAGCGGGCTGGAGGCGGGGCCGCCTTAGGGGCTTTCGGTTAGGAAATCACAACGAAGAGGAATAGGGCTCTGCTCGTGGGCGGCAGTGCCGCCAAACCCCGCCGGGGCCAAGGCTTGGCCCCGGACCCCGCCCAGAATCGGCTGCTATTCCTCCGCCAGCCCGGCCGAGGCGTCCTTCTTGCCGAGCCCGGTTGCCCGGTCCGGCGTCTGCTCCGCGGCCTCGGCGCCGCTGTCATCCGGCTTGGCGGGCTTTACCCCGATATTCACCGGCCCGCCCGGCGCCTCCGCATCCTTGCGGTTCACGCCGACATCGCGATCCACATGCGGGTATTGGTGCTCCGGCGTCTTGTTCCGGGCGGGGGCCTTGGGGCCATCGCCGGTGGTGCGGCTGCTGACCGTGTCCTCGTAATCGGCGCCGTCGCCGGGATGCTTGCGGTCCTTGTCCATGGCGGCCTCCTGCGGTCTCGCCGGAGGAACGCCCCCCGGCGGCCGCGGGTTCAGGCGGCCGGGGATCCCCCGCGGCCCAGCCGCCTCAGGCCCGGTCCGCCGCCGCCCGGGCGCCGGCCGGCACGGCGCCGCCGCCA
>NZ_JAMZIK010000236.1 GCF_024178315.1 Siccirubricoccus soli | reverse complement strand
GAGGGCCGGTGCGCCGGTCGGAGACGGAGGTGCGCTTCCTCCACTTGCCCACGGTCTCGGGGGTGATCCCGTAGCGGCTGGCGAGCCCTCTCAGGCTCTCTTGACTATGCTGGATCGCTCGACGGATCGCCGCTGTCGTTGTGGCGCTCCCATGATGAACCCGGCCCATAGCGCCCCTCCACGCCTGCTGAAGACCGCACCATCAAACCCCGGGTCCAAACAGCTAGCGAAGTCGCGCGCTTCCGCCCCCCGCATACAGCGGCCGCAGGAAGGACCCTGCAGCTCGCGAGCCACTGTGGCTCGGCGGCGACTGCGGCTCGGGACCCGCAGCGCGGTCACAGCTATTGCTACTATCGATACCCTACCGGATGCGGATTCCGGACCGCTACAGGACGAATTGTAACAAGCGGGCATTGCGACCGCTCTATCGCATGGGCCTCACGCAGCCTCGTCGTCGCTCTTCGACATGCGTGTGGCCGCTTCCAGCTCTGCCACGTCATCCGTGAAATCCAGGATCATCTGGATCGGCTGACCGCCGCTATGCTCGTCGTGGAAGTGATCGATGTCCTGCTTGATCTGGAAGCAGTTATTCACGATGCCTGTTCGGCGCTGCGCGAATGACTCTTCCATAAACGAGCGCGGGGCGCTATCGATATCGGCCCAGAGCGTAAGCTGAAGGCCGTTCTCGTTGATGCGGACAGAGTGTTTCGCCCGGTAGCGCCGCCCCTTAGCGTCCGTGCGCTTCTCTTGGCGCAGGCTCTCGGCCAGATCTTCCATGCAGAGCTTCACCACGTCGCGCGGCGCTGGCTTCCATAGGCCATTCTGGATAGCCCAGGCGGCCACATGATCGAGCGAAACCGGCGACGAGTCCACGGCGGCCGTGTACCGATCAAAAATCCGCTGCATCTGCTCGGAATACTTCGCCACAACGTATCTCCTGAAGCTCGGTTCTACAGATCGGCTTTGACGGCTTGGCCCCATCCATCGGTTACTGCCCGCTCGATGACATGGCGGCGGACAGGGACCTGGTACTTCCGCAGGTAGTCGTACCGCCCCATCCGGCGCTGCAGCTGGCCGACGACGATGCCTGGGTGCAGCTGCATCAGGGATGCAAAGCCGACGACGTCCCGCTCGGAGAAGTACGGGTGCTTGCGGGCGTAGAAGGAGTCCATCTTCTGCCGCGGCACGCAGAAGTCGGCAGCAGCCAGGTTGGCGACGCGCTCCTCCTGAGCCACGTCATTGCCCTCGGAGGCGCCCTCGCCGACAAGGTGGTCGATCATGCCAACCGCCGTCGCTTTGCCGTGCCCAAGGAGGACGTGCTCGATCTCATGCCGCAGTACGAACCAGAAGTTGTCCAGCCGGTCGTAAAGGGTAGACATCCCGATCACTGGTGCTTCGTCGTCGAGCCAGGTGCAGACGCCGTCGATCTTCGCGTTGGGAAGAACCTCCACGATGACGAAGCGCACACCACACTCAGCAAGGATCGCGGGCACCTCCCGAGCAGTCTCGGCTTCGACCATGAGGGCGCGAAGCCGAGGCAGTGCGGCACGCAATCTGTCGGCAGAAAACGCCGGCACCTTGATCTGCCTTGCCAACTGACGGATGCGGAACACCCAAGCCAGCTGGTGTGGGGGAGTCTCGTCGTAGTGAGTCCTCTTGGCTGCAAAGGCCACGGCACGGCTCGGCGCATCGTCGTTCGCAACCTCAAAGAAGCGTTCAATCTGCAGCTGGAGGAGCGACGCTTCGCCATCCTCGATCCATCCTCGGCGGATCATGTCACGCACAGGATAGGTGGTCTGCAGCGTGGCGCGTGTGCGAACCGCTGGATCTGGCGACTTCGCATTCGACAGATCGTAGAGGCTCTGCAGGTTTGCGAAGAACTGCGCCGGCATGTCAAAGGCATCGCCCAGCAGCCGCGCCATATCCGGGGTGATCGCGCGCTTGCCAGACAGCATGGGGCTGAGCTGTTGCTCGGTTTGACCAAGAATGAAGGCGAGATCCCGCTGGGACCAGCCCCGCGCCTCCAGCTCCATCTTGATGTACACGCCCGGCGGATCCACGCCGACATTCTGCCCATTCGTCATTCGTAACGCTCCCCGCCGGTCACCGTTGTTCCTGCAGCCCCGTGACTGTGACCTTCGTAGGGCTATCCAAGTCGTCGAGGCGGAGACGCATGCTCCAGCGGTCATTGATCCTTACGGCTGGTCCACGGCTGTCTGCCCCGCCTGCCGCACTGAAACCCAGACTTTTCCAATTTCGGAGCGCGCGCCCATCCGGGGCTGCGCGGATCATGGTGAGCCTCTGCCGCGCGGTCTGGATGACCGCAACGGGCAGCCGAGTCTCGGCAGCCCGATCGGTTTCGATCAGCGCCGCGCGCTCATCATCGAAATCAACCTCCATCAGGAGCACTTACCAGCACGTGCAGATCATGCAACACGACTTAACACAAGGCGTTTAGTCGATTCTTCTAAACGGCTGGATGGCTCGGCGGGCCAGCTTGGGTCGGCCCGACCGCCTGGCCGCACTGGCGGGAGCTGATGCAAGCCAGGCACCGCAGGCTCGGCCCCAGACACCTCGGATCAAGCCCGGCTCGATGCTGCTGCGGGAATGGCATGGCAGGACCTATACCGTGCTGGCTCTGGAGGACGGCTTCGGGATGGCGGGCCAGCGCTTTGCCTCGCTGTCGGAGGTCGCCCGCCATATCACCGGCGCGCACTGGTCCGGCCCCCGCTTCTTCGGCTTGAGGCGAGAGGGCGCCGCCGCTTCACCGCGTCCCGCCCAGGCCTCAGCCGTCGATGCGTAGCCGCCGTGCCTCCGGCCAGCCTGCCAGCCGGGCCGGCCTCCGCTGCGCCATCTACACCCGTAAGTCATCAGAGGAGAGGCTGGAGCAGGAGTTCAACTCCCTCGATGCCCAGCGCGAGGCCTGCGAGGCCTACATCCGCAGCCAGCGTCACGAGGGCTGGACCCTGCTGCCCACCCGCTATGACGATGGTGGCCTCTCCGGCGGCACCATGAACCGACCGGCCCTGCAGCGGCTTCTCGCTGACGTGGCCTCGGGCCAGGTCGATCTGGTGGTGGTCTACAAGGTCGATCGCCTGACCCGCTCGCTCTCCGATTTCGCCAAGATCGTCGAGGTGCTCGATGCGCAGGCTGCCTCCTTCGTCTCGATCACCCAGCAGTTCAACACCACCACCAGCATGGGCAGGCTGACGCTGAGCATGCTGCTCTCCTTCGCGCAGTTCGAGCGCGAGGTCACCGGCGAGCGCATCCGCGACAAGATCGCCGCCTCCAGACGCAAGGGCATGTGGATGGGGGGCTCTGTCCCTCTTGGCTACGAGGTCCGGGACCGCAAGCTGGTGGTCCACGGAGCCGAGGCAAATCTCGTCCGGCGCATCTATCGCGCCTACCTGGATCGAGGGACGGTCCGGCTGGTGCAGGAGTGGCTGGCCAGCGAGGCGATCACCGGCAGGAGTGGCCGGGCGCTGGGCCGCGGTGCGCTGTTCGACCTGCTGCGGAACCGTGTCTACCGCGGTGAGGTTGCCCATCGGGGGAACGTCTACCCCGGCGAGCGCGCGGCCATCATTGGTGCCGAGCTCTGGGAGGCTGCGCAGCAGCGCCTGGCCGAAGGCCGGACCAATCGGAAACAGGGCGGCGGCGCCAGCCATCCGAGCCCGCTGGCTGGGATGCTCACCGATCCCGCCGGCGAGGCGATGGTTGCGACCCATGCCAGAAAGGCCGGGCGACGGTATCGGTACTATGTCTCGCACCGCCTGATCACCGGCACGCGCGATGACCACGCCGATGCCCTCCGCGTGCCCGGGCCGCGCTGGAGCGGGTCGTCATCGAGAGGATCACCCGCTTCCTCACCAATGGGCCGGAGTTGCTCGATGCGCTGCGGTCCGCAGCGGTGCTTCCGGCGGAAGGTGCGGATCAGCGCCGGATCCTTCTGCAGCCCAGTGCCTGACCAGCCGCTGGCAGCAGCAGGGCCACGGCACGCAACGCGAGACCTTGTTCGCCTTTGGGGTCCAGGTTGCGGTGCAGCGGCACGAGATCACGATCCCTCTCGCACCGCGCCGGCTGGTCTCGCAGCTTGACGCGAAGCGCCTTCCAGCGATGCGCGCCGGCAGCGACGAGGGTGAGGGCGAAGATTCTCCAATCAGCCTCACGGAGCCGGTGACGCTGCGGCGGGCAGGTCGGGGATGACCCTGCTCGTGGGATCGACCGTCGCGGCGGATCGGTCGGATCCGTCACTGGTGCGGCTGGTCGCCAAAGCCTGGGCGCTGCGCGAGGCGCTGGTATCAAGCAAGGCGCCGAGCCTGACAGCCTTTGCGGCGGAGCAGGGCGTCTCGCAATCCTATGCCACGCGGCTGGTCCGGCTGGCCTGGCTCGCGCCTGATATCGTGGAGGCCATCCTTGATGGCCGTCAGCCGGCCGGCCTCACGGCCTCGGGGCTGATGCGGGATACCCACATTCCCCTTGATTGGCAGGAACAGCGCAAAGTTCTTGGTTTCGTCTGACCTGGATGTCGCCCGACCAGCATTGCCGGTAGCAGGACGGCCACCCCCAGCCCGGGCTCTCTCACATCCGATTCATCATTGACGTTGATGTGTCACGATCGCGGTGCCGGCCCTCCTGGTTGTTCTCGGACGATCCGTACTGCCGAAATGGCCTCGGGAAACAAGACGGCCGAATGGCGGCCCGGCCGGCGTCTCTCAGGTACGGTGCCGCCAAGGCTCTCGCCCGCATGGCCGGAAAGCCGGGCCTTTCGTAGGCCGCCTGCGCAAAACCCGAAATCGTCCGCGTCACTCGGACTGGCTGGTTGGGGCGCCAGGATTCGAACCTGGGAATGGCGGTACCAAAAACCGCTGCCTTACCGCTTGGCTACGCCCCATTGCCGTGCCCGGGGTGAATAGGCGGTCGCCACCCAGCCCGGCAAGTCCCCTCGGAGCGTATCTGGACGACGGGATCGTCCGGCCTCCACAACCCTGAGGGCATCGAGCCGGTCATCCCTGCAGGGATGGCTGAACGCGCCGCGGCCGCCATAGGGCGTCGTCTCCGCATCCGGTCTTACCCCCGCCCTGCCAAGATCCATCCGGATATGATCGAACCTCCGCCACGCGCCGCAGCGCCGGCAGACGGCCGATGGCAGGGCGAGGCCGCCGGCGATGCTGTGCCGGCAGGGGCGCCGCCAGATGCTCGGCCGTAGCACCACGGCGAATTCGCTGATCGCGAGCCTGCCGCTGCAGATGCGCCAGCACAGGCCCGGCAGACGAGGACTCGGCGGGCGATCCGGTCATTCGCTCCCCAGCCCGCACGGCCGCGGCCAGTGCCTGGGCGCCGCGGAAGGCAGACGGGGAGGAACCAAGCATCCATCCGAGGGCCAGGGGCAGGTCGCCGCTCAGTCAGCCGGGACAGGGTGGGGCGCGCCGCCCTCCCGCCACCAGCCGCCAGGCAGCAGTGCCGCAGCACGCCGTGCCGCCTCGGCATCGGGGAACAGGCCGAAGCAGGTGGCGCCGCTGCCGCTCATCCGGGCCAGCAGGCAGCCCGGCAGGGCCCGGATCGCCGCCAGCACCTCCGCGATCACGGGACATAGGGCGATGGCCGGTGGCTCCAGATCGTTGCGCAGCGCCGCCAGGTCCCGGGCCATTGCCGCCGCGTCGGGCCAGGCGGCGGGCAGTTCGGCCATTGGGGTGAAGCCGCCCTGCCGGGCGCGGAACACCGCGGGTGTCGCCAGCGCCACGCCGGGATTGACCAGCAGCAGCCCATACTCCGGCAGTGCCGGGGCCGGCAGCAGCACCTCGCCAATCCCCTGCATCCGTGCCGGCCGGGCAGCAAGGCAGACCGGCACATCCGCCCCCAGCCCCGCCGCGATCCCGGCCAGCCCGCCCTCGCCCAGCCCGGTGCCCCAGAGCCGGTCCAGCGCCCGCAGCGCCGCCGCCGCATCGGCCGAGCCCCCCCCGATGCCGGAGGCGACGGGCAGACGCTTCGTCAGGGTCAGCGCCGCCGCGGCCGGCCGGCCGACGGCCTCTGCCAGCGCCCTGGCGGCCCGCAGCACGAGGTTGTCCGGCTCCGCCGCCAGCCCGGCGGCGAAGGGGCCGTCGAGCGTCAGGCACAACGCCTCGCCCGGCGCCGCCGCCACCGCATCCGCCGCCGGGCCGAACACCGCCAGGCTGTCCAGCAGATGATAGCCATCCACCCGGCGGCCGGTGACGTGGAGGTAGAGGTTGACCTTGGCCGGGGCCGGCTCGGCCCCGCTCATCCTGCCGGCCTCACTGCCGCTGCGCGGTGCTGGCCGGGAAGCCGGGCAGCCCGTCGCGGAGCTTGGCCTCGATCTTCGGGATCTCCGCCGGCTCCGGCTCCATGGTCAGGGCGCGGCGCCACTGGAATTGCGCCTCCCGCTGCCGCCCCGTCGCCCAGAGCGCATCGCCCAGATGGTCGTTGATGACGCTGGAGCGCGGCTCCAGCTCCACCGCCTTCTCCAGCCAGGTGATGGCGCCGGGCAGGTCGCCGAGCCGGAACAGCACCCAGCCCAGGCTGTCGGCGATGTTGCCATCCTGCGGCCGCAGCTCCGTCGCCCGCAGCAGCATGGCCTTGGCACGGTCCAGGTTCTTGCCCTGCTCCGCCCAGCTATAGCCCAGGTAGTTCAGCACATAGGGCTGCTCGGGCGAGAGGGCGAGGGCCTGCAGCAGATCGGCCTCCCCCCGCGTCCAGTCGTCGGAGCGCTCCCGCGCGATGCCGCGGGCGTAGAAGAGCGGCCAGTCCCGTGCCTGGGCCTGGCCGCCCACGGCGCTGCGCGCGATCGCCTGGTCATAGGCGACCACCGCCTCGGCATAGCGGTCCCGGCGCCGCAGCATGTCGCCCAGCCGGGCCGGCGCCTGGGGCAGGCCGGGGCTGGCCTCGGCCAGCCGGCGGAGCAGCGCCACCGCCTCCTCCGTCCGGTCCAGCTTGTCCAGCAGGGCAGCGCGGCGCAGCCCGATCACCGGTGCCAGCGGGTCGTCCGCCGGGGTGTTGGAGAGCAGCGCCAGGGCCTGCTCCTCATGCCCCTGATCCGCCAGCGCATCCGCCGCCAGCACCACCGCGGGGACGAAGCCCGGGCGCAGCCGGAGGGCAAGCTGGGCCAGAATGAGGGCGAAATCATTCGAGCCCTGGCTGCGCAAGGCCCCGGCCAGGGCGGTATAGGCCTCGGCCATGCCTTCCGCCGGACCGGCCACGCCGCGCTGGGCGAACAGGGCGCGGCGCATCGGCTCCGCCGCCGCCAGCGCCGCATCATCCCCGCTCTCGATCACCTGGTCGAGCAGCCGGTTCGCCTCCTGCACCCGCCCGACCCGGTGCAGCACGCCGGCGGCGAGCACGGCCAGGCGCCAGGGCGGCTGCGGCTGGTCCGCCGCCGCCATGCGGGCGAAGCGCTCCGCCTCCCGCGGCCGGCCGGCGATGTCGGCGATGAGGGCGGCGTGCAGGGCGTTCAGCGCCCGCAGCCGGTTGGCCTCCGCCAGGGGGCGGAGCGTCGCCAGGGCCTGGTCCGGCTGGCCGCGGCCGAGCTGGACCCAGGCGAGCAGCGCCGGCTGCAGCACCTGCACCGGCCCGCTGCGGCCGAGCGCCTTCAGCCGCTGCTCGGCCCGGTCCCAGCGCGCCGCCTGCACATCGGCGCCGGCCAGCAGCAGGTTGGCGGCGGGGTTGTCCGGCAGGCGACGAGCCAGGCGCACCGCCTCCGCCCTGCCGTCCAGCAGGGCGGCGATGAAGGCGCGGGCCAGCAGCTCCGGCTGGTCCGGATCGGCCCGCAGCGCGGTCAGCAGATTGTCGGCCGCGACCCGGGTATCGGTCTCCGAAGCGGCGAAGCGGCCGGCGAGATAGGCGCCGTAGGCCCCGGTGATGGGAATGCCGGAGGCGCTGCGCGGCCCACGATCCCCGTTCGGTCCTCCGGCAGCGCAGGCGCCGAGCAGTGCAACAGCAAGCAGCGCAAGCCGCTGCGGAACAGCAGGAGATGGCATGGGGGAAGGCTAGCAGCGTACCCCCCGCCGCGCCACCACCGCCGGGCCGGTTGCTCCTGTGCCGGTGACGCAGGGCACAGAGCCGCGCCGGCCGAGGGCCCTAAACGCCCCGCCCATGCGAGCCGCGCCGCAGCTGCCTGGGCGCCAGCCATCCCCGGCCCCGCCAGCGCGGTTTGCCCGAACCGATCATCCGCTAGTCGGAACAGGACGGAATGGTAATGTTGGTGCTGGTAGGCGGAGGTCGGAGGCAGGTGCCCTTCGGAATCCCGCCGCGGCAGGCCGCGCCGACCCCGGCAGCCAAGCTGGCCCCGGGGGCCCGGCGGAGCGGCGCTGCGGCCTGCGAGGAATTCTCGGTGGAGGAACAGACAGGATGCGGTCCCGACTTCTGATGCTTTTCGGCCTGTGCGCAGGCCTGCTGCTCGGCCTCGCCCCGGCCTCGGCGCAGAACCGGTTCAGCCTGGTGAACAACACCAGCCAGACCGTCGAGCAGGTCTATGTCTCCCCCTCCCGCTCCTCCAATTGGGGCCCGGACGTGCTGGGCAGCGGCGTGCTGCCGGCGGGCAACAGCACCTGGATCGTGCCCGGCTTCGGCGACTGCGTGCTGGATGTGCGGGTGGTGTTCCAGGGCGGGCGGTCCGAGGAGCGGCGGCAGATCAATGCCTGCACCCTGTCCCGCATCGTCTGGGGCGGCGGGGGCGGCGGCGGTGACCCCAGCTTCCAGTTCGTGAACCAGAGCGGGATGACGGTGAACGAGCTTTACGTGTCCCTGAGCAGCGACCAGAGCTGGGGCCGCGACCGGCTCGGCAACGACGTGCTGGTGCCGGGCAACGGGGTCTGAGTCGCCCTGCCCTCCGGCAAGGTCTGCACCGTCGATGTCCGCGTGGTCTATGCCGATGGCCGGGCGGTGGAGCGTCGTGGCGTCGAGACCTGCTCGGTGCAGACCCTGAACTTCAGGTGAGTCGGCCGTAATCGCCGAATTGCGCGAAGACCTCGCGCAACTCGGCCTCGGTCAGCAGCACGGGGGAGAGGCCGGCGGCGCGCAGCGCCAGATACTGCCGGGCAAGGTTCTCCACCTCCATGGCCAGCGTCCGGGCGCCGGCAAGAGTCCGGCCGAGCGCGACGACGCCGTGATTGGCCAGCAGCGTGGCACGCCGGTCCCGCAGCGAGTCGAGGCAGGCCTCGGCCAGGGCCGCGGTGCCGAAGGTGGCGTAGGCGGAACAGCGGATATCGGCGCCGCCGCCCAGCGCGATCATGTAGTGGAAGGCGGGCAACCCCTGCCGGGCGCAGGAGAGGGCGGTGGCGAAGGGGCTGTGGGTATGCACTACCGCCCCCGCTTCCGGCCGTGCTGCGTAGATAGCGGTGTGCAGCCGCCATTCGGAGGAGGGCCGGCGGCTGCCGCGCAGCACCGTGCCTTCCAGATCGATCTCGACCAGCGCCGCGGGGGTGAGGGCGGCATAGGGCAGCGCCGCCGGGGTGATGAGGCAGCCCCGCACCGTGCGGAGCGAGAGGTTGCCGGATTTGCTCGGCATGAAGCCGAGCGCGTCCAGGGCCTGGGCGGCGGCGACCAATTCCTCCGCCGCTGCCAGGTCAGGCTCCGGCATCGCCCGACCCGCCAAGGGCTACATCCCGCCGATGTAGTTCGGCCCGCCGCCGCCCTCCGGCGTCGTCCAGTCGATGTTCTGCGTCGGGTCCTTGATGTCGCAGGTCTTGCAGTGCACGCAGTTCTGCGCGTTGATCACCAGCCGCGCCCCGGCATCGCCGGCCTCCACGCTGGCGCCCTCGCCCGTCGCTTCCGCGTCCGGCGTGCCCTTCAGCTCCCGCTCCGCCTCGGCGCCCACCGCCTCATAGACCGCGGCCGGGCAGTAGCGGCTCTCCGGGCTGCGGAACTGGTCCCAGTTCACGCCCTTCCAGCGTCCCGGATCCTTCAGCTTGAGGTGGGCGGGCTGGTCCTCCTCATGGTTGGTGTTCGAGAGGAACACCGAGGAGAGACGGTCGAAGGTCAGCACGCCATCAGGCTTCGGATAGGTGATGCGCTTCGCTTCCGAGGCCTTCTTGAGCGTCTCGTGGTCCTGGTGGTGCGTCCAGGTCCAGGGCGCCTTGCCGCGGAACAGGTAGGTGTCCAGGGCGGCGTTCACCATGCCGCCCCAGAAGCCGAATTTCTCGAAGCCCGGGCGGATGTTGCGCACGCCCTGCAGCTCGGTCCACACCCAGCTTGCCTTCAGCGCGGTCGGGTAGCTCTCCAGCACCGGCGGCCGCTCCTCGCCGGCCAGCGCCTGCACCACCGCCTCCGCCGCGACCATGCCGGACTTCATGGAGGTATGCGTGCCCTTGATCTTCGGCACATTGAGGAAGCCGGCGCAGTCGCCGATCAGCATGCCGCCCGGGAAGACCAGCTTCGGGATGGCCTGGAACCCGCCCTCGTTCAGCGCGCGCGCCCCATAGGCGATGCGCTTGCCGCCCTCCAGCATCTTCCGCACCTCGGGGTGGGTCTTGAAGCGCTGGAACTCGTCGAAGGGCGAGAGCCAGGGATTGGGGTAGTCGAGCCCGACCACGAAGCCGATCGAGACCAGGTTCTCGCCCAGCATGTAGAGCCAGGAGCCGCCATAGGTGTCGGAGGCCAGCGGCCAGCCGGTGGAGTGCCAAACAAGGCCCGGCTGGTGCCGCTCCTTCGGGATCTCCCACAGCTCCTTCATGCCAAGCGCATAGGTCTGCGGGGCGACGCCCTCGCGGAGGTTGTAGCGCTCCTGCAGCTTCTTGGTCAGGGAGCCGCGGCAGCCCTCGGCGAACAGCGTGTAGGTGGCGCGCAGCTCCATGCCCGGCTGGTAGTTCGGGCCCTTCTCGCCATCCTTCTGGATGCCCATGACGCCGGCGACGACGCCCCTCACTTGGCCGTCCTCGATGATCGTCTCGGAGGCGGCGAAGCCGGGGTAGATCTCGACGCCGAGCGCCTCCGCCTTGGCGCCCAGCCAGCGGCAGACATTGCCGAGGGAGACGATGTAATTCCCCTCGTTATGCATCTGCGGCGGCGTCGGCAGCTTGAAGGCGCGGGTCTCCGTCAGAAGCATGAAGCGGTCGTCGCGGGCGGGCGTCGCCAGGGCCGGCGGGTCGTCCCGCCAATCCGGGATCAGCTCGTCCAGCGCCCGCGGCTCCAGCACCGCGCCGGAGAGGATATGGGCGCCGATCTCGCTGCCCTTCTCCACCAGGCAGACGGCGGTGTCGGGCGCGAGCTGCTTCAGGCGGATCGCCGCCGCCAGGCCCGCCGGCCCGCCGCCCACGATCAGCACATCGAACTCCATCGCCTCGCGCTCTTCCGCCCCGGACATGCCGCTCTCCCTCCTTGTCCAGGCTCGATGTAGCGGAGGGGAGGATTGCGCGGAACCCCGCCCCCGGCCGATATGGCAGGTGGCTTGGGCAGGGATGGGCGATGGAGATGGCGGAAGCCGAGGCGGCGGCGCTGCTGGCCGCGCTCCGCCTCCAGCTCGACTGGGGGGCGGATGAGGCGCTGGGCGAGGCGCCGATCGACCGCACCCAGCCGCGCCTGGCCCCGCCGGCCCTGCCGGAGGCCCCTGCCCCCCGCCCCGCCGCCCCCGCCCCGCGGCCG
>NZ_JAMZIK010000235.1 GCF_024178315.1 Siccirubricoccus soli | reverse complement strand
GGGGGTGATCCCGTAGCGGCTGGCGAGCCCTCTCAGGCTCTCTTGACTATGCTGGATCGCTCGACGGATCGCCGCTGTCGTTGCGGCGCTCCCATGATGAACCTGGCCCATAGCGCGCCCTTCCACGCCTGCTGGAAGACCGCACGATCAAACCCCGGGACCAAACAGCTAGCCGCCTCGCCGCTTTCGGGTCAGCTAAGGACGAACCCAATGGTCCTGACCCTCGAGACTGATCCAGCCGAGGCGCAAGTTTTTCGGGCACTGTGAACCCCAAGGAGGGGAGCGTGCCACGAAGCGGAAGCGCCACACGGACGAGCAGAACGCCTTCACGCTGTAGCCGGTTCTATATCACGGTGCTGGCGCTTCGTGCTCTGCAACGAGAAACCTCGGCACGGAGAAGATCCTTTGCGCAGTCAAAGACTGGCCGGCCGAGATTACGAGGTTGTACACACCGGGCGACGGTGCGCCGCTCGATAGCGTCCTTGTCTGGTAGGGTCGTCAGCGGAATCAGATCCGTTGTCTGCTTCCGGCTAGCTCATCCATCACTACGCGCACGGCGGTCTCGGCAATCGAAACCATCTCATCCACCTCGGCCTCAGTGATTACCAGCGGCGGAGAGAAACCCAGGATGTCGCCTTGCGGCATCGCACGTGCGATCAGGCCTCGGTCGCGTGCCGCCTGGGAGATACGCGCGCCCACCTTCAGGCTGGGATCGAAGCGCAGCTTGCGCTCGCGGTCCGCGACGAATTCCACCGCGCCCATCAGGCCCACGCCGCGCACCTCACCCACGATGGGCAGCTGCGCGAACGCCCTTTTCAGCCTGTCCTGGAAATAGGCCCCGACGACCCGGGCATTTCCCGGCAAATCCTCGCGTTCCACGATATCGAGAACCGCATTGGCCGCCGCGGCACCCAGCGGGTGCCCCGAGTAGGTATAGCCATGCGAGAAGGAGCCGACGCGGTCCGCGCCGTCCTTCAGCACCTCGAAGACCTTCTCGCCCACTATCGCGGCCGAGAGCGGCACATAGGCCGAGGTCAGGCCCTTGGCGACGGTGATCAGGTCGGGCTCGATCCCGTAGTGGTCGCAGCCGAACATGGAGCCGGTGCGGCCAAAGCCCGTGATGACCTCATCCGCGATGAGCAGGACGTCATGCTTGCGGAGCACAGCTTGGATGGCCTCCCAGTAGCCTTCCGGCGGCGGGGTGATGCCGCCCGTCCCCAAAACCGGCTCGCCGATGAAAGCGCCCACCGTATCCGCGCCTTCCCGCTCGATCAGGGCGTCCAGCTCCGCCGCGCGCCGGCGGGAGAAGTCGAGCTCGCTCTCTCCCTCGTGCCCGTGCCAGTACTGATGCGGAGCGCCAGTGTGGATGATCCGCGCCAACGGCAGGTCCATGTGGTCATGATAGAAGCTCATGCCCGTCATCGAGCCGGACACCACGCTGCAGCCGTGGTAGCCGCGCTCGCGGGAGATGATCTTCTTTTTCTTCGGCTTCCCCCGCAGGTTGTTGTAGTACCACACCAGCTTGGCCTGGGTCTCGTTGGCGTCGGAGCCCGACATGCCGTAGAATACCTTGCTCATCCGGCCAGGCGCCATCTTCACGAGACGGTCGGACAGGATCGCGAGCTCCTCCGTCGTGTGTGCCGCATAGGAATGATAGAAGGCCAGGCGATGTGCCTGGCGCGAAATCGCCTCCGCCACTTCGGTGCGGCCGTAGCCGATATTGACGCAGTAAAGGCCGGCGAAGCCGTCCAGCAGGCGGTTGCCGTGGGCATCCTGGATGTAGATACCGTCGGCGGTATCGACGATCGTCGGGTCGCCGGCCCTGCCTTCACTGAATTCCTTGGCCTGCGTGAACGGATGCAGGACCGAACGGCGATCCATCTCCGCGATCGTTGCGATATCGGGCTTCATATGCCGGTTTCCTTGATCTTGGCTCGTGTGCCGGTCGGTGCGGGCGCGCATCGGGGTCTGGAGCCCGTCATGGGCTCCATCCCGGCCATGCGCACAGGATGGGCGATTACTTCGCCGCGGCGGTGGTCAGAGCGTGCTTCTGGTGTTTGGCGGGCGCCCAGGCCCCGTTGGGATTGACGCCGCGCGGCGGCACTTCCAGCCCCAGCGTCTCGCGCAGGGTGGTGCCGGGGTATTCCGTACGGAACAGGCCGCGCCGCTGCAGCTCCGGGATGACCAGGTCGACGAAGCGCTGCAGCGAGTAGGGGTGCACAGGCATCATGATGTTGAAGCCGTCGGCAGCCTTGTCGCGGTACCACTCCTCCAGCTGGTCCGCGACCTGGGTGACGTTGCCCTTGAAGGTCAGGTGGCCGGCACCGGGCACGACGATCTTGTACATTTCGCGGATCGTCAGGTTCTTCTGCTTGGCCAGATCGTCGATGGCCTTGCGGTAGCTCTGCATGCCCAGCACCTCGCCGGACAGATCCGGCATCGGGCCGTCGATTGGGTAGCCCGACAGGTCGGTCCAGCACAGCTTGGAGAGCATCGCCACACCGACCTCGGGCGTGATCAATTCCGCCAGCTCGTCCCACAGGGCATCGGCCTCGGCCTCGGTCTCGCCGACATAGACGGTGACGCCCGGCAGGATCCGAACCTTGTCCGGGTCGCGCCCATGGCGCACCACGCGTGCCTTCTGGTCGGCGTAGAATTCCTGCGCCTCCTCCTTCGTGAGTGCGATGGAGAAGATGACGTCGGCATGTTTGGCTGCGAGTTCCCGCCCCGGCTCGGACTGGCCGGCCGATGCAATGACCGGATAACCCTGCGGCAGACGTCCCACGTTGAGCGGGCCCTGCACCCTGAAATGCTTTCCGTCGTGGTTCAGACGCTGCACCTTGGATGGATCGAGGAAATGGCCGCTTGCCTTGTCCTCGATGAAGGCATCCGCGGCCCAGCTGTCCCACAGCCCCTTGCAGACGCGGACGAACTCCTCCGCCCGCTCATAGCGCTGCTCGCGCGCCACATGCCGGGACAGGCCGAAGTTGAGGGCATCGATCTCATAAGAACCAGTGACCACGTTCCAGCAGGCCCGGCCTTTGCTGAGATGGTCGAGCGACCCGAAGCGGCGCGCGAGCAGATAGGGTTCGTCATAGGTGGTGGTCGCGGTGCAGAACAGGCCGATATGCTTGGTGTACTGTGCCAGCACCGCCATGAGCATCAGCGGGTCGTACGTGGAGGGGCGATTGACGCTGGGGTTCGCCAGGAACATCAGCGGTTCGTCCATCGAGCGCACGGCATTGCCGTCCGCCAGGAACAGCATGTCGAACTTGCCCTGTTCGGCGATCCTCGCCGTCTCGATGAAGACATCGAGCTCCATGGTGACCTTCGGCCAGGATTTGGGATGCCGCCAGCTTGCGAGATGTGAGCCAACGGGAAAGATGCCGGTCATCAGGTTCATCATCTGGGTCGATCCCACCTCTGCTGGCTATTGGTCGGTGCGGCCGGGGCTGCCGCCCCGCGATGCCTGGTTCGATGGTGAAGCCGCGACCCGTGGGCCGGGCGGCCGGCCGGTTGCGATCTTGTGCGAAGTCTAGCCACCGACGCATGGTCGAGAAGTGCGAAGTTTGCCTCGGACCCGCAGGAATCCTGCGTTTACTGGCCATTTGAGCCGCGGATCGGCGCGCCCTGCCAGGTATCCTGACTGTCGGCGTCGTGCCGCTGCCTGCCGCGGGCCCGCTGGCCAAGCCGAGGGGTGACCAGGATGACTAAGATGGACCGGTACCATGCAATGCAGGGCGAGGTCGCCGAATGGCGCCGCCACCTGCACCGCAACCCGGAGATCGGCTTCGATCTGGAGGAGACTGCCGCCTTCGTCACCGCGCAGCTCACCTCCTTCGGGATCAACCATATCGAGACGGGCATCGCGAAATCCGGGATCGTCGCGGTCATTCAGGGCAAGGGGGGGGATGGACCAACGATCGGGCTGCGCGCCGATATGGATGCGCTGCCTATCCTCGAAGCTTCGGGCAAACCCTGGGCCTCCGGGGTCGCGGGCAAGATGCATGGCTGCGGGCATGACGGGCATACCGCAATGCTGCTGGGTGCGGCGAAGTGCCTGGCCGAGGAGCGCGACTTCAGGGGCGCGGTCGCCCTGATCTTCCAGCCGGCGGAGGAGATCCTGCCCTCGGGCGCGCTGAAGATGATCCAGGAAGGGATCATGGAGCGCTTCGGCATCTCGCGGGTGTTCAGCATGCACAACTCGCCGGGTTTGCCGGTGGGCAGCTTCGCGATCCGCCCCGGCCCCATCCTGGCCTCGCTCGACGAGTTCGACCTGATCATCAGGGGGCGCGGCGGCCACGCGGCTCGGCCCAGCGAGACGGTGGACCCCATCCCGATCGCGGGCCAGGTATTGTGCAGCCTGCAGACCCTGGTGTCTCGGAATGCGGACCCCATCGAGGCGCTCGTGATGTCGATTACGCAGATCCATGCGGGCACGGCCTACAACATCATCCCTGATCACGCCGAGCTGGCCGGCACCGTCAGGACCTATTCCCCGGCGCTGCAGGACCTGGCGGAGCGGCGGATCCTGGAGATCGCTCGCGGCGTGGCCCGTGCGTCCGGCGGCGACGCCGAGCTGGACTACCGGCGCGACACGCCGGTCACCTTCAACCATGCCGAGGAAACCGGCCTCGCCATCCGGGCCGCCGCGGCCCTTGTCGGGCCCGGTGCGGTGAACGACCAGATGAGGCCGCGCATGGGGACGGAGGACTTCGCCCATATGCTGAAGGTCAGGCCGGGCGCGCTGATCTACCTGGGCAACGGCTCCACGCCGCTGCTGCACAATCCGGGTTACGACTTCAACGACGAGGCCCTGCCCTATGGCATCGGCTACTGGGTGCATCTGGTGAAGGCCGCACTTCCGGCCTGAGGAATCCGGAAGCCCGGGGGAGGTGCGTCGTCCGCACGCGATCGCCCCGGGCGGCGGGCATCTGCCTGGTGGCTCGCGCACGGGCGTCCTGGCTCGGGCACGGCTTCAGACGACGCCGCCCAGCATGGTGCGGCAGACACCTATGATGTCATACACCGGCAACCCGGTCAGCCGGCGGATCGCCGCCGCGACCAGCGGAAAGCCCGCGCATTCGAACAGGATAGCCGCGATCTGCGGCTGGGCGGCGCGCAGGCGCGCGATGCAGGCGGCCACATCCGCCTCGATCGCCACCACGTCCAGCGGCGGGGGCGGGCGGCGCATCTCGTCATGCCAGAATTTTCCGCCTTCGATGCCGCCGATCACCACCCGGGCCCGGTCCGCAGGGTCCCTAAGGCCGAGCATCTCCTCCGTGCAATAGGTCGAGTCATAAGTCAGTACCGCGACCTTCCGGTTCGGGGGCAGTTGCCGTAGCAGCGTCGGCAGGAAGAGCAGGCTCGACATCGCAACGGGCACCGGCACGGCGGCTGCGACGGCATCCTGAAAGCGGATGGTGAAGCCGCAGGTGGAACTGATGGCCACCGCCCCGCGCCCGACCAGCCGCCGCGCCGCCTCGACATAGGCGTCCTCCAACCCGGCGTCGCCACGCACGACATTCTCCACCCAGGCGCCCGGCACGGTCTCCACCAGGACCGGCAGACCGAAAGTGCCGGAGCTTTGCAGGGAGCCCGGCAAGGGCGGTGCGACAGCACCCGGCGGCAGCCCCCGTTCGAGGCCTAGGACGCCGAGTGCGCGAGGTAGCTGGTCAGTCATGGATTCGGGTTTCCTGTGCCGAATGCGCCGGGAATGGGCCGCGCGAGCCTCCGCGGCGCCTGGCACGCTGATTGCACCCAGCAGCCACAACATTCCTGTGCAACAGACCAACAGATGCAATATTTTCATCGATGTTTTGCGTCTTGTTTTGCCCCGTTAGCGCCGAAAAACTGCGCCAAGGGCCCAATTTCACCGGAATTCAGCGCAAATTCGGCGTTAGCCTGCCCCAATGCGTTGAGCTTTGGGGTGGTCGCCGGCACTGTTCCGGTTTCCTCAATCGGACTGAAGCAGAGGTGGGGCGGGGTGGGGAAGAGAGAGATATTTACGCATCGCGGGCGTTCGGGCTGGAGGACCGGCGGACCGCGATGCGCCGCGACAGGCGCCGCCCCGCCAGCGGCGCAGGGGGCGGCATGAGCGCGGTGCCAATCGATGTTGAGAGCCGGCCTGGTGCCCGGTTGCTCCTGCTGCTGCCGGCCCTGGCCCTGCTGCTGCTGTTCCTGGTGGTGCCGATGTTCTCGGTGTTCCGGACCAGCTTCTTTCCCGGCACCTCCTCCATGGGCGCGACGGGTTTCACCCTGTCCCAGTACGCCCGGTTCTTCTCCTCGACCTTGTACAATTCCGTCCTGCTGGAGACGGTGGCCTACGGCATCATCGTCTCGGTTGGCTGCATCGTCCTCGGCTTTCCGGTGGGCTATTCGCTGGCGCGGATGCCGCCGGCCAAGCGGCGGCTCCGGATGATCCTCATCATCGTGCCGCTTACGCTCAGCCTGGTGGTCGTGGTCTTCGGCTGGATGGTCCTGCTCGGGCGCCAGGGACTGCTGAACAACCTGCTGTTGGCCCTGGGCCTCATCGAGGCGCCGCGGCAGCTACTGTTCAACCGCGCGGCGGTATTGGTGGTGCTGATCCAGCAGTTCCTGCCCTTCATGATCCTTTCGATCATGAATGTGGTGCTGCAGATCGACCCGGTGCTGGAGCATGCCTCCACCAGCCTGCGCGCAACGCGGCTGACGACCTTCCGCAAGGTGGTCGTGCCGCTGGCTGCGCCGGGCATCGTCTCGGGCTTCACGCTGGTCTTCGTGATGACGGTCTCGGCCTTCGTCACGCCGCGGCTCATCGGCGGCGCGCGCACCCAGATGCTGGGCGGGCTGATCTTCGACGAGGTGCTGACGACGATGAACTGGCCATTCGGGGCCGCGATGTCGTTCATCCTGTTGGCTGTCGGCCTGGGTGTCCTCGCCCTGGTGAACATGCTCGTCGTCCGCCGCATTACCAGGGGGCTGCATGTCCGCTGACCTTCGTGACAGGCTGTTCGCCGCGCTCGGGTTCCTGGTGCGCTGGACAGTCTATGCCTCTCTGCTGCTGCCCGCCGCGATCGTGGTGGCGGCGTCCCTTACACCCGGCGACATCCTGCGCTTCCCGCCACCCGGCATTTCGCTGCGCTGGTACCGCGCGGTATGGGAGAGCGACCTGTTCATGAACTCCCTGGGATTGAGCTTCCGGCTTGCCGCGCTGGCCACGCTTGTCTCGCTCGTGCTGGGCTTCGCCGCCGCCTACGCGGTGGACCGGTATCGCTTCCGCGGGCTCGGCCTGGTGCGCTCCTTCCTGCTGTCGCCGCTGCTGGTGCCGACCGTGGTTCTCGGGCTCGGCCTGATGCAGTTCCTGGTGTGGATCGGGCTGGGCCAGACCTTCCTGGGGCTGCTGGCGGGGCATCTCGTCATCACCCTGCCCTATGTGGTCCGCACCCTCTCGGCCAGCATGGTGCTGTTCGACCGCAATCTGGAACAGGCGGCGATGAGCCTGCGAGCACCGCCGCTGACCGTGCTGCGCACCATCACGCTGCCGCTGCTCTTCCCGGGCATCATCTCCGCGATGGTGTTCGCCTTCGTGACCTCCTTTGGCAACGTCACCCTCTCGGTCTTCCTGAACTACGACGGCGAGGTGACCCTGCCCGTGCAGGTGCTCTCCTATGTCGAGCAGAACTACGATCCGCTGGTCGCCGCGGTCTCCTCCGTCGTCATCCTGGTCACCGTCCTGGCCATCTTTATTGCCGACCGGATCTCCGGCGCGAAATCGGTCATCTAGGAGCGAAGCGAGGATGAACATGAGCGCCGTCCCCGCCCGTGTGACGAAAACGAACACGGTCGTCTCTTTCCGCGGCATCGAGAAGAGCTATGGCGCGTTCCAGGCCGTCGCCGCCCTGTCACTCGACATCCGCCAGGGCGAGCTGGTCTGCCTGCTGGGTCCGTCGGGCTGCGGCAAGACCACCACGCTGCGGATGCTGGCAGGCTTCGTGGAACCCAGCGCTGGCGAAATCTGGCTTGATGAGGACAACGTCACCCGCGTGCCGGCCTATCGGCGCGACGTCGGGATCGTGTTCCAGAACTATGCGCTGTTCCCGCACATGACCGTCGCGAAAAACGTCGAGTACGGCCTGGTCAACATCAACATGCCGAAGGCCGCGCGCCAGGCACGCATCGCGGAGGTGCTGCGCCGCGTCGAGCTGCAGCACCTGGCGGACCGCTACCCGCGCGCCCTCTCCGGCGGGCAGCAGCAGCGCGTGGCGCTGGCCCGGGCCCTTGCGCTGCAGCCCAAGGTGCTTTTGCTGGACGAGCCTTTCTCCAACCTCGACGCGCAGCTGCGCGTTAGACTGCGGGAAGAGCTGAGCAGCCTGATCCGCGGGCTCGACATGACGACGCTGTTCGTGACCCACGACCAGGAGGAGGCGCTCACCCTCGCCGACCGCATCGTGGTGATGAACAAGGGCGCTGTGGAGCAGATCGGCACGCCCGAGGAGATCTACGATTCCCCGCAGACGCGCTTTGTCGCCGAATTCATCGGCACCTGCTCGCTGCTCGAAGGCAGGGTGGACGAAGGCGGGGATTTCCTGTCGGAACGCGGGCTGCGTTTCCCGGTCGCGCGGCGGCCCGGCGCGGCGACGGCAATCATCAGACCCGAATATGTGCGCCACGCGGCCGAGGCGCCAGGGGCGCCGGTGCACCGGGCAGTCGTTGAGACTTCGGAGTATATGGGCGCGGCGACCCGGTTGCAGCTGCGCGTCGGCGATGCCCGGCTGCTGATGGATGGCCGCTACGCCCCGGGGCGCAGGCCCCGGGCCGGGGATGAGATCGACATCGTGATCGACCCCACCGGTGTGCGCTTCGTGACCGACGGAAACTGATACCCCGAACGGCGGGGGCCCACTGATCGCATTATTGGAGGTCGAGCATGGAAAGACGTGCTTTCTTGCGGATTGGTTCCCTGGCCGCGGCGTCCGCCCTCGCGGCGCCGGCGGTTCACGCGCAGCAGCGGCAATTCGCGGGCGTGACGCTGCGGATGAACGGCTATGGCGGCACCTATGATCGAACGCTGACGGACCATGTGCTGAAGCCGCTGGAGGAGCGGACGGGTCTTAAAGTCATTGTCACCGCATCCAATTCGGCGGCCGACGTGGTGCGCTTGATCTCGAATTCTGGCCGCCCGCATCTCGACCTGCTGATGACCGACAGCCCGCTGATGCCCGACCTGGTGCGCGCCAATGTCATCGAGGCCTTCGGCACAGCGGAGGTGCCGAACACCGCCCGGCTGCTGCCCGGCCTCCGCGAATTCGGTGAGCATGGCGCCCCCTTCAGCCTGGCGACCATTATTCCGGTGTTCAATTCGGACACCGTCCGCACACCGCTGACTCGATACTCGGACATCGCGCGCCCGGATCTGCGCGGCAAGGTCGTGACCTTCGGCACAAATTTAGGTCCGGCGCTGCTGGCGCTGCTGGCCCTGGCCGAGGAGAATGGCGGCTCGGTGACGAATATAGCGCCCGGGCTGCGCGTGCTGAGCGCAGCGCGGCCCAATATTGTGTCCCTCGCCAGCAGCACGGTGCAGGAGCTGCAACTGCTGCGGCAGGGGGAGGCCCAGGCCGGACTGTTCTGGGACGGGCGGGCGCTGGAACTGCGGAAATCCGGCACGCCGATCCAGACCGTGGTCCCGGAGACCGGGGTGTACTCGATCGCGACCTATATGAATGTGGTGCGCGATGGCCGCAACAAGGAAGCGGCGCTGGCCGTCGTGAGCCAGCTGCTATCCGACGAGGGCATGCTCGGCCTGCCGAGCACGCTGCGCTATGCGCCCACCACCGACGTGGCGCTGGGCGAGTATGCGCCGGAGGTCCTGTTCAACTCGCCGGAGCGGGTGGCGCTGAAGAAGCCGGTCGATTGGGTGGCCCTGATGACCCAGCGCAGCGCCCTAATCGAGGAAATGAACAAGGTGCTGCAGGGCTGACGCCGCCGCGGGCCGGGGTTACTCCTAGAGAGGGTTTGGCCCCTCGCCTTTGACAGTGCTCGGGGCCGCATCTAGCCTGGCCCTGTCGCAGCCGTTTTGATGCGCAGGATCTGCCGAGTGGTCGAAATAGATCGTTTTGATGCGGCGCTGCTCGAGGCTGTTCAGAAGAACAACCGTCTTACCTCCGATCAGCTTTCCCGGGTCGTCAATCTCTCACCGACTGCCTGTCAGCGGCGGCTGAAGCGGTTGCGTGCGGAAGGCGTGATCGAAGGGGATGTCTCCATCATTTCCCCCAAGGCGCTGGGCCGGGCGATCACCATGATCGTGCTGGTCACGCTGGAGCGTGAACGCGCCGAGATCATCGACCGGTTCAAGAGCGCAATCCGCAACACCAAGGAAATTATGATGGGCTTCTACGCGACAGGCGACGCCGATTTCGTTCTCGTCGTGACGGCCGCGGACATGGAAGGCTATGAGCAGTTCACTCGCCGCTTCTTCTACGAGAATCCGGACATTAAAGGCTTCAAGACCATGGTGGTGCTGGACCGAATCAAGGCCGGCTTCACCTTCCCCATTGACGCTGCGGCCACAGACCATTGACCGGAGCACTGGGATTATATCCGTCGTGCTAAGGTCTGACTCTTGGGGCTTGAGTCGACGCGGTCGGGCATGATCTATCAACTGGCATGCTGCTGTCTGGAGACGGACCATGCCGGCGCTGATGATCGGGGAAGACGTGTCGCTTCGTGAACTGCGGCGGCTGGCGAAGATAGAGCGCTTTCTGCTGGTGGTGCGGCGCCTGCAACGCCATCCGGAAGGTCTGGCAGAGCCTGCGGGACCGCTACCTGTCAGGTCGACTGTTCAGCGGCACCCGCGCCATCGTCGATGCCTACTGCGAGGCTTGGAACAAGCTCATCGCAGAAGCCGGCTGCATCCGATCATTGACCGACTTCAAGTGGGCTCGACGGGTCAGTCCATAGGCAGCTTGGTATAAGCCGCTGTAGCTTCAGCGGCGGACTATACCTCGCCGCCACCTTCGAGTGGTTATCTAACGGGCCTTAGCACTACCTGGGCAGTCTGAAGTCGGGTGGTGGCCTGAGCTTGCGCCGGCAGTGCGGACACTGGATGGGCGTGACGAGGGCTGCGAACAGCCGGGCCATGATGGCGCGGCGCAGGGCTGGCGGGCTTGGCGATGGTGGCGGTCCCGGAACACGGCGCGGCATTTTTCCCCGGCCCCGTCGGGGGCTGCCCGGCGAGGCGGAGGTGCTGCAGCCAGGTGAAAGCCATGCAGGTCATCAGCGCGTGCCGGTGCAGGCCGGTCCAGGACCGGCCCTCGAAGTGGCCGAGGCCCAGCTCTTGCTTGAGCTGCTGGTGTCCCTGCTCGCACACCCAGCGCGCCTTGATGGCGGCGGCCAGTGCCCGCAGTGAGGTCCGCGGCGGCAAGTTGGAGAGGTGGTATTTGCGCTCACCGCTCGGGCGCCACTCGCCGACCAGCCAGACCTCCTCGCCCGGCAGGTGACGGTTGTTCGCCCAGGTCTCGCCGTCACCGGCCCGCACGCGGGTGGCCGCGAACTGGGCGGCCAGAGGACCCTTGGTGCCGCGACGCCAGGTCACCCGGTGCCATGACAGGTCCGCCAGCACCGCCTCGACCTCGTGGGGCTCCTGGTCCGGCGCTGGGCGCCGCTTGCGGCCTGAGGGCGGGACCAGCTGGACGTCCACGCCATAGACCTTCTGGTTGCGGGGGATGCCGGCCGCCCAGGTCAGGCCCCGCTCGCTCAGCCCGTGGCGGAAGGCGGCGCTCGCCCCGTAGCCGCCATCGGCCAAGGTGAGGCCGAACCGCAGGCCAGCGGCGATGAGCCGGTCCAACTCGGCCAGCGCGATCTCGCCCTTGCGGCGGTGGGCCATTTCGTTGGCCGGCACCCCGGCGGCCGCGCAGCGCTCCGGATCGGCGGTCCACTCCTCGGGCAGGAACCGCCGCAGCGCGACGGGGACCGGCACTTCTCGTCCAGCCAGCGTCAGCGAAACCAGCGCCTGGCAGTTCGCCCGCTTGCCCAACTGGCCGCAGTACTGCCGCGCCACGCCGACCGAGAGCGTGCCCTTCTTCGCGACGTGATGGCCACGGCAATTCCCGATTAGCTATACAGTGGCCTGCGGTCGTGCCGATCGCCTCGGCCAGGCGCCAGTCGATGCCCTCGACCAGCATCGAGAGCTGCGCTGCCGTCAGCGTCACGACACCGCTCTGCGTCTGCGGCCACACGAAGCGGCCTTTT
>NZ_JAMZIK010000234.1 GCF_024178315.1 Siccirubricoccus soli | reverse complement strand
GATCGGCGGCGGCGCGGCGGCGGCCCTGCTGGCCGCCGGGCTCTGGCTCCTTCTCTCCCCCGCCGCCCCGCCCGCGCCAAGCGCCCCGGCGGAGCTTGCCGCGCCGCCGCCTCCGCCCCGCGCTGGCCTGCCGGCGACGCCGCTGCTGGAGGAGGAGGCGATCCTCGCCCTGCAGCCAGCCCAGCCCGGCATGGTGCGGGTGAAATCCAATCCGCGCGTCTTCGTCCTGCTCTTCACCGAACTGGAGCAGCAGGGCGCGGCGCTGAACCGCGTCGCCGCCCTGGTGGAGAAGCGCGGCCTGCCGCGCGACCGGCTGCTGGGCGACGCCGAGCTGGCGGCGGCCATTGCCGCCAGCGGCGATACCCCCGCCACCTGGTTCTACGGTCATGACTACCGGCTGGGCGACCTCAACCGCTTCTTCGCCCTCGCGGAGCGCGACCAGGTGCCGCTGAACGAGGCCGAGCTCTGGGTCCGCGACCGGCTGCGGGAGGCGGTGGCCCAGGCGGTGCCGGGGGAACCCCTGGCGCTCGTCTCCATCGCCAATGCCGGGCCGCGGATGGATGCGGCGATGCGCGCCGCCATCCTGAGGCATGAATTGGCGCATGGCCATTACTTCACCTGGCCGGGCTTCGCCGAGCATGTCCACATGGTGTGGCGGGAGCGCTTCTCCGAGGCGGACCGCCAGGCCCTCACCCGCTTCCTCGGCCGGGAGGGTTATGACGCCGGCAATGCCGACCTCATGGCCAATGAGGCCATGGCCTATCTGCTCTTCACCCCGGATGCCCGGATCTTCGACGCCGCTGCCCTCGGCGTGACAGAGGCGCAGCTTGAGCGGCTGCGTGGGCTGATGCGGAACGGCCTGCCGCTGCCCTGATAGCGGCTTGGAAAGTCCGAGCCGAGTGTTGCGCGCGGGTTGGTGTGGCGGCTGCGTGCCAGCTTCAAGACCATGCCAGCGGCGCGCCCGTGGACCGCATCGGTCGGCATGTCGCGTGGCCGGTATGAGGCCCGGGCGTGGCGGCGAGGCTTGCCTTCCGCCGCGCGCCGCGGAGGATGCGCGCCATTTCCTGCACGGTGGAAGGAGATGGCTGCATGCGCTCGCTCGGCGCGCTCGACTGGCTGGCGCTCGGGGTCTTCGTCCTCTCCTGGCTCGGCTATGCCTGGGCGGTGGACAGGTTGCCGGTGCTCAGGCGGCGCAGCGTCATCGCCGCCATGAACGAGCACCGCCACCGCTGGATGCGCGCCATGCTGCAGCGGGAGAACCGCATCATGGATACGCAGATCATCGGCAACCTGATGAACAGCACCTCCTTCCTCGCCAATACCGCCATCTTCATCCTGGGCGGGCTGGTGGCGATGATGGCGGCGCCGGAGCTCGGGGCGCGGGTCTTCGCCATGCTGCCCTTTACCACCACGCCCGATCCGGCGGCCTGGGAGCTGAAGGTCTCGCTGCTGCTCTTCATCTTCGTCCGCGCCTTCTTCGAACTGACCTGGGCGCTGCGGCAGTTCAACTACTGCTCCATCGTCATGGGCGGGGTGCCGCCGGGGCCACCGGACGCGGCGGCGGAATTCCAGGCGAACATGGCGGCGGAGGTGGCGAACCGGGCGGCGCGGCACTTCAACACGGGACTCAGGGCCTATTATTTCGGCTTGGCGGCGCTGGCCTGGATCCTTCATCCGTTGGCACTGGTGCTGGCCTGCCTGGTGGTGGTGTGGGAGCTGTACCGGCGGGAGTTCCGGTCCGAAGTAAGGAAGGCGCTGCAGGGGTGAGAGGGGCTTCGCCCCTCTCACACTCTCCCCACCAAAGGCCGAAAGGCCTTTGGACGCCAGGAGGTTGGAGCGCGCAAATGCAACCTGCTGACTCGAGGGGCCGGGGGCCTTGTGGTTCTTGAAGGGGCCGCGCTCCCTCAGGGCCGCCTGGCGACCGCCTCGATCTCCACCAACGCCCCCAGCGCCAGCGCCGTCACGCCGATGCAGACCCGGCTGGGCCGCGCCCCGGGCGGAAAGGCCTCGGCATAGGCCATGTTCATCGCCGCGTAGTCGCGCTCGAACCGCGTCAGATAGACGCGGCAGGAGACGACATGCTCCAGCCCCAGGCCGAGCGCACCGAGGCTCCGCGCCAGATTGGCCAGGGCGCGCCGCGTCTGCGTGGCGACATCCGGCGGCAGCGGCGCTTCCGGCGCGTCCAGATCCCGGCCGAGCTGGCCGGTGAGATGCACCCAGCCATCCGCCTCCACCGCATGGCTGGCGGGGGAGACGGTGGGCGGGAAGCCCGGCAGGATGTGGCGTGTCGGCAGCGCCACGCCCTCAGGCCTTCCGCATCTGCACGGAGTAGCGGCAGAGCCCGTAGGCGTATTCGCCGATGAAGCCATCCTCGCTGAAGACGCCGCTGGTGGCGATGGTGCGGTCCAGCCTCTCCGCCATGCGGACGGAGCCTTCCGCCCCGACCATGCCGGTGAGGGTCATGCCGGTCTGCGGATTGATGACGAGGCTGGCACGGCCCTGGCGCACCTGGATCTGTCGCGGCCCGGCCATGGCTTGGGGGCAATTGCGCATGCGGTCCAGCACCAGCGTAACCTCGCCATTGTACAGCCCGTCATAGCGCGTCACCGGGCCAGCAGCGGGCGTCGGAGCCTCGGCGGTGCGCGGAGGGGCCCCGCCCTGGAAGCTGCTGGCTTCCGGGATCGAGGTCTCGTTGGCGCAGGCGGCAAGGGCGAGCGCGAGAAGCGGCAGGGCGGCGCGCATGGGTGTTCAGCTCTCCGGAATGTCTCCAGGCGAGGCGTCCTCCCGGCGGGCGCCGTCCAGCAGCGCCTGGCGGCGCGCCTCCGCCCGCCGGTCATTCGCCTTCTCGGCGCCGGTACGGCCATGCTTTGCACGGTTCGCCGCGGCCTCCGCCGCCGCCGCGTCCCGCGCCTTGGCCTTGCGCACCCGGTTGAGATTGACGACCTCGCCCATGGGATGAGGATACCGCCAACGGCACCGGCCGGGAACCTGTGCCGGGGGCGCGTCGCGGCCGGCGCCTTGCCGGAACGCCACGCCGGCCGAAGTAACTGACAGGTTCCCTCCCGCACCGATTTGCGTCTAGGCTCTGCCGGAAAGCCGGCAGCATAGCCGGTCGGAAGGTCCAAGGAGGAAATATGTACCGCAGGGCCCTGCTGGGCAGTGCGCTGGCCGCGCCTGCCCTTCTCAGCTTTCCCGTACGCGCCCAGGCACCCATCACCCTGAACGGGGCCAGCCAGTTCGGCGACGACCACCCCTATACCAAGGCCATGATCCGCTTCGAGGAGCTGGTGAAGCGGTACTGGGGCAAGCCGATCAATTTCGTGCTGCACAAGAACAGCAGCCTTGGCCTGGAGAAGCAGTATTTCGAGTACATGGCCCAGGGCCGGGCGGTGGACTACGCCGTGGTCTCCCCCGCGCACATGTCCACCTTCTCCAAGGCGGCGCCCTTCGTCGATGCGCCCTTCATCTTCCGCGGCCTGGCGCACTGGAACCAGGTGCTGGAGCAGGACCTGTTCAAGCCGGTGGCGGATGAGGTGGAGAAACGTGCCCGCGTCGCGATGATCGGCTATGGCGGCGGCGGCGTGCGCAACATCTTCTTCGCCAAGCCGGTGCGCAACCTGGCGGAGCTGCGCGGGCTGAAGGTGCGGGTGCAGGGCGCGCCCATCTGGTCCCGCACCTTCGCCGCCATCGGCATGTCGCCCACCGTCATCGCCTACAACGAGATCTACAACGCCATCCAGAACAACGTCATCGACGGGGGCGAGAACGAGGCGGCGGGCGTGGAGCAGATGCGCTTCTACGAGGTGGCGCCGCAGCTGGCGATGACCCAGCACGCCATCACCATCCGCCCGCTCTGCTTCTCCGTGCAGACGCTGAACCGGCTGCCGACCGACCTGCAGGCCGCCATCCGCCGCGCGGGGCGGGAGGCGAGCGCCTTCCACCGGGAGGCGGAATCCGGCGCCGACAGCCAGATCCTGGAGACGCTGGAGAAGGCCGGCAAGCTGCACCGGGTGGAGTTCACCGACCGCGCCGAGATGAAGCGGCTGGTGGACCCGGTGATGGCCGCCTATGCGCGGGAGATCGATGCGGAGAGCATCCTGAACCGGATCAACGCGCTGACGGCCTAGCGCCGGGCCGTCCCCTGCCCCTGCCCCCGCCCTCCCGCCTCCTCCCCGCTGGGCCGGGAGGGTTCGGGTGGGGGTTTCCCGCCTCCCTTCCCAGGGTCCCTGCATGCTCCTTCCCGCACCCGGCGCGCCGGCGGCGCTCCGCCTCCTGAACCGCGCCCTGGCCGGCGCGATCCTGTGGCTGCTGATCGTCGCCGTCGGCATCCTCGTCATCCCCGTCAGCCTGCAGATCTTCTCCCGCTACACCACCCTCATCCCCAGCTACATCTGGACGGAGGAGCTGGCGCGCTTCTGTCTGGTCTATGCCGTCATGCTCGGCGCCATGCTGGCGGTGCGGGAGGGGACGCATTTCACCGTCGATGTCTTCCCCCGGCTGACGCCGAAGGGGGAGGCGAAGGTGGAGCTGCTCTCCGGCGTCTTCATCCTGCTCTTCGCCTTCGTCTTCCTCTGGTGGGGCTGGGAGTTCACGGAGTTCGCCTTCTACCGGATCAGCGAGCTGGCGGAGCTGCCGCTCTGGCTGATCCACATGGTCTGGCCGGTCGCCGGCCTGGTCTGGCTGCTCTTCGAGGCGGAGCGGATGCTGGATGCCGCCGCCGTGCTGCGGAGCCCAGGGGAGAAGCATTCGTGATGGGCGGCAACATCCTGTCGCCCGGGGAAGCGGCGAGCATCCTCTTCGGCATCTTCTTCCTGCTGCTGGTGCTGCGCGTGCCGGTCGCCGTCTCGCTCGGCCTCGCCTGCCTGCCCATCCTGCTCATCGAGCCGCGGCTCTCGCCGATGATGCTCGCGCAGGAGACCTTCAACGCCTACAACTCCTTCATCCTGCTGGCGGTGCCCTTCTTCCTGCTGACCGCCAACCTGATGAACATCGGCGGCATCACCGACCGGCTGATGCACTTCTCCCGCACCCTCGTCGGACATTTTCCCGGTGGGCTGGCGCAGATCAACGTGGTGCTGTCCATCTTCTTCGCCGGCATCTCCGGCAGTTCCACCGCGGATGCCGCCAGCCAGTCCAAGATCTTCATCGAGGCCCAGCGGAAGGAGGGTTATGACGACAGCTTCTCCGTCGCCATCACGGCGGTCTCCGCGGTGCTCGCCGTCATCATCCCGCCCTCGATCCTGATGATCGTCTGGGGCGGGGTGCTGACGGTCTCGATCGGCGCGCTGTTCCTGGCCGGCATCGTGCCCGGGCTGCTGATCGGGCTGGTGCAGATGGCGACCGTCCATGCCTATGCCAAGGCGCGGGGCTACCCCACCTATCCGCGCGCGACGCTGGGTGAGGCGGTACGGAGCTTCCTCGTCTCCATCCCGGCGCTGACCACGCCGCTCATCATCATCGGCGGCAAGATCTTCGGCTGGTTCACCGCGACGGAGAGCGCCTGCATCGCCGTGCTCTATGCCGGCTTCCTTTCCCTGGTGATCTACCGGGAGATGGACATGAAGGGGCTGGTGGCGGCGCTGGCGGATACCGGGCGGCTGGCGGGGGTTGCGCTGTTCTGCGTCGGCACGGCCAGCGCCTTCGGCTGGCTGCTCGCCTTCTACCAGATCCCGCAAGCGCTGCTGGCCAATGTCCAGACCTGGGGGATGGGGCCGATCGGCGTCGGCTTCTTCATCGCCCTCGTCTTCCTGGTGGTGGGCTGCTTCCTGGATGCCATCCCGGCCATCATCATCGTCGGCGCCATCCTGCAGCCCCTGGCCCAGGGGGTGGGGATGGACCCGGTGCATTTCGCCATGATCGGCATCGTCTCCCTGGCCTTCGGCCTGGTGACGCCGCCCTACGGGCTGTGCCTGATGATCGCCTGCTCGGTCGCCGGGATGCGCATCAAGGATGCGCTGAAGGATACCTGCATCATGCTGCTGCCCATGCTGGCGGTGCTGGCGGGGATCATCCTCTTCCCCCAGCTCGTGCTGTTCCTGCCGGGGCTGATCTCCCCCGAATTCCTCAGGTAACCGTGATGGCCGGTGCCGCAAACGGCACCGGCCCCGGCACGTTGCCGCCTCGCAACCGGAGAGGCGCCGATGAGCTCGACCATCCTGCTGATCATCCTCATCATCGTGCTGCTGGGCGTGCTGCCCACCTGGCCCTACAGCGCCGGCTGGGGCTACTACCCGAGCGGCATCCTGGGCGTGATCATCATCGTGCTGCTGATCATGGCGCTGACCGGGCGACTCTAGCTCCCCCAGTTGGCAGAAGGGCCGGAATCCGGCAGCCTCTCCCCCGACAAGAGCGGGAGGGGACCAGGATGCGGCTTGGCCTGTCGATCGGCTATTCGAAGGCGCAGCTCGATCTGCCGGTGAAGCTGGTGCAGCGGGCGGAGGAGCTGGGCTACGACACGGTGTGGACGGCAGAGGCCTATGGCACGGATGCCGTCACGCCGCTGGCCTATCTCGCCGCCATCACCAAGCGGATCAAGCTCGGCACCGCCGTCATGCAGCTGGCGGCGCGCTCGCCGGCCAATGCGGCGATGTGCGCGGGCACGGTGGATGCGCTGGCCGGCGGCGGGCGCTTCATCGCCGGGCTTGGCGTCTCCGGCCCGCAGATCGTGGAAGGCTGGTACGGCGAGCCCTGGGGGCGGCCCTATTACCGGGTGAAGGACTACGCCGCCATCATGCGCAAGATCTGGAAGCGGGAAGCGCCGCTGACGCATGAGGGGACGGAGATCAGCCTGCCCTATACCGGCGAAGGTGCGCTCGGCGTCGGCAAGCCGCTGAAATCCATCCTGCACATGAACCCGGACATCCCGATCTATCTAGGCACCGAGACGGATGCGATGGTGCGGCTGACCGGCGAGATCGCCGATGGCTGGCTGGCGCTGGGCTTCGTCCCCGGCTCGCTCTCGCACCACATGCCGATGCTGGAAGAAGGCTTCCGCCGCTACGAGAAGGCGACGGGGAAGAAGAAGACGCGCGCCGACTTCACCATCCAGGCCTCCTGCCACGTCATCGTCGATGAGGACGTGAAATCGGCGCTGGCGCGGCTGAAGCCGGAGGTCGCGCTCTATGTCGGCGGCATGGGGCACAAGGACAAGAACTTCCACAAGGACATGATGATCCGCCGCGGCTTCGGCGACGCCGCCGCCCGCATCCAGGAGCTGTACCTGGCCGGGCGGAAGGAGGAGGCGAACGCCGCCGTGCCGGATGAGTGGGTGGACATGAAGTCGCTCGTCGGCCCGCCGGCGCGGATCAAGGAACGCTTCAAGGCCTGGGAGGAGAGCGGGGCGGATGCGCTGACCGTGCGCTCCCGCCAGCCGGAGGCGATCGAGGTGATGGCGGAGGCGGCGCGGCTGAACGCGAGGGCCGTGGCATGAGCGCGTCCGATGACCGGAGCGGCGCTGCGCGCGGAGGTCCGAATCGGCCGCGCCATCCTTTCAGGATCATCGACGCCCAGGTGCATATCTGGGGGAGCGGCGAGCCCTCCGGCCTGCATCGCAAGACGCCGGTCTTCACCGCGGAGGAACTGCTCAAGGAGATGGACGAGGCCGGGGTGGATGCGGGGGTGATCCACCCGCCGATGTCCTGGGACCCGAGCGCGAACGACATCGCCGAGGCGGCGGCGGCGAAATATCCGGACCGATTCGCGGTGCTGGGCCAAGTGGATCTGACCACGCCGGAGACCAGCCGCCCGCTGCTGCATGGCTGGCGCAACCGCCCGGGGCAGAAGGGGCTGCGCTTCCCGCTGGTGCGCAAGGAACAGCGGGACTGGCACAGCGACGGCACCATGGAATGGCTCTGGCCTGTCGCCGCCAAGGAAGGGTTGCCGGTCGCGCTGCTGGCGGGACGCTTCCTGCCGAGCTTCCGCCGCATCGCCGAGGCGCATCCCGACCTCCGCCTCATCATCGACCATTGCGGGTTGATGCGGGAAGCGATGGACGAGGCCGCGCTGGTGACGCTGGACGACCTGGTGGCGCTGGCGAAGCTGCCGAACGTGGCGGTGAAGGCGACAGGGGCGCCGGGCTACTCCACCCAGCCCTACCCCTACCGCAACATCCATGACGCGCTGCACCGGACCTTCGATGCCTTCGGGCCGCAGCGCTTCTTCTGGGGCACGGACATCACCCGCATGCCCTGCAGCTACCGGCAATGCGTGACGATGTTCACGGAAGAGCTGCCCTGGCTGAAGGGGCAGGATCTGGAATGGGTGATGGGACGCGGGATCGCGGCCTGGATCGGGTGGGATTACCGGTTCTGAGGGAGGCAGCGCCTCCCCCAAACCGGTCTCGGAAAGCCTGGTTCAGCGTCCCACTCAGGCCAGTTGCGGCGTCCGCTTTTCCCACTCCGCGATCACCACCTCGCTCGGCACCACGTCGTAGCGCGTGCGCTGCACGGTCAGGGATGCCTCGTGCAGCGTCCGGTCATGGGTGGCGATCGCATCCTCCACCACCACCGGGTAGTAGTCGTAGAAGCCGGCATCGCGCGCCGTGCTCTCCACGCAGCCCTGCGTCACGAAGCCGCAGCACACCACGGTGCGGATGCGATGGACGCGCAGGATCATGTCCAGGTTGGTGCCGACGAAGGCGCTGCTCCGCCATTTCTGCACGATGATGTCGGAGGGCTCGGGCTGCAGCCCGGGGACGAATTCCGCGCCCCAGCTTCCCACAAGGCACATGTCGGCGTCGCCCGGGTCCAGCTTGTTGTGCAGCGCCATGAAGCGCAGCCAGCCGGGCGAGGTGGATTTGCCGTCCGGCAGCTTCTGGTTCTGGATGAAGATCACCTTGCACCCGGCCGCCCGGGCGCGGTCCACCAGCCTCGCCGCCGCGGCGATGGCGGCGGGGAAGGCGGACATGTCCTTGCCGCCGCGGGCGAAGATCCCGCCCTCTGAGCAGAAGTCATTCTGCGGGTCGATCACCACCACCGCGGTATGCGCCGGGTCCACCAGCTCATGCATCTCGGTGAAGACTTCATGCCCATCGATCACCAGCATCGCACCCTCCCCTACCTCGTCACCGTGATCCAACGCAGATTGACCGTGTCATCCGCCAGCGGCGTGGCCGTCACGCCGCGTCGTGCCGCCCAGACGATCACCTGTTGGTGCAGGGGGACATAGGCGATGTCCCGGCGGAAGATCGCGTGCACCTCGTTGATCAACCTGCGCCGCTCCTCGCGGTCGATGCTCTGGCCGATGCGGCGCAACAGCACGTCCAACTCCGGGTTGCGGTAGCGGCCGACATTGAAGGTGCCCTGGCCCTCGCCGATCGCCACCGTCGGATTGTCGTCCTGGCGGGTGGCGAGGTTGTAGAAGAAGGCCTCCAGCGCATCGAAGGAATTCGGCGTCCAGCCCTGCAGGTACATGTCCGGCCGCTCGGCCAGCAGCCGCTGGAAATAGACCGATTTGGTCTGGGACAGCAGCGTGGCGCGGATACCCACGCGCGCCAGCATGGCGCTGACCGCGACGCAGATCGCCTCGTCATTCACGTAGCGGTCGTTCGGGCAGCGGAGCTGCAGCGCGAAGCCGTCCGGATAGCCGGCCTCTCGCAGCAGGCGGCGGGCGGCGTTGGGGTCGTAGGGCAGGCGCTGGTCCTGCGCCTGGTCATAGCCCTCGACGCCCGGCCCCACCAGCAGCCCGGTCGGCCGCGCCGCGCCGCGCATGACGGTGCGGCGCACCGCCTCGATGTCAATGGCGCGGTAGATCGCCTCCCGCACCCTCACGTCGCGCAGTGGGTTGGGCTGGCCGTTCAGCAGGGTCTCGCCGGAATGGTTCAGGCCGAAATACATGGTGCGGACTTCCGGCACCTCCAGCACCTGCACGCCGGGCACCTCGCGCAGCCGGGCGATGTCCTGGGTCGGTACCGGATGCACCAGGTCCAGCTCGCCGGAGATCAGCGCCGCCATGCGCGTGGGGTCGGAGCGGACGGGGGTGAAGATGGCGGTATCGACATTGCCCTCGTTCTTCCCCCACCAGCCCGGGTTGCGCACCAGCACGGTGCGCTGGTCCGGCGCGCGGGACTGCACCCGATAGGCGCCGCTGCCATTGGCGTTCAGCGTGGTGTAGCCGGTACGGCCCTGGTTGTTGTTCGCCACCTCCACCGCGTTGTTGGCGCGCGACCAGCCTTCGTCCAGGATCAGGATATTCGCCAGCTCGTTCAGCAGCGTGGCACGCGGGCCCTTGGTGACGATGTCGACCGTATGGCTGTCCACCTTCTCCACGCGCAGGATGCCGGAGGTGTGGGACTGCACGTTGGAGGTCGGCGAGGCAGCGCGGGCGAGGCTGAACACCACGTCATCGGCATCGAAGCGCTCGCCGCCCTGGAACGTCACACCCTGGCGCAGCACGAAGCGCCAGCGATCCGGCGCCTCCGTGGTCCAGCTCACCGCCAGGGCGGGCTCGATGGCGTGGTCGCGGCCGCGCGTCACCAGCGGGTCGTAGACATTGCCCAGGAAGCGCAACGTCATCGTCTCGTTGTTCGCATGCGGGTCGAGCGAGAGGGCGTCGCTCTGATAGGCCCAACGCAGGGTCTCCGCGCCCGCCGGCACAGCCGTCAGCAGCGTACCGGCCGGCGCGGCCAACAGCAGCGCGCCCAGCATGGCGCGACGCAAGGTTCTGATGATCATCGGGCACTCCCGCGGCGTGGCTGCGGTGTGCCTGGCGTGTTCCCGGGCCGGGAGCCTGCGGGGAAGGCGGCGCGAGGTCAAGCGGGCGGGGCGCCATCCCCGCCGATGGCGTCAGACGTTGAAGCGGAAGAGCAGGACGTCGCCGTCCTTCACCACGTATTCCTTGCCTTCCACGCGCATCTTCCCGGCTTCCTTGGCGCCGGCCTCGCCGCCCAGGGCGACGTAGTCGTCATAGGCGATGGTCTCGGCGGCGATGAAGCCGCGCTCGAAATCGCCATGGATCACGCCGGCGGCCTGCGGCGCCTTGGTGCCCTTGGTGATGGTCCAGGCCCGCGTCTCCTTCGGCCCCACGGTGAAGTAGGTGATCAGGCCGAGCAGCGCGTAGCCGGCGCGGATGATGCGATCGAGGCCACTGTCCTCGAGACCGAGGGAGGCGAGGAACTCGCCGCGATCCTCCTGCGGCATCTGGCTGATCTCCGCCTCGATGGCCGCCGAGACGACCACGGCGCGGGCGCCCTGCGCCGCCGCCATGGCGAAGACCTTCTCGGAATGCGCATTGCCGGTGGCGGCGCTGGCTTCCTCCACATTGCAGACGTAGAGCACGGGCTTCGTCGTCAGCAGTTGCAGCCGCTTCGCCGCCTCCTCCTCGCCCTTCGGCACGGCGGTGCGGGCCGGCTTGCCCTCCTGCAGCGCCTTGATGATGGGCTCGATCAGGGCGAGCTGCGCCTGGCTTTCCTTGTCGCCGCCGCGGGCGCGCTTCTGCAGGCCGATGACGCGCTTCTCCAGCCCGTCCAGATCGGCGAGCATCAGCTCGGTCTCCACCGTCTCGGCATCCCGCACCGGATCGACGCTGCCTTCCACATGGGTGACGTCGGAATCCTCGAAGCAGCGGAGGACATGGACGATGGCGTCCACCTCCCGGATATTCGCCAGGAACTGGTTGCCCAACCCCTCGCCCTTGGAGGCGCCGCGGACCAGGCCGGCGATATCGACGAATTCCAGGCTGGTGGGGATGATCTTCTGGCTCTTGCCGATCTTCGCCAGCGCGCCGAGACGCGGATCGGGCACCCCGACGCGGCCGACATTCGGCTCGATGGTGCAGAAGGGGTAGTTCGCCGCCTGCGCGGCCGCGGTCTCGGTCAGCGCGTTGAAGAGGGTGGATTTGCCCACATTGGGCAGGCCCACGATGCCGCAGTTGAAGCCCATTTTCGCTCTCCGAGAGGGGGCGCTGCCCCATTCGGGCTCTTCCCCGCCAAAGGCCGGAGGGCCTTTGGAAACCATGAATCAGACCCGACGGGCCGACCGCAGAACTCAAGGCGGGTCGG
>NZ_JAMZIK010000233.1 GCF_024178315.1 Siccirubricoccus soli | reverse complement strand
GCTGCCCCATTCGGGCTCTTCCCCGCCAAAGGCCGGAGGGCCTTTGGAAACCATGAATCAGACCCGACGGGCCGACCGCAGAACTCAAGGCGGGTCGGGGGCCCTTCGGCCCTTGGCGGAGGGGTATGAGAGGAGCAGCGCTCCCCTCAAGCCACCGTCAGCGCCGCCGCCAGGGCCTCCGCAATCGAGGCCGCGGCAATCCGCGCTGCCCCGTCATCCGTGCCCAGCGCCAGCGCGGCTGCGCGCAGCGGCGGCACCAGGCTCGCCGGCAGGGCGCCGGCGCGGC
>NZ_JAMZIK010000232.1 GCF_024178315.1 Siccirubricoccus soli | reverse complement strand
GGCGCCGCGGCGGGGGCCTGCGGGCGCGGCGTGGCGGCTGCCGGTTTCGGCCGCGGCGCGGCGTCGCGGCGGATCGGGCTCGGCCGGGCCGGCAGGTTCAGCCGATGCGCCTTGCCGACGACCGCATTCTTCGAAATGCCCATGCGGCGACCGATCTCGGCCGTGGACAGGCCCTCATCCCAGAAGGCGCGTAGTTGGTCGATGGCTTCTGCGGTCCAGTCCATGTGGTGCTCCCCTGCTCCGCCCCACCATATTTAGTGCCTACCAGATACGGTAGGACAACGCAGGGCTGCACCACAAGTTCTGGGCGGTCCGCGACGGACGAAAATCTGTGGACAACCTCAACCGGAGACGAAAAGCCGCCAGAGCAAAGGCAACAGCAGCGCGGAGGCAAGGGCATTCAGCCCCATGGCGAGGCCGCTGAACGTGCCCGCCGCGGCATTGACCGAGATCGCCCGCGCGGTGCCGAGGCCATGGCTCGCCGTGCCGATGGCAAGGCCACGCGCCCGCATGTCCCGCACCCGGACGGCGTTCAGCACCAGCGGCCCCAGCGCCGCGCCGGTGATGCCGCTGGCGATGACCAGGGCGGCGGTGAGGGAGGGCAGGCCGCCGATCCGCTCCGTGATGCCCATGGCGACCGGGGTGGTGACGGAGCGCGCGGCGAGGCTCGCCACCACCTCCGGCGCCGCTCCCAGCGCGACGGCGATCAGCACGCCGCATCCCGCGGCGAAGAGCCCGCCGAACAGCACGGACAGCGCCGCCGCCCCCGCGCTGCGCCGCACCAGCCCCCATTGCCGGTAGAGCGGCACCGCCAGCGCGACCGTCGCGGGGCCGAGCAGGAAGTGGACGAATTGCGCGCCCTCGAAATAGGCGCGGTAGTCGATGCCGGCGGCGAGCAGCCCGCCCGCCAGCAGTGCCACGGCGAAGAGCACGGGGTTGGCCAGCGGATGCCGCCGGCAGGCCCGGTGCAGCCGCAGCCCCAGCAGCCAGGCGAGCAGGGTCGCGGTCAGCGCCGCCAGCGGCTCCCGCGACAGATAGACCCAGATGGCGGCGAGCTCGTTCATCGCAGGCGCCGGAACAGGAATTCCGCCAGCTTGCCGGTGGCGGCGATGGTGAGGAGCGTGCCGGCCAGCACGGCAAGGCCGAGCGGCGCCCATGCCTGCGCCAGCAGCGGCAGGTAGAGCACCACGCCGACGCCGGCCGGGACGAAGAGCAGGCCGAGATTGCCGAGCAGCGCTTCCGCCGTCGCCGAGAGCGGCGCCGGCACCTCTCCTCCCCGCAGCTGCAGGTACAGGAACAGCAGCACCATGCCGATGACCGGGCCCGGCACCGGCAGGTGCAGGGCGCGCACCGCCACCTCTCCCGTCAGTTGGCAGGAGAGCAGCGCGGCAAGGGCGCCGATCATGCGCGCTTCGCCTGATACGCCTCGAAGAAGCCGGTCGGGCGGATGATGCGGTTCTGCATGCGGACCAGCGCGCCCTGTTCCGCCACCTTCGCCAGATAGGCCGCCCAGGCCGGGTCGGCGGCCATGGCGGCGCGGCGCCTCTCGCGGTCCGCCTGGTCGGCATAGCCCCACATGTGGACCACGGTGTTCAGCTCCCCTTCCACCGTGGTGTACCAGCCGACGCAGTGGCCGAGATGCTTCTGCTGCAACGGCCAGCCCTCCGCCTCGTACAGCGCGACGAAGTCGTTCAGCCGGTTGGGCAGGCAGGTGTAGATGCGGAGATCGACGATCATGCGGGCGGCTCCTGCGGGAGGATGCGCATCCGCGCAGGCCATCGGGCGCCTCGCCCCACGGTCGCCGGATACCGGAGGGCAGCCTGAACGATCGAACCGGAAACGGGGAAGCCCCGGCTGCGGCGGCGCGCCCGCGCCGTCGCAGCCGGGGCCGGCCTGCGCCTTCCACGCGGGGCGAGCCTGCAGAGAAGGCGCTGCCCGCTACTGCAGGTCCACCGTCACCAGATCCTGGAACCAGGATTGCGCGGAGACGAAGCCGCGCACCCGGCGGGACATGGCGCGCGGGTTGAGGTCGTGTACGATGTAGAGCCAGGGCGGGTTGTCCACCAGCCGCTCATGCGCCTTCGCATAGGCGGCATCGTAGGTCGCCTGGTCGCGGGCATTCTCCAGCGCGGCGAAGGCTTCCTCGAATTGCGGGTCGTTGTACTGGCCCCAGTTGAAGCCGTTGGGCGGCACGAAGGCCTGCAGGAAGTAACGTGCCGCGACCGCGGGATCGGAGGAGGGGGAGGAGGGGTTGGTGGCGGAGGCGCCGTTCAGGATCGGCGCATCCGGCCCCTGCCGCACCGCGGTCAGCAGCGTGTTCCACTCCGTCACCTCGAAGGAGACATCGACGCCGCAGGCCTCCTTCAGGTTCTGCTGCATGTACTCGTTCATCGGCAGCGGTAGCATCTGGCCGGAACCGCTGGCGGAGATCATCACCTTGAAGCGCAGCGGCCGCTGCGCGGTGTAGCCGGCCTCGGCCAGCAGGGCGCGGCCGCGCGCGGCGTCGAAGCGGTAGCGGTGCTGCGGGCTGCCGAAGTGCGGGTCGGAGGGCTTCAGCCAGCCGACGGAAGGCTCCGCCGTGTCGTTCAGCAGCTGCACCAGCCCGGCGCGGTCCACGCAGTAATTCAGCGCCTGCCGCACGCGGATGTCGCGGAAGGGGGAGGTGGTGCCGCCCATCTGGAACAGCCAGGGCCAGACATGCGGGTAGGAATTCGTCATCACCTGGAAGCCGCCCTGGCGCAGGCCGGGGATGGCGTCCGGCGGCGGCACCTCGATCCAGTCCACCTGGCCGGAGCGGAGCGCGGCGAGGCGGCTATTGGCCTCCGGCACCGGCAGCAGGATGACGCGGTCGAGCTTCGGCACCCGCGCCGGGTCCCAGTAGCCCTCGTACTTCGCCAGCTCGGCCGAGACGCGCGGCGTGAAGCGCGCCAGGCGGAACGGGCCGGTGCCGGCCGCCGGCAGCGTCGCCACCCGCGCCCAGTCCCGCCCCGCCTGCTCGAAGCTGCGCGGGCTGGTCATCAGGATGTAGACGGCCATGTAGGGGAAGTAGCTGGCGACCCGCGTGGTGGTCATCGTGACGGTGTGGTCGTCGATCTTGCGGTAGCTCGCCAGCAGCGGCACGCGGGCACGGGTGATGCCGCTGCCTGCCGGCTCGAATTGCGGGCTGTCCGTCCTGAAGAAGCGGTCGAGGTTCCAGATCACGGCATCGGCGTTGAACGCCGTGCCGTCATGGAATTTCACCCCGCGG
>NZ_JAMZIK010000231.1 GCF_024178315.1 Siccirubricoccus soli | reverse complement strand
GTCCGTCCTGAAGAAGCGGTCGAGGTTCCAGATCACGGCATCGGCGTTGAACGCCGTGCCGTCATGGAATTTCACCCCGCGGCGGAGGTGGAAGATCCAGGTCTTCGGGTCGTCCGGCGCCTGCTCCCAGCGCTCGGCGAGGCCGGGGCGGAGCGGCGCCGGCCGGTCGGCGCGGGAGAGGTCCCAGAGCACCAGCCCCTCGAAGACCGGATAGCCGAGGAAGCGCACGCCCTCGAAGCCGTTGTTCGGCATCCCGGTGGTGGTCGGCACATCGGCCGCCGTCATGGCGATGCGCAGCACCTTCTGCTGCGCCTGCCCGGCCGCCGGCAGGGCGGCGAGCAGCGCGGCGAGGGCGAGGCCCCCGGCGCGGTGGAGGAAACCCATGGTCGTTCAGCTCCCGATTCCGTTCTGGGGCTGGGGCGATGCAAGGCGCGTGCAAGGCGCGAGCGGCGCCCCTGGTGACGCCCTTGCCGGCATTCGGGCCCGGGATGGCGGTAGGGATGCCGGCTTTGGCGGCGGATCAGGGTGGAAAATGGGCAGGACGCCTCTGCCCCTGGATGCCTGTTCGAAAATCCTGGCCATCCGGGGCGGGCTTCTGATTTGCTTCGGGGAACGAACACTCGCATCGCCGGCAGCGGGCCCCCCGCCACCGGCGACCAGCATCAAGAAGCATGTCGAACGTCCGCCTCGCCCCCGCCGCCCTGCCGCAGACGGACGCCGCGCGGGACCCCGCAAACCGCCCCGGTTGGCCGCAGGCCGGGCCCCGGCGGGAGTCCCTGCTGCGGCTACGGGTGGTGCTGGCTGTCGCCTTCGGGGTGCTCGCCTTCCTCGCCGCCGGTGGCGCTGCCCTGCTGGCGGAACGCGATGCCGGGGTGGCGCTGCGGCAGGAGGCCGGCAGCGCCCTCGCCGCCGCCGGGCGCGGCATCGCCGGGCGCTTGGCCATGGCCCTGCAGCAGCGGGTCCAGGAGATGGAATTCCTCGCCGCCCAGCCGGACATGCGCTCCGCCACGGCGACGGCGGAAGAGCGCCGCACCCTGCTGCACAGTCTGGCGGGGCGCACCCCGGCCTATACGATCCTGCTCTTCATCGACCCGGCGGGCCGCATCCTCGCCACCAGCGACGGCCGGCTGGAGGGTGCGCTGGTGGCGGAGCGGGAGTATTTCCGGCGGGGCCTGCAGGGTGCCTTCCTCGGCGACGTGCACGACGCGCTGCTGCTGCGCCGGGCCGATGGGGAGCCGCCCCGGCTGCTCGACATCGCGGTGCCGGTGACGGCGGCGGATGGCAGACGGCTCGGCGTCCTCGCCGCGCATCTCGACTGGAACTGGGTGGGGGCGCTGGGCCAGGACTCGGCAGCGCTGCTGGAGCGCCTGCAGCCGGGGGCGGAGATGGTGCTGCTGGCGAAGGATGGCCGGGTGCTGCTGGCACCCTCCGCCACCGCCCCGCCCTGGGCCGGCCTCGGCCTGGCGGAGCTGGTGCCGGGGCTGGCGCAGCCGCCGCCGGGCACAGGCGCTGTGGTGCAGGGCTGGCGCGCGGCGCCGGGCGGGCCGGTCCAACCCTACCTCACCGCCTGGGCCTGGAGCCGGTCCCGCATTGGGGTCGATCTCGGCTGGGTGGTGATGGTGCGGCGGGATCAGGCGGCCGCCTTCGCCCCGGCGCTCGCCCTGCGCAACCGGATCTTCGCCTGGGGCCTCGGCGTCGCGCTGCTGGGCGCGGCGCTGGGCTGGGGCTGCGCCACCCTGCTGGCCCGGCCGCTGGAGGCGCTGGCGGAGCAGGGGGGTGACGGCCGCCGCCCGACCAGCCGCGAGGCCGCGCTGATTGGGGAAAGGCTGCGGCGCAAGCGGGCGGATCTGGCCGATCGCGACCTGCTGCTGGAGGCGGCGCCGGTCGGCATCATCCGGGTGGACGGGGCGGGCCGCATCCTCACCGCCAACGCCGCCTTCCGGGCCATGCTGGGCCTGGGCGCCGGGGAGGCGGCCCTGCCCGCCGCGCCGCCGCCCGGCCCCGGCCCGGTGGAGGCCAGCTACCGCGGCGGCGATGGGCGGGAGGTGCCGGTGCTGCACCTCTTCCTGCCCCCTGATCCGGCGAGCGGGGAGGCGCATGGCTTCGTCATCGACCTGACCGAGGCGAAGCGGAGCCGGGCCGCGCTGGCGGCCAGCGAGGCCCGGCTGCGCGCCGTGCTGGATGCGGTGCCGGATGCGGTGATGCTGCTGTCGGCCGATGGCAGGCTGCGCGACGTGAACCCGGCCGGGCTGCGCCTGCTGGGGGCGGAGAGCGCGGCGGCGCTGGAGGGGGCGGAGCTGCTGCCGCGCATCGCCCTGCCGGACCGCACCGCCTGGGCGGCGCATTGGGCGGCGGTGCTGGCCGGCGCCACGGCGGGCTGGGAGGCCGGGATGCTGGCGCCGGGCGGCGCCTGCCTGCAGGTGGCGGTCTCCGGGGTGCCGCTGGCCCTGCCGCAGGGGCGGATGGTGCTGCTGCTCTGCCGCGACGTGACCGAGAGGCGGGCGGCGGAGGCGCGGCTGCGGGCCGCCCAGGCGGAGGCGATGCGCGCCTCCCGGCTCGGCGCGCTGGGCGCCATGGCGGCGGGGCTGGCGCATGAGCTGAACCAGCCGCTCAGCGCCATGTCCAACTACGCCGCCGCCGCCGCCCTGCTGCTGGAGCAGGAGCAGCCGGGGCCGGCGCGGGATGCGGTGCGCGCCGCCCTCGGGCAGACCCGGCGGCTGGGCGCCATCGTCCGCCGGCTGCGGGATTTCGTCGGCCGGGCGGAGACCGAGCTGGTGCTGCTGCCGGTGGCGACGGTGCTGGAGGAGGCGGCGGCGGCGGCGCGGGAGGCCCTGCCGGCGCTGCGGCCGGGCGGCGGGGTGGTGCTGGCGGTGGAGCCGCCCGCCGAGGCGGGCCAGGTGCTGGCGGACCAGGTGCAGTTGCAGCAGGTGCTGGCCAACCTCATCCGCAATGCGGTGGAGGCGGTGGAGGCGGCGGTCGGCAGTGCCGAGCGGCTGGTGGTGCTGAGCGGGCGGCGGCTGTGCCAGGGCGGGGTGGAATTCGCCGTGGCGGATACCGGGCCGGGCCTGGCCCCCGCGGTGGCCGGGCGGCTGTTCGAGCCCTTCGTCTCCACCAAGGCGGCGGGCGGGCTCGGCATCGGCCTGGCGCTCTGCCGCACCATCGTGGAGGCGCATGGCGGGCGGATCTGGGCCGAGAAGCGGGAGGGCGGCGGCACCGTCTTCCGGTTGCGCCTGCCCGATGCCGACATGGCGGGGGAGATAGCAGCCTGATCCCCACGAAGTCGCTGCGCGCCTTCGCGGGGGCCCCGGGAGGCGCTTGACGCCTGGCGCTTCGCACGGCCTGCCGCGGCAGGGCAGCGGCCGGTCAGGCGGGTCCGGCGTGCCGGCGCAGCTCCTCCAGGCAGGCGGCGTGGTCGGCGGTGCAGCCGCCCTCCAGCCACCAGGCGCGCACCGCCTGCAGCGCCCGGCCCATCGCCGCGCCGGGCGGCATGCCGAGGGCCAGCGCATCGCGGCCCTGCAGCGGAAAGACCGGGACGGGCGTGGCGGCGAGGCGGGCGCGGAGGGCGCCGCGCTCCACGCCATCCGTTGCCTCGGCCAGCCAGGCAAGGTCCTCCGCCAGCGTCGGGTCGGGCCGGCCCTCGCCTGCCGCGCGGAACAGCCAGCGGCGCAGCGCCTTTCCCTCCAGCGCCGGCGGTGGCGGGGGCAGGTCCCCGGCGCGGCGCAGCAGGGCCAGGCGCTCCTCGGCGGAGAATTTGAGCCGGGTGGCCAGCGCCGCCGCCCAGCCGGCCTTGCCCGTCGGCGCCAGCGCCGCCAGCCGCAGCATCAGCCGCAGCGGCGCGCCGAGCGCCAGCAGCCGCCCGAGCCGCGCGAGATCGATGCCCTCGCCCAGCACATGCGGGCTGGTCAGCACCCCGGTCTCCGCCATCAGCGCCAGCGCCGCCCCCGGCGCGGGCGCCGCCAGCAGCCGCTTCAGCTCCATCCAGACCCGCTCCGCCGAGAGCCGGGCGAGGCCCGGCACCGCGGCGCGGATCGCCGCCACCGCCGCCGCATCCGGCGCGCCGTGCCCGTAGCGGGCCTGGAAGCGGAAGAAGCGCAGCGCGCGCAGGTAATCCTCGGCCAGCCGCGTCGCCGGGTCGCCCACGAAGCGCACCTTGCCGGCGGCCAGATCCTCGGCGCCGCCGAAATAGTCCCACAGCTCCCCGGCGGCGGAAAGCGACATGGCGTTGATGGTGAAGTCCCGCCGCGCCGCATCCTCCCGCCAATCCGTGCTCCAGGCGACCTCCGCATGGCGGCCATCGGTCAGGACATCCCGGCGCAGGCTGGTCACCTCCACCGGCTGGCCGTCCAGCACGGCGGTCAGGGTGCCGTGGGCGAGGCCGGTCTCGAACACCTTCAGCCCGGCGGCGCGCAGCCGGGCCGCCGCCGCCTCCGGCGGCAGGGGCACGGCGACGTCCACATCCTGGATGGGGCGGCCGGCCAGGGTGTCCCGCACCGCGCCGCCTACCGCGCGGGCGCCGGGCAGGGCCGCCAGCACCGCCGCCGGCGCGCCGGCGGCGAGGAAGCCGGGCGGCGGGATGCGGCGGCGCGGCGGATCCTGGCTCATCTTGCGCTCCGGCCCTGGATCACCCTGCCATCCGGGCCGAGCTCGGCCGGGCGGTAGGCCTCATGCGGCTGGCTGCGGAGGGAGAAGCCGTACCAGGCGAGCCCCACCATGGCGCAGCCGAGCCCGGCCAGCGTCAGCCACAGCATCGCCGGCCGCGGCGCCAGGGAGGGGGCCAGGCGACGCCACGCGAAGAAGAGCGCGAAGGGCGTGAGGAAGAGCAGGATCTCGAAGAGATAGGGCATTCCGGGGTTACATAGGCGATATCGCCCGCCGGGACAGCTTGCGCCGGAAGGGCGGGCTGGAAAACCGCGGGTGGTGCGAACCGGTTGCTGGCGGCCTGTGGTGCCGGGCGGCTCCGGCCCCGCGCCGGACCGCTACCGGGGCTGGCGGCGGGGGTGCGGGTGAGGCTCCGCCAGCGCCGTTCGCGGCCCGCGCGGCGCTGGCGCCGAGGGGCGGCCTCGCTCCCGAGCAGGCCTTGACCATCGAGCCGCCGGAGGCGGGTGCTGAACGTGCGGGCGCGGCCGCGGGAGACGTTCGGGCCGAATACCGTGGCCCGGCCCGGCGCAACCCACGGGCGACGCGGCAGGGCAACGGATTGCGGGCGGCGACCGCCCCGCTCAGCGCGGCGGGTGCGGGTCCGCTGGCTCCCCGCGCAGGAGCCTGGCGAGGTTCACCAAGATCGCCGCCGTGGCGCCCCAGATGTAGTGGCGCTCATGCGGCCAGACCCAGAATTCGCGGGTGCCGCCCGCCACCTCCCGCCGGTGGCGTTCCGGCGCGCCGGGGTCCAGCACCACGGCGAGCGGCAGCTCGAAGGGCTCCTCCACCTCGGCCGGGGAGGGGGTCAGTTGCAGGGGCGGCGGCACCAGGGCGACGACCGGGGTGATGTGGAAGCCGGTGCCGGTCACCTGGTCCGGCAGCCGCCCCAGCAGCTCCGGCAGGCGGGGGTCGAGGCCGACCTCCTCCGCCGCCTCCCGCAGGGCGGTGGCTTCCGGCGTCTCGCCCGGCTCCATCCGGCCACCGGGGAAGCTCACCTGGCCGGCATGGGCGTTCATCCGCGCGGCGCGCAGCGTCAGCAGGATGCTGGGGGCCGGGTGGGTGACGATGGGCACCAGCACGGCGGCGCGCACATGCGGCGTCTCGGCGGGCGCGGGGGGCGGCGGCGCCGCGGCGAAGCGGGCGGCGATCTCGGCGGGCGTCACGCCCCCCGGCTTAAAGCAGAATGCCCCGCGGCGGAACCTGGGAAGGTCAGCCCCGGCCGCGCCCGGGCTTCCGATCTCGGAACCGGTAGCGGCCAATCACCAAGCGCCCCTGCCGAACCGGCCCGCCTGTTGCCCGACGCGGCTTCGCCGCGGCGGGCTGTGCGAGGAGCCATTTTACGGAGCAACTCTCGGGGCCCCCGCGATGGCGCGCAGCGACATCGTGGGAAACTACTCCGCCGCCTGGTCCAGGCCGGCGACCTCGTCGATGGGGAAGAACACGCCCTCGGACCAGACGCCGAGCATCTCCCGCCCGTCCACCATCTCGGTCTGGCCGAGCGCCACCAGCTCGTAGAACACGGCGCGGCTGAGCTTCGCCTCCAGCCCCGGGCGGATGGTCACATAGGGCTGCGGCTCCCGCGTCACCGGGCAGAGATGGACACGGATCGGGTGCTCGGCATTGGCCGTCACGATCTCGTCCAGGTTGGTGCGGAAGGTCAGGCACTGCTTCGGGGCGCTTCCGTCGCCGCAATCACAGTGTCGCCACCACATCTCGACGGCGAGGAAGGGGGCGTCCTCCACCTCGATCCGCCCGCGCTCCACCGGCGTTTCCAGCCAGTAGCTGCCATCTTCCTCCCGGCGCAGCACGCTGGCGAAGAGGCAGACCAGCTCCTTCCGGTTGATCGGGCTGCCCTGGTAGTACCAGGTGCCGCGGCGGTCGATCCGGATGTCGAACTCCCGCGGCTCGGGCCTCGGGCGGGGGCCGCCCCGTCGCGCGGGCAGGCTGCCACGGCTACATTCCTCAGCTTGCATCGCCTGGCGGTCCAGCAACTGCCTCACGACGCCCTCCCATTCACCGCTTTGTTCATGCCCTGCGCCGCCATAGGCTGTCCGTCCATAGGGTTCGGGGGAAGCGTCACCCTGTCCAATATCTGGTGCCTACTGCCGCGCCGATGGTTGACCAAGGGTTACTGCCCAAAAGCCTTTCTGCCCGGAGGCCGCTGCGGAGCCATCGCCTCCAGGGAACTCGCCCCCATATAGGGAGCAAGACTGGGATGATTGAAGTGGCCGAAACCGCAACAAGCAGCAGCGACCCCGCAACCCTGCTCGCCGAGGCCGAGGCGCTGGGCGATCGCCTGGCCCGGGTGCGGGAGGCGATCGGCAAGGTCATCTTCGGCCAGCAGGAGGTGGTGGAGCAGACCCTCATCACCCTGCTCTCCGGCGGGCATGCGCTGCTGGTGGGCGTTCCCGGCCTCGGCAAGACCAAGCTGGTGGAGACGCTGGGCGCCGTGCTGGGGCTGGACGCCAAGCGGGTGCAGTTCACCCCGGACCTGATGCCGGCGGACATCATCGGCTCCGAGGTGCTGGAGGAGAGCGAGGCGGGCAAGCGCGCCTTCCGCTTCCTGCCCGGCCCGGTCTTCTGCCAGCTTCTCATGGCGGACGAGATCAACCGCGCCAGCCCGCGCACCCAATCCGCCCTGCTGCAGGCGATGCAGGAGCACCGGGTGGCGGTGGCCGGCGTGGTGCATCCGCTGCCGGCGCCCTTCCATGTGCTCGCCACCCAGAACCCGATCGAGCAGGAGGGCACCTACCCGTTGCCGGAAGCCCAGCTCGACCGCTTCCTGCTGGAGGTGGAGGTGCGCTATCCGGACGAGGCGGCCGAGCGCGCCATGCTGCTGGCGACGACCGGCGCGCGGGAGGCCCGCCCGGTCCAGGCGATGACCGGGCCGGAGCTGGTGGCCGCCCAGGCGCTGATCCGCCGCCTGCCGGTGGGGGAGGCGGTGCTGGACGCCATCCTGAAGCTGGTGCGGGGCGCGCGGCCCGACAGCTCCCCGATGGAGGCGGTGCGCAAGCACCTGGCCTGGGGCCCGGGTCCGCGGGCGGCGCAGGCGCTGATGCTGGCGACCCGGGCGCGCGCCGTCATGGATGGCCGCCTCGCCCCGTCGGTGGAGGATGTGCTGGCCCTGGCCGAGCCGGTGCTGCGGCACCGCATGGCGCTGAATTTCTCCGCCCGGGCGGAAGGGGTGCGACTGGCCGAGGTGATCGAGGCAATGACGGGGGAGCTGGCGTGAGCTCCGGCCGAAGGCCCCCCGATGGCCGGTAGCGCCGCCCTTCACGCCGAGGCCCTGGCCGCCACCCTGCCCCCCCTGGTGCTGGCGGCGGAACGGGTGGCGCAGACGGTGCTGCAGGGCGTGCATGGCCGGCGCCGGGCCGGGCCGGGCGACGCCTTCTGGCAATTCCGCCCCTTCCTGCAGGGCGACGCCACCGGCCGGATCGACTGGCGGCAGAGCGCCAAATCGGACCGGCTCTTCATCCGCGAGACGGAATGGGAGGCGGCGCAGACCATCGCCCTCTGGTCCGATGCCTCCCGCTCCATGGAATGGCGCTTCTCGCCCGCGCGGCCGACCAAGCGGGAGCGGGCCGAGCTGCTGCTGGCGGCCCTGGCCGCGCTGGCGCTGCGCGGGGGCGAGCGGGTGCGGTTGATCGGCGGGCCGGGCGGCGCCCATGCCGGCCGTGCCGGGCTGGCGCCGCTGGTGGAGAGCCTCTCCGCCATCGCCAAATCCCGTGCCGTGCCGGCGCCGGACCCGGATCTGCCGCGCCATGCGCGTGCCGTGCTGATCGGCGATTTCATGGCGCCGCTCGAGGAGATCCACGCCGCCATCACCGCCCTGGCCGCCTGGCCGGTGCGCGGCCAGATCGTCCAGGTGCTGGATCCGGAGGAAACCACGCTCGGCGATGGCAACCGTGCCTATGCCGGCCGCGTCCTGTTCGCCTGGGGCAAGGCGGGCGAGACGGTGCTGGTGCCGCGGGTGGAGGAAGCGAGGCCGATCTACCAGGAAAGGCTGCGCCGGCACCGGGAGGGCATCGCCGCCATCGCCGCCGCCGCCGGCTGGGGATTCCTCAGCCACCATGTCGATCAGCCGCCCCAGGCGGCTCTGCTGGCATTGTGGCAGGCGCTCGCGCCAGAGTAGCAGCCATGCCGATGATACCCAGCATGACGTGTGCTGCCTTGCCGAGCCGTCACGCCTTTGGCCCATGGCTTGCTGGTAATTGGTGCGGATGCTGACCCTCGGCCCCATCGCCTTCGCTGCTCCCTGGCTGCTGCTGGCCCTGCCGGCCCTGCCGGTGCTGTGGTGGCTGCTGCGCGTCACCCCGCCGGCGCCGCGCCGCCTGGGCTTCCCGGCGCTGCGCCTGCTGCGGGATCTGCCGGTGGTGGAGGAAACCCCGGCGCGCACGCCCTGGTGGCTGTTGCTGCTGCGGCTGGTGGCGGCGGGGCTGGTCATCCTCGGCCTTGCCCGCCCGGTGCTCGGCCCCGGCGGCGCGGCGGGCGGGGAGGGGACGCTGCTGCTGGTGGTGGAGGATGGCTGGGCCTCGGCCGCCGATTGGCCGGCCCGCATGGCGCTGGCCGGCGCCGCGCTGGACCGCGCGGGGCGGGAAGGGCGGCGGGCCGCCCTGCTCGCCACC
>NZ_JAMZIK010000230.1 GCF_024178315.1 Siccirubricoccus soli | reverse complement strand
GGCCGGCCGCGGCACGGGGACCGCCGCGCGCCCTGCCGCCGCCACCGGCCGGGCGGCGGGCCGGGCCAGGGGCAGGACCGCGCCGGGGGGCGCCTTGCGGAAGGCGAAGGCCATGGGGAGCTTCGCCCAGGTGAAATCGCGGCGCGAGGGCAGCGCGGTCTCCGACGGGCCGAGGAACAGGAAGCCACCGGGCAGCAGCAGCCGGTGCAGTGTCTGCAGCGTGGCCTCCTGGGTGGGCCGGTCGAAATAGATCAGCAGGTTGCGGCAGAAGACGATGTCCTGGCTGGCGTTGCCCGGCAGGGTGGCGGCCTCGAAGACATTGCCGCGGCTGAAGCGGACGGAGCGGCGGGCCGCCTCGCTCGGCCGGAAGCCGCCCGGCACCGCCTCGAAATGCCGGTCGCGGAAGGCGAGGTCGGCGCCGCGGAAGGCGTTGCGGCCATAGACCGCGCGCTGCGCCAGGGCGATGGAGCGGGCGCTGACATCGACCGCCTCGATGAGGAAGCTGTCCGGCGCGAACCCCGCATCCAGCAGCGCCATGGCCATGGAATAGGGTTCCTCCCCGGTCGAGCAGGGCAGGCTGAGGAGGCGGAGCTTGCGGCCGAAACTCCATTCCAGCGCGCCGTCGCGCAGCAGCTGCACCATGGCGTTGAAGGCGCCGCGGTCGCGGAAGAACCAGGTCTCCGGCACCACCACCGCGTCGATCAGCTCCTGCAGCTCCGCCGCGGACTCGCGCGCCAGCGCCGCATAGGCGGCCGCGTCCTCCAGCCCGCAGGCCGCCTGGCGCGCGCGCACCGCGCGGGCGATGGCGGCGCTGCCGATGGTCGCGGCGTCGAGCCCCATCGTCTCCTTCAGCAGGCTCTCGATCTCCTCGGTCATCCTCGCAGCTCCGCCGGGGACGCTCCGCCGGCCAGGGCGAACAGCGCTCCGGGGTCGATCCAGCGGATCAGCCCGCGCTCATGCGCCAGCACCGGCCCGAGGCCGGGGCCGCCGCCGGCGAAGCCGGGGGAGACGAAATCGGCGGGGTCGAGGCGGAGCGTCTCGCTCGCCCGCTCCAGCACCAGCCCGAGCAGGGGCGGCGCGCCCGGCCCGGCATCCCGGACCAGGGCGATGCGGGTGCTGAGCAGCAGCGGCGCCGGGCGGCCGAGCAGCAGCTCGCCCGGGTCGATGACCGGCACCGGCGCGCCGCGCAGGTTGATGGCGCCGATGCCGCCCGGCGCCGCGCCGGGCGCGGTGCGGACCCGGACGCAGGGCAGCATCTCGCTGATGCGGTTGGCGTCCAGGACGCAGGGATCCTCGCCCAGGTGGAACAGCAGAAACAGCATGGCGCGGCCTTCCAGCCCGATGGGGTCCGCCTACCCCTGCAACCTGAAGCGGGAGACGCTGCCGCGCAGCGCGGTGGCGACATGGTTGAGCTCGTCGATCGCCAGGCTCGATTGCTGCAGCGATTCCACGGTCTGGCTGACGGCCTCACCGAGCTGCGCCAGGGCGTCGCTGATCTGCCCGGCCCCGGTGGCCTGGGCTTGCATGCCCTCGCTCACGCTCTCGAAGCGCGGGGCGAGGCCCTGGACATGGTCGATGATGACCGCGAGCTGGCCGCCGACCTGCTGGATCTCCTGCATGCCGCGGCGGACCTCCTCGGAGAATTTCTCCATGCCCATGACGCCGGCGGAGACCGCCGACTGGATGTCCTTCACCATCTGCTCGATGTCGTAGGTGGCGACCGCGGTCTGGTCCGCGAGGCGGCGGATCTCGGTGGCCACCACGCTGAAGCCGCGACCGTACTCGCCGGCCTTCTCCGCCTCGATGGCGGCGTTGAGGGAGAGCAGGTTGGTCTGGTCCGCCACCTTGGTGATGGTGGTGACCACCTGGTTGATGTTGCCCGCCTTCTCGTTCAGCACGCCGAGCTTGGCGTTGATGGAGCCGGCGGCGGCGGCGACCTGGCGCATCATCTCCTCCATGCGCGCGAGGCCCGACTTGCCCTCTCCGGCCAGGGTGGCCGTCTGGTCGGCGACGTCGGAGACCTCCTCCATCGTCCGCACCAGCTCCTTGGAGGTGGCCGAGATCTCGCGGGAGGTGGCGCCGATCTCGCTGGTGGTGGCGGCGATCTCGCTGGCCGTCGCCTGCTGCTGCTTGGCGGTGGCGGCGGTTTCGGTGACCGAGGTGCTGACCTGGATGCCGGCGCGCTGGATCTGCCCGATCAGCGTCGTCAGGTCCGTGACCATGCGGTTGAAGGCCGCGGCGAGGACGCCGAATTCGTCCTGGCGATCCAGCTCCACCCGGCGGGTGAGGTCGCCCTCGCGGATCAGGTCCGCCGCCGCGGTCAGCCGGCCGAGCGGGACGGTGATGGCCCGCAGCAGGAAATAGCCGGCGGCGAGGGCGAGCAACGTCACACCAGCGATGGAGGACAGCGCGCCGATCTGCGTCGCGCGGCTGGCCTGGACGATCTCCGCGGTCGCTGTCTCGACCCGTTGTCGGTTATGGGTGACGCCTTCGAGCAGCGCGGCCTGGAGCTGGTCATAGACCGGGTTGATGCGCTGCTGCAGCAGCTCCCGCGCCTCGGCATTGCTGTTGGCCTGGCTCAGCCGCAGCACCTCGGCCTCCCCGGCGCGGTAGGCATCCTCCAGCGCCCGCACCTTGTCGAAGGCGCGCCCGGCCACATCCTCCCCGCCGCCTTCATGCTGCTGGCGGGCGAGGCGGGCAAGCAGGTCGCGGTTGGCCCGCAGCCGGTCCTCAATGGTCCGCATGGCCGTGGCGTCCGTGGCCAGCACATGCGATTGCAGCAGGGCGTAGCGCTGCCCCCAGTCGATGCTGAGCTCTGCTGCCAGGTTGAGATCGGCCGCATCGTCCCGGACGAGTCCGACCTGGCGATTGACCTCGCTGGTTTGCCAGTAGGCGATGCCGCCGGCGGCTACCATCGCCGCCAGGACGATAGCGAAGCAGCCGGTGATGATGCGGGCGATCGGAACGTTACGCATTCCAGGAGATTCCATATCCTGGCCGGGCGGGCAGGTGGAACAGCCCGGCCGCGAGGGCCCCAGGCTGGCCGGTGGCAGGGCGGAAGCGGGCCGGGTCACTGGACGCAAGGCGGGGCTGGGTCATCGGCCTGCCATCGTAGGTTGTCCTCAAGGTTTTTTAGAGAACGCGCCAAGTGCCCGGAACGCAAGTCAGGCACCGGAGGTTGAGTTCCCCGTACCGGCTGGACGGCGTCCCTGCCATGGCTGGAACGCCCTAGGGGCTTTTGACAGCTGTCAACGCTACCACTCGGCGCTTGCCAGAGAGTGTCCAGAGGGCCTACGGATTTACCCCGTAATAAGTGGGAAAAGCCGTAGATGACTCCAGCCGTGCCGGCCGAGGCCGTAGCGCCGGCCCAGCTCGACGGGCTGATCCGCCAGGATGCGCTCACCCTTAGCGGCCAGCTTGCCTCGCTCCGGGCCAGGCTGTTCCCGCCGCAATCGGTCAAGACGCTCCGGCGCTTCTCCAGCGGCGAGGCGGCGGCGCTGATCGGCGTGACGGATGCCTATCTCCGCCAGCTCTCCCTCGCTGGCCAGGGGCCGCAGCCGGAGACCGGCATCGGCGGCCGCCGCTCCTACTCCCTCGCCCAGATCAACGAGCTGCGCCGCTTCCTCTCCGCCTCCGACCGCCGCAGCTACGAGCCGCAGCGCCTGCCGGGAGAGCCGCTGCAGGTCCTCGCCGTCACCAATTTCAAGGGCGGCTCCGGCAAGACCACCACCGCCGCCCACCTCGCCCAGTACCTGGCGCTGCGCGGCTACCGCGTGCTGGCCATCGACCTCGACCCGCAATCCAGCCTCTCCGCCCTGTTCGGCATCCAGCCCGAGGCCGATCTCGGGGAGAACGACACGCTCTACGCCGCGCTGCGCTACGATGACCGGCGCCGGCCGCTGCGGGAGGTCATCCGGCCCACCTATTTCGACCGGCTGGACCTGGTGCCGGCCAATCTCGAATTGCAGGAATTCGAGCACGACACGCCGCGCATCCTGGCGCGCGGCACGCGCTCCGGCGAAAGCCCCTTCTTCGCCCGGATCGCCGAGGTGCTGGCCGGCATCGCCCCCGCCTATGACGTGGTGGTCATCGACTGCCCGCCGCAGCTCGGCTTCCTCACCCTCGGCGCGCTCTGCGCCGCCACCGGCGTCATCGTCACCATCCACCCGCAGATGCTGGACATCGCCAGCATGGGGCAGTTCCTCTTCATGACCTCGGACCTGCTGGAGGTGGTGCGGAGCGCGGGCGGGCGGCTGGACTACCGCTTCCTGCGCTACCTGGTCACCCGCTACGAGCCGCAGGACGGGCCGCAGACCCAGATCGTGGGCTTCCTCCGCACCCTGTTCGGGGAGCGGGTGCTGACCAATGCCATGCTGAAATCCACCGCCGTCTCCGATGCCGGGCTGACCAAGCAGACCCTCTACGAGATCGGCCGCCAGGGCGGCGCGCGGGGCAGCTACGCCCGGGCGCTGGAGGCGATGGACGCGGTGAATGCCGAGATCACGGACCTCATCCGCCAAGCCTGGGGGCGCCCCGCATGAAGCGCAAGCAGCTGCTGAAGGACCTGCTGGCGGCGGGACCCGCCGCCGAGGCCCCCCCGCCCGAGTCGCCGACCCCCGAGGCCGTGGGCCGCCGCATCCCCTCCGGCGCGGTGCGGGCCATGGGGCTCGACCTCTCCCGGCTGCAGGAGGAGGCGCGCCGGGCCGAGCGACTGGAGCAGGAGATGCGCAACGGCCAGGCGGTGCTCGAGATCGACCCCGCCAGCGTCGATCCCTCCTTCGCCGAGGACCGCATCGCCCGCACCAGCGATGCCGAATACCGCCGCCTGGTGGAGAGCATCGCCGCCGCCGGCCAGCAGGTGCCGATCCTGCTCCGCCCGCATCCCGACTCGGCCGGCCGCTACCAGGTGGCCTATGGACACCGGCGTCTCGCCGCCGCGGCGGAGCTCGGCATCCCCGTCCGGGCCATCATCCGGCCGCTGACGGATGCCGAGCTGGTCATCGCCCAGGGCAAGGAGAATGCGGAGCGGCGCAACCTCTCCTTCATCGAGCGCGCGATCTTCGCGGCGGAGTTGGAGGCGAAGGGGTTCGACCGTGCGACGCTGCACGCGGCACTTGCCGCCCATCCGGCGGAGATGACCCGCTACCTCGCCGTCGCCCGGGCGATCCCGCGCTGGCTGGTGCGGGCGATCGGACCGGCGCCACGGGCCGGCCGGCCGCGCTGGATGGCGCTGGCCGAGGCCGTCTCCGCCCAGGGCGCGCTGGAGGTGGCCGCCCGCTTGGCCGAGCAGCCGGATTTCCGCGCCGCCCCCTCCGATGCCCGCTTCGGCCTGGTCCTCGCGGCGCTGCGGCAGGTGGCGCCGGAGCCCGCTGCCCCGGCCCTGCCCGCGGTGCCGCAGGGGCTTTCCTTCATCCATATCGAGGAGCTGGAGGAGGGGACCCGCTTCACCATCCTGAACTCGGCCCCGTCCGGGCTTGCCGCCTTCCTGCTCGGCCGGCTGGTGGAGCTGGTGGGGGAGTTCGAGGCGCGGCGGGACGGCGGCGAGGGCTAGCGGCACACCGGCAGCGGGGACTCTGGTGAGTACATCCCCCGCAAGGGTGTGGACATTGGTGAGGCGGGCTGGCCCCGCCCTCACATCGGCCGCGCGACATGCTGACCGATATCGGTCCCTGGGCGCGGGCCGGCAGGTCCTCGAATCTGGCGCGTAGCCGCCACACCAGCGCCGAGCGCGATATCCGACTCGGAAAGCAGGTGCTTTCCGGGCCGGGCTTCAGCGGATGGCGACGACCTTCGGCAGGACCGGTGGGCGGGAGGGCTTCAGCACCACCCCGTCATCGACGACCTCCACCTTCGCGGCGGGATAGACGGCCAGCGCCATCTGCAGCGCCCCGGTCCACTTGTTCTTGAAGTGGTAGAGCTCCCGGTAGCCGGCGCCGAACTGTCCCTTCAGCGCTGGCCAGGGCACCAGCTTCGGCCCCGCCAGGGCGTGCAGCCGGTAGGCCAGCCAGAGATAGGTGTCGAGCGCCGCCGGGTTGTTGGAGAGGGCGCGGATCGCCGCCTCTTCCAGCGGCACCGGATGGCGCCGGAGCTGCTCGAAGAAGCCCTCGGAGAGCTTCGCCGTCTCCAGCGAAAGGCGGCCCTGCCCGGCCTGTTCATCCTCGATGAACAGGGCGCGGTCCACGATGGACTGGTTGATCAGCCCGGCCGACTTGCCGCCCTGGAGATGGAAGGTCAGCCGGCAGCGGGAGATGCGTTCCGCCTGGTCCTTCACCAGCATGCCGGTGCGGCCGCCGACGCTGACGCCGATGCGGCCCATCCAGTCCCGCAGGCTGCGCCCCAGCTCCACCTCGCGCGAGCCGGTGCGCAGCGCTTCCGTCTGCAGGTAGAGGAGGATCAGCCGGGCATGGCTGCCGAAGGGCACGCCGAGGAATTCCAGCGGGCCATCGCCGTGCCGCGGCCGGCGCCCCGGCTCCACCACCAGCCGCACCCGCTCGGCGGCGATTTCCCAGGCCTGGTCGTCCGGCAGGCGGCGATGCGGCAGCGCGCATTGCGCCCAGCCGCTGTAGACGAAGCTGAGCGCGCCATCCTCATCGCCCATATAGGCGGCGGCGGCTTCCACCAGGTCGCGGCCCAGCCCGGCCTGCAGGGCAGCCTGCTTGCCCTTGGTCTCCAGCAGGTCGTGTACCGTCCCCATCACCGGCTCCGTCCGGTCCAGCACGGACCCCGTCATGCGCCCTTCTGCCACGTCCAAGGCCTCCGGTCGCCGTGGACTTCGGTGAGACAACTACTAGGGAAGATATTTGTTTCTACTATTAGTAATTGATCACCAGAATCCACGGGATAACCCAGCCAAGCCCTTGTTCCGTCGTGAGCCGGCCTCACCAAAATCCACGCCTTCCTCACCGGAATCCCCGCCGCGGCGGTGGACGGGCCTCACCAGACTCCACGCGACTCGGAGGCGCAACGGGCTGCCGGTCCAGGGCGCCACTGCGGCGGGGGCCCCTGGGGGCCCGTCGCCTCACCAAAGTCCACGCCGCCGCCCTTGTCGGCGGCAGCCGGAGAGGATATACGTAAGGCATATCCAAGACCGTGGCCATGACCCGCACCACCCTGTTCCAGAGCAACCGCTCCCAGGCCGTGCGCCTGCCGAAGGATGTCGCCTTCCCGCCCGGCGTGCGGGAGGTGGCGATCCTCCGCGACGGCGCCCGGCGCGTCATCGTCCCCGCCACCGCGCTGTGGGACGATTTCTTCGCCGCGCCCGGCATCGACCTCGGCGAGCGGGCCCAGCCGGAGCATCAGCGCCGCGAAGCCTTCTGATGCTCCGGCACATGCTGGACACCAATCTCTGCATCCGCCTGCTGCGGGACCGGCCGCAGGGGCTGCGGCCGCGCTTCAACGCGGAGGCGGAGACGCTCTGCATCTCGACCATCACCCTGGCCGAGCTGCTGCACGGCGCCGCCCGCTCCGCCCGCCCGGCCGAGAACCGGCGGGCGGTGGAGGGGCTGGCGGCGCGGCTCGCAGTCCTCGCCTTCGACGAGGCCGCCGCCGCCCATGCCGGGGAGATCCATGCCGAGCTGGAGCGGCGCGGGCAGCTCATCGGGCCCTACGACATCCTGATCGCCGGCCATGCCCGCAGCCAGGGCCTGGTGGTGATCACCGGCAATCTCGGCGAGTTCCGCCGGGTCGAGGGGCTGCGCTCGGAGGATTGGCTGGCCCCGACCTGATGCCGGCGGGGCGGTATCCCCGCGCCTCAGGCGAGGCCGCCGGCCCGCCGGAAGGGGCGGGCGCCTGCGGCCTGCTCGATGCAGGCAGCCTCCACCGCGCGGCCGAACAGGTAGCCCTGCCCGATGTCGCAGCCCTGCTCGGCGAGCAGCCTCGCCTGCAGCTCCGTCTCCACCCCCTCGGCGACGGTCGTCTTGCCCAGGCGCCGCGCGAGGCCGATCACCGCCGCGACGATCGCGGCGTCGCTCGGCTCGGAGGGCATGCGCGCGACGAAGGTCCGGTCGATCTTGATGGTGTGCACCGGCAGCTGCCGCAGATGGGTGAGGGAGGCATGGCCCGTCCCGAAATCGTCGAGCGCGATGGTGACGCCCGCCGCCGAGAGGGTCTGCAGCGCGCGCTCCACCGGCAGCGCCAGCCGGCCGAGGAACACCGTCTCCGTCACCTCGAGCTCGAGCCGCGACGGATCGATGCCCGCGGCGTGGAGCCGGCTGAGGATGCGCTCGGCGAAATCGCCCCTGGCGAAGTCGCCCGCCGCGCCGTTGATCGCCACCCGCCCGGGATCGAAGCCCTTGTCGAGCCAGCGCACGAGGTCGGCGAGCACCCGCTCCAGCATGCGGTCGGTGAGCTGGACCGACAGCTCGGCATCCTCGAAGGCGGCGGAGACCGCGCCTGGCGGCATGACGCCATGGTCGCGATGCTGCCACCGCAGCAGCGCCTCCAGCCCCACCAGGGCGCCGGTTCGCAGGCAGATCTTCGGCTGGTAATGGGGCACCACGCGGTCGTCGGCCAGGGCCTGCCGTGCCTCGCGCAGCATGGTGGCGCGGCGCTCCGCCTCCTGGCGCATCGCCGGCCGGAAGCCGCGGATGCTGCCGGGGCCCGCGGCCTTGGCGGCGTAGAGGGCGAGGTCCGCGCTCCGCCGCAGCTCCTCCGCATCGGTGCCGTCCCGTGGCCACATCGCCGCGCCGGCGCTGAGGCTCGGCGCCACGCTGCGGCCATGGAGCGCGAGGGGCGCGCCGACCCCCTCCAGGATCCGCTCCACCGTCTCGATGCGGGCATCCTCCGGCTGCAGCCCGGGGAGGATCACGGCGAATTCGTCGCCGCCGAGCCGCGCCACCGTGGCGCCGGGGGGCGCGTTGCGGCAGAGCCGCTCGCCCACCGCCCGCAGCACGGCATCGCCGGCCGCATGGCCCAGGCCGTCATTCATCGCCTTGAAGCCGTCCACGTCGAGGGTGATCAGGCCGACGCAGCGCCCCGCCGCCCCGGCCTCGGTGAAGGCGGCCTCCAGCCTTTCGGCGAACAGGGCGCGGTTCGGCAGGCCGGTCAGGGGGTCGTGATGCGCCGCCCGGCGGAGATCCTCCTCCACCCGCTTGATGGTGGTGATGTCGAGCAGGGCGCCGACTGTACGTACCGGCCGCCCCTCCGCGGCGCGGATCATCTGGCCGCGGGAGAGCATGTGCAGCCAGGTGCCGTCGGCGGCGCGGATGCGGTACTCGGCGAGCCAGCTTGTGCCCGTGCCCTCCAGCACCTCTTTCACCTGCGCCACAAGCCGGTCGCGGTCCTCCGGGTGGAGCAGCTCCACCCACCACTGCAAGGAGGTGCCAGACTTCGCCTCCGGATAGCCCAGCACCGTCTCGATCGCGTCGCCCCACTGGACCTGGTCGGTTTCGTGCGACCAGTCCCAGATGATGTCCTTGGTGGCGCGGGAGGCCAGGCGGTAGCGCTCCTCGCTGGCGCGCAGCGCGGTCTCGGCCAGGACCTTTTCGTGGATGTCCTCCAGCGTGCCGTACCATTTGACGACGGCGCCATGCGCGTCCCGCCGCGCCTGGGCCCGCGCGCGGACCCAGCGATAGCTGCCGTCGCGCTGCTTCAGGCGGTAGCGGATATCGAGCGGCAGGACGCCCCTGGCGGCGACCACCTGCCGCCAGGTGCCGGCGGCCGCCGCCCGGTCCTCCGGATGCACCGATTGCACCCAGCCTTCCCCAAGCGCCTCCGCGACGGGGACGCCGACCACCTCGGCCCAGCGCGGGCTGCCTTCCGAGATGGTGCCATCGGGCTCGGCGAGCCAGGGGATCTGCGGGTTGAGCGCCACGGAGTAGCGGTGGTGCTCCTCGCTCCGCTGCAGCGCGGCGACCAGCTCCTTCAGCCGCTCGGCATCCCGGCCGGTGAGTTCCGCGATGCGGCGGTCGTGATAGCCGATCCCGAGCCCGATCGAGAGCACCAGGATGGCCGAGGCGATGACGAGGGCGGGAATCCCGCTCATCTCGAGCGCCAGGCCCTCCGTCGGATCCGCATCCGTGGGCATGATGGAGACGCCCGATATCGCCACGAAATGCAGGACAAGGATCCCGCAGGCGAAGACGAAGGCCGGCCCCAGCGGGGGCTGGATATCGGAGCGTGCCGCGAGCAGGCGCACGGCGACGGCGCAGAGCACCAAGCCGGCGACAATCGAGGCGACCATGAGATCGGCATCGTAGGAGACGTCGCCGGCCACGCGCAGCGCTGCTATGTCGCAGAAATGAGCGAGCGCCAGCGCGGCGCCGATGAGCAGGCCACCCGCCACCGGCCGCTCGACCGCGCCGCGGAACGCCGCCAGCCAGCCCCCTGTGGCGACGCCGCAGGCCAGGAGGATGGACAGGACCGCCATCCGCACGTCGAAGAGGATCTCGACGTCCGGCCGGTAGACCAGCATGGCGGCGAAATGCACCACCCAGATGCTGATGCCGGTGACCAGGCCCGCCGGCAGCAGCCAGCGGATCCGCCGCTCCGGCGCCGCCGCCCGCCCCCGTTGCGCCAGCATGAGCGAGGTGAGGCAGGCGAACAGGCAGAGCGCCGCCACGAGCAGGAGGAGTTCCGGATGATGCTGGGTGGTCAGGCAGGAATACACCCGCATCATCTGCCGGGGTCCCGGTCATGGCCGGAGATGGAGGCAAGGCACACGCGCAACCCAACCCGCCGCATGGCGTCTCGGTTCAGCTCCAGATTTAGCATGCCCGGCAAATTTACGCCTCGTAATGCATGGGAGGTTCCAACCTAGCCTGTCTTTCTGCTCTCCGGTCGGTCAGTTCCTCCCCGGATCGCTATGGGTCATCGCCCTACGATTTGGGGCCGGCGCTGCCGCGCCGGGGCCTCCCCTGGTGCCATCCTTCGTCGTGGCAGCCGGCTTGGCGGCAGGCCGCTTGGCCCGGCCTGCCCGAGTGGCGCGAGCGGCCGCTGCCCCCCCCGCGGTCTGGCCGCACTGGACCCTGCTCCGTGCGGCTGTTCCAGCCATTCGCCGGCGGTGCGGCAGCATCCGCGCCCCCTCTGCCCGGGCGGCATCGCCCGCAGGGTTGGTGCGGCGGCTACGCGCCGGGCTGAAGGACCTACCGGCCGCGTGCCCGTGGACCGACCTCGGTCGGCATCGCACGCGGCCGGCATGAAACCACGACCGATCTAATTCGCGATGGCGCCCACCTGCGCCACCAGCCCGGCGAAGAAACGCTGCTGCTGCTGCTGGAAGGTGGCGAAGTCCTCCGGCGGCAGCCACCAGGGCGTGGCGCCCTGCTCGCGGAAGACGCGGTGCAACCCGGCATCCTGCAGGGCCGCATGGGTCAACTCCGCCAAGCGCCCGACAATCGGCGGCGGGATGCGGGCCGGGCCGACCAGCCCGCCCCAGGAGGTGATCTCGAGCTGTGGATAGACGCTGTTCGTCGTCGGCACCTCGGGCAGCAGCGGGCTGCGCTCCTTGCTGGTGATGGCCAGCGGGCGGATCTGCCCCTGCTGCACCGGCGCCAGCAGGCTGGCCAGGTTGTCGAAGGCGAAGTGGACGCGCCCGGCGATGAGGTCGAGCAGCATCGGCGCGCCGCCGCGATAGGGCACATGCGCCATCTCGAGCCGCGCCACCTGCTTCAGCCATTCCATGGTCAGGTGCGGGCTGGTCCCGGAGCCGCCCGAACCATAGAGGTACTTGCCCGGATTGGCCTTCACCAGCACCACCATCTCCTGCAGCGAGCGCACCGGCAGGCGGGGGTTGCAGAAGAGCAGGTTTGGCACCTGCCAGATGCCGGCGACATAGGTGAAATCGCGGGCGGGATCGTAGGGCAGGCTGGGGTAGATCGACGGGGCGATGGCCAGCGAGGCGATGCTGCCGAGGCCGAGCGTGTAGCCATCCGGCGGCGCCTGGGCGATCGCCGCCTGGCCGACCGTGCCGCCGGCGCCCGAGCGGTTCTCGACGACGAATTGCTGGCCCGCCAGCGCGCTGACGGTGCCGCAATAGGCGCGGGAGAGAAGATCGGTGGCGGCGCCGGGCGGGAAGAGGTTGATGTAGCGGACCGTCTGCTCCGGGTAGCGGGCCGCGCGGACGGGCCGCGCCGCAGCCATGGCGAGGACGGCACCGCCCAGCAGGAACGGCCGCCGCGGCATGCGCCGGGCGGGGCCCTTCGAACGTGACATGGAAGCCTCCTGTCGTTCCGGCTCTGGCGGCCGGTCGGCGGAGTGTGCTTCTTGTGACGGAGCCTCTGGCCTCACCTTGCGGTGAGGCCAACCAAGCGGGGCCGGGCCGCGGGAGAGCGTGGAACGGCCGCAGGCGCCGAAAACGACAAAGCCCCCGAGGCTGTGGCCATCGGGGGCTTCGGAGGAGGTCTCCGGCTTGCGGGCGGCGGGTCCGGCGAGCGGACCGTCACCCGGCAGGGCAGTATTCAATCAGGATCCGGCGAGGTGGCCCGGCGGCGACCGACTCTCCCGCTGCTTGAGCAGCAGTACCATGGGCGCTGAGGTGTTTCACGGCCGAGTTCGGGATGGGATCGGGTGTGTCATCCTCGCGATGACCACCGGGCCACCTGGCCGGATCCTGATGGAAAGAACATCCGGGATTGGTTGTGCGGTTCTGGAAGTATGCGTGTGTGCGCGGCTTGGTGCTGCATGCGGTGCCACCCTTGCGGGTGGCGCTGCAGTGATGATGGATCTGAGCTCTATCGGGCGATTAGGACCGCTTGGCTGCGTGCATTGCTGCACTTCCACCTGCGGCCTATCGACGTGATGGTCTATCACGGCCCTCGAGGGAGACCTCGTTTTGAGGGGGGTTTCCTGCTTAGATGCCTTCAGCAGTTATCCCGTCCGCACTTGGCTACCCAGCTGTGCC
>NZ_JAMZIK010000023.1 GCF_024178315.1 Siccirubricoccus soli | reverse complement strand
CTCTGCACTCCCTCCGGGGCCAGGACCTGGCCCCGGACCCCGGTGTGAGTCGGCAGGTCGAACCAGCAGACCCACGCCGGAGTCCGGGGAGGAGTATCCTCCCCGGCGAGGGTTTGGGGGCGGAGCCCCCAACCTCTCCCTACACCGCGCCCCCCGACGCCCAGGCAATGCCCAGCGTCTCCGGAAACGGCCCGCCGCGCCGGTCGATCGGCGTTTCCAGCCGGATGGCGGAGCGCAGCAGCACGCGCCGCGCCATCTCCGGGATCAGCACCTCCGCGATGTGCCCGCCCAGGCAGGCATGGTGGCCCCAGCCGAAATGGAAGGCGCTGTGGATCGGCCGCGTCGGGTCGAAGGCATCCGGGGCGGCGAAGCGCGTTCCGTCGAAGCTCGCACTGCCGATCAGCGGCAGCACATGGGTGCCGGCCGGGATTTCCGTCTCCCACGCCTGCCCGCGGCCGAGCACATGCGCCGCGGCGGATTTGCGGAACAGGTAGTGGGACATCGGCGCGAAGCGCAGCGCCTCCCACACATGCCCGTCGAACGCCTTCGGGTCGGGAAGCTGCGCCGCGGCCACCGCCGCCTCCAGCCGCGGCGGCCGCTGCAGCAGCCATTCGATGATTTGCGCCGTGGCCTGGGAGGAGGTCTCGACCGCGCCGATCAGCAGCCCGCCGACGTTCAGCAGCAGCTTCTCCGGCGGGAAGCCCACGGGGCCGGCGATGCGGGATTGCAGCAGCCGCGCCACGATGTCGTCCGGCAGGGCTTTCCCCGCCTTCAGCGCCGCCACCCGGTCGCGCAGCAGCCCGGCCAGGTAGTCCTTCATCTCGCCCAGGCTGCGGCGTGCCTCGGCATGGATGTGGTCATGGTCGGCGCCGAGGTCCCAGGGGTAGTTGTGGAACCCGTCCATCTGCGCCCAGTAGGACCATTCCTGCAGCTTCGCCGCGTCGCTGCCGGCGAAGCCGAAATACTCCTGCACCAGCCGCACCGGGATGTGGCGGGTGATGCCGGAGACCGCCTCGATCCGCTCCCCCGCCCCGTCCAGCACCTTGTCCGTCTCGGCGGCAACGAAGGCGCGGACCCGCGGCAGGTCCCGCCGGTCGAGCATCGCCGTCATCACGCTCTTGTCCAGCGCATGGTCTGGCGTCTCGTCCTGCGCCAGCATGTAGGTGCCGAGCGCGTTCACGTAGGGCTGCACGGTGAAGACCGTGGGCAGGCGCAGCACCTCGATCACGTCGTCGAAACGCGCCACCAGGGTGCAGACCGGCGTCGCCAGCACTGGGCGGCGGGCGCGCAGCTCCGCGAAGAAGGGGCGCGGGTCCTCGCTGTTGATCCATTGCCAGATGAGCGGGAAGCGCTCCGCCTCCGGCAATGCGTCCAGCCGGTCCAGGAAGCTCATCGCGCACCCTCCCAGCGCTGCGGGTTCTTCAGGTACTCCACCACCGCCAGCCGCTGCGCCGGCGTCAGGCTGCGGCGCGGGAAGGCATGGCCCTGGTTGGAATTCGCCGGCTGCGAGGTGTCGAAGCGGAACAGGCCGGGCGCCTCGGCGGCGACGAAGCCGAGCTTCTCCACATCCAGCTCCGCGCTTCCCACCCAGAACACCGCGGGGCGCTCGGCGGGCGGGGAGAGCAGGTCATAGACCGTCGGCACGGAGCCGTTGTGCAGGAACGGCCCGGTGGCCCAGATGCCGAGGAGCGGCCCGGCCTTCAGGCTGTCGAGCTGGCTGGCCGGCATGTTCCAGCGCTCCGGCGCCAGCCGGGCAAGGCGGCCATCGGGGATGGCGCAGGCGTCGCGCACCTCGAAGGCGCCGGTGGGGCGGGGGATCTGCGCCACCATGCGCCGGGAATAGCCGCCCGGGCAGGCGCGGGCCTCGCCGGTGTCCAGCAGCCGGCGGCGCGTCAGGCCGGCGGCGGCGGTGCCGGTCTCCACCACCTGCTTCACCGTCGTCAGGAAGTAGTCGGCCGCCGCCACCTCCTCCCGGCCCTCGAAGAGGTCGGCCAGCGGGCCGGTGCGGATGCGCCAATTCTGCAGCGCGTCCAGATAGGTGCGGTCGGTGCCCACCACGCGCTGCGGCACGGCGCTGATGCGGATGAACTGGCTGCCGTCGAGCGATTGCCGCGGATCGGTCAGGCGGAAGGGCGGCATGTTGTGGCAGCCCTGGCAGTCGCGCTGGAAGATGCGCTGGCCTTCCTGCCAGCGGGCGCGGTCGATGGCGCCGAAGGTCGCCTCCGGCCAGGCCGGCGGCTCCAGGTTGCGCAGCCAATCCTCCAGCGCCGCCAGCGCCTGGTACTGCACGGAAGAATCGAAGCGGCCGGGAGTGCCCGGGGCCGTCAGGTTGGACTCGCCGAAGACCCCCAGCACCTCCCCGGAATTCCGCCCGATGGGGGAGCTGGCGATGGGCACCCATTGCACCCAGTCCTGCCGCGGCGCGGTCCAGAGGAAGGGGTAGGAGACGGGGGCGCGCGGCGGCTGGCGGTTGGCCTCCACCACCTCCGGCGGGGCGGCAAGATGAAGCACGGCGATGCTGTTGATGATCTGCCCCAGCGCATCGACGCGGGAGAAGCCGGCGACATGCGCCGGCCGCTGCACCGCGGCGTGGCGGGCGCTCCGCGCGGCATAGGCGGCATAGGCATCCGTGATCGCGGCGGGCGTCGTGCCAGCGCGTTCGGCAAAGGCGGCGAAGCGCCCGGGGTCGCGGCCGGTGGCCTGCACGGCGGCGTCGAGATCCGCCACGAAGCGGTCGAAGTCGAAGCGGGCCGGCGCGCCCTCGATGCGCAGCCTCGTGCCGCGGAAGGCCACCTCCCCGGTATGGCAGGCGGCGCAGGTCAGGCCGAGCCAGGGGCCGGTGGCAGGATTCGACACGGGGTCGATGGCGAAGCCGATGGGCAGGCGGTCCGGGTTCAGCCCGGTGCCGGCATCATCGGCGAAGAGCAGGCCGTAGCGGGCGAGGTTCTCCGGCGCGGCGAAGCGGCCCTCGCCATCGGCGCGATTCAGCGCGGCGAACCAGGCGCGGGGAATGAGATGCGAGCCCTGGGCGGAGAAGTGAAAGCGGGCGGCAAGCTCCGGCGACCAGCCCTGCGGCAGCGTGCTCACAGGCTGCGCCGGCAGGGACCAGGGCACCTGGCCCGGGGTGGGCGGCAGCGGGTCCCACGCGCCGAGGTTGCAGGCGCCGAGCAACAGGCCCCCGGCCAGACCCATCCATTTCGCGGCCTTCCGCCTGCGCATGACGCTCTCCCCCTGCCGCCGTGCGGTCGTTTCCGGGCCGGGGCAAGCTATGCTTCTGGTTGCAGAGGTGACAAGGCCGAGGGCGCGCGAAAGCGTGACCCAGGTCACAGGCCGTGCAGGGTGGTGCGGGCTCCGCCCCCATGGCCCCGGCAGAGGGCTCTGCCCTCTGCCCTCCCGCCGGGGGTTGCCGGCACTGCCGGCAAAGACCGGTCCCCGGACCCCGGTGGGAGTTTCAGACCCGGCGGTTCAACCGGAGGCTCACGCCCGGGCCCGGGGCCAGGGCCTGGCTCCGGCAGAAGGTTGCCGGCACTGCCACCAGCAGGCAGCGCCCCCGAAAGAGGTGCCGCTCTGGCGCATGATCGCGGGCCGGGTCAGCATGGCGGCATGCACACCATGCTCGAAACCCGTGTCACCCGCCTGCTCGGCATCCGCTACCCCATCGTCCAGGGCGGCCTCGCCCGCGTCGCCACGGCGGAGCTTGCCGCCGCCGTCTCCGCGGCCGGCGGCCTCGGCCAGATCGCCAGTGCCGGGCTCTCCGGCCCGGAAGCGCTGCGCGCCGAGATCCGCCGCTGCCGCGCCCTGACCGACCAGCCCTTCGCGGTGAATTTCCCGATCGGCCGCCAGGATATCTGGCCGGGGCTGGAGGCGGCGCTGGAGGAAGGCGTCCGCATCATCGCGCTGACCGCCGGCAACCCCGCCCCCTACATCAAGCGCTGCCTGGAAGTGGGGGCGAAGACCCTGGTGCTGACCGCCGGGCCGGAGCTGGCGAAGAAGGCCGAGGCGGCCGGCGCCGACATGGTGGCCACCGTCGGCTATGAGGGCGGCGGGCATCTCGGCCGCTCGGACGAGACCACCATGGTCATGGTCCCGCGCACCGTGGCGGCGGTGAAGATCCCGGTCCTCGCCTCGGGCGGCATCGCCACCGGCGCCGGGCTGCTCGCGGCGCTGGCGCTGGGTGCCGAGGGGGTGGAGATGGGCACCCGCTTCGTCGCGGCGGCGGAGGCCAAGGCGCACCCCGCCTACAAGCAGGCCCTGGCCACGGCGCAGCCGGGCGAGACCATGATCATCAAGAAGACCCTCGGCATGCCCGGCCGCGTGCTGGTCAGCCCCTATGCCGAGAGGATCGTCGCGGCGGAGGCGGCGGGGGCGCCGAAGGAGGAGATCGTGGCGATGATCGCCGGCACCGCCAATGCCCGCGGCACGGATGAGGGCGACCTGGCCGGCAGCTATGTCTGGGCCGGGCAATGCGTCGGGCTGATCGACCGGGTGGAGCCGGCCGGCGCCATCATCGAGCGGATGGTGGCGGAGGCCGGGGCGGGCCTCGCCCGGCTGCGCGGCATGTTCTGACGCTCTGCTTGCGGGGCGGGGCCGCGGCGGGGAAGCTTGCGGCATGAGCCCTCCGCCCGCCCGCCCTGCCCTCTCCCCGCCAGCGGGGGAAGAGGCAGCCCTCCTCTCCGCCACCGCCCTCGCCGGCCGCTTCGCCAGCGGCGCCCTCTCGCCCGAGATGGCGCTGGAGGCGGTGCTGGCGCGCATCGCCCGGCTGAATCCCCGCCTGAACGCCATCATCGCGCTGGACGAGGCCGGTGCCCGCGCCGCCGCCCGGGCCAGCGCCGCGCGCTGGCGGGCCGGCACGCCGCTCTCGCCGCTGGATGGCGTGCCAATCTCGGTGAAGGACAACATCACCGTCGCCGGCCTGCCCTGCGCCTGGGGCTCGCCGGTCTTCCGGGATTTCGCGCCGGAGCGGGACGAGCTGCCGGTGGCGCGCTGCCGGGCGGCGGGGATGGTGATCCTCGGCAAGACCAACGTCCCGGAATTCACCCTGCAGGGCTACACCGACAACACGCTGTTCGGCCCGACGCGCAACCCCTGGAACCCGGCGCTGACGCCGGGCGGCTCCTCCGGCGGCGCGGTGGCGGCCGTGGCCGCCGGGCTTGGGCCGCTGGCGCTCGGGACGGATGGCGGCGGCTCCATCCGCCGGCCCGCTTCCCATACCGGGCTGCTCGGGCTGAAGCCGACGCCCGGCCGGGTGCCGCGCTGCGACGGGCTGCCGGCCATCCTGCTGGATTTCGAGCAGATCGGGCCGATCGCCCGGACCAGCGCGGACCTCGTCGCGCTGCTCCGCGTGCTGGCGCCGGAAGATGCGCGAGACCCGGCCTCGCGCGCCCTGCCGCCCCTGGCCGTGCCGGCGGTGCCGGGGCGGCAGCGCATCCTCTACCTGCCGCGGCTCGGTGCGCATCCGGTGGAGCCGGTCATCGCCGCGGCCACGGCGGAGGCGGCGGCGGGGTTCCGCGCCCTCGGCCATCTGGTGGAGGAGGCTGAGGCGCCCTTCACCGTGGAGGAGACGATGGCGATCTTCGGCCCGGTCAGCCAAGCCGGCCTCGCCTGGCTGCTGGCAGAGCGGGGCGGCGCACCGGCCGCGCCCATGCTGCAGCAGATGGCGGAGGCGGGCCGCGCCCTGCCGGCGACGGCGCTGTTCGGCGCGGTGGATGCGGTGGCCGGGTTCCGCCGCCGCTTCGCCGCCCTGTTCGGCGCCTGGGACCTGATCCTGACGCCCGCCGCCGCCGCCCTGCCCTGGCCGGCGGAGCAGATCGCCCCGCCCAGCATCGCCGGGCAGGCGGTGGGGCCGCGGGGCCATGCGATCTTCACGAACTTCGCCAATATTGCGGGGCTGCCGGGCATCGCCCTGCCCATCGCGCCCGCGCCCTCCGGCCTGCCTATCGGGGTACAGCTTGTCGGGCCGGCCGGGGCGGATGGGCTGCTCTGCGCCATGGCCGTGCAGTGGGAAGCGGCAGAGCCCTGGGCAGAGAGGTGGCCGGAGCTTTGAGGAAAGAATGGGGGCGCTGCCCCCATGCCCCCGCCGGGGCCAGGACCTGGCCCCGGACCCCGGTCTGAGTCGGCAGGTTGAACCAGCGGACTCAGACCGGGGGCCGGGGAGGGGTCCCCTCCCCGGCAGGGGTCGCAGGGGGCAGAGCCCCCTGCCTCTGCTTTCCCTCCCCCCCCGCCTGCGCTAGCACCCCGGCCGCATGCAAAGTGACCCCTCCCCGCCCCCCAGCCTGATCGGCATGGTGGATGTGCTGACCCCGCCCGGCACCCTGCATGGCTGGGCCCGGTTGCAGGGTGGGGAGGCGAAGGTCACCATCATCGCCCGCCGCGGCGGCGCGGAGATCGCCCGCGCCCTGGCCGAGCTGGCGCGGCCGGACCTCACCCAGCACCAGCTCGGCGATTGCGCCTTCCGGCTGGACGCCGCGGCCCCCCTCACCGCGGCGGAGCTGGCCTCGGGAGAGGTGGTGGTCACCGCCGAGGCCCCCGGCCTGGCGCCGGTGACGCTGCCCCTCAGCCCCTCCCTCCGCCCGCCTGAGGCCGCCCGCCCCGGCGCCGCCGCCGTGGTGGCGGCGCTTGAGGCGCTGGACGCCCATGCCCTGGCCGAGCTGCGCCTGACCGCGAAGCCCGGCGGCATGGCCGCCCGGATGCTGGAGGTGATGACCACCGCCTTCGCCTCCGGCTGGGCCCAGCGCGCCCTGCTGGATGACAGCCGGCCGGAGGAGGACCGCGTCGCCTGGCTGCCCCTGCCGGTCGGCCTCGTCTCCGGCGACGGGGCGGCGATGCTGGGCAGGGGCGGCTGGCTGTTCCTGACCGGCGGGCCGAACCGGGTGCTGGACCTCTACCCGCCCATGGCGAGCCCGGCCTCCGTGGCCGAGGATGTGGCGAAATGGGCCGCGCTCTGCCGCGCCCGCCGGACGGCCTGCGCGCAGCGGGGCATCGGCTTCCGCCAGCTCATCATCCCGGAGAAGCTCTCCCTGCTGGCGGAGCGTCTGCCGCTGGCGGTCGAAACCCCCTCCTGCCTGCTGGCGGGGCTGGAAGCGGCGCTGGGCGGGCTGGAGGGCGACTATCTCTCCGGCCTCGCGGTGCTGCGGCAGGCGCCGCCCGAGGCGATGTTCCGCCGGCTCGACAGCCATTTCACCCCGGAGGGGGCGTGGCGGCTGGCGGCGGCGGTGGCGGCCAGCCTCGGCCTGCCGCCCCTCGAGCTGGCGCCGGAATTCGCCCCGCGCGGGCGCCTCGGCGGCGGCGACCTGACGCTCCGCTTCTTCGGCGTGCCGATGGCCGAGCCCCTGGCGGAGGCCGAGGCGGTGCGGCTGGCCCGGCCGGAGGTGATCCTCGATGCGCCCGCACCGGGCGGCGCGCATCTCGGCACCCGCCGGGCCTGGCGGAACCCGGCGGCCAAGGGTCGCGGGCGGCTGCTGGTCTGCGGCAACTCCTTCGCCGCGCCGGATGGCCAGGAAGGGCTGTGCTGGTGGCTGGCGCAGTATGTGGAGGAGGTCCACTTCCTCTGGTCCCCGGCGCTGGACTGGGAAGAGGTGGCGCGGGTGCGGCCGGATTGGGTGCTGTGCCAGACGGTGGAGCGGTATCTGCCGGCGGTGCCGGGAGCATAGCCCTATCCCCACGACGTCGCTGCGGGCCTTTGTGGGGCCCCGGATTCGCTCGATGCCCTGGGCCTCGCACAGCCTGCCGCGGCAAAGCCATGGCAGGGCATCCCGTCAGGGGAGCACCACCACCGTCACGCTGCGCTCCTCCGGCACCACGCCGCGGGCGAAGGCCGCGCGCCGCGCCTCGGCCCGCACCCGGTCGCGCTCCACGCCGAGCTTGGCCAGCGCCTCAGCCACCGCGCTCGCCCGGCGCGCCGCCAATTGCAGCCCGGTCTGCGCCCCGCCTTCCTGCCCGCCGGCATGGCCCAGCACGCAGATATTGCGCTCCGGCACCTGCTTCGCCCGCTCCGCCGCGGCGGCCAGGCCGGCCCGCGCGGCATCGCCGGGCGCCGCCGCGCCGCGGGTGAAGGGGATGGCGAAGACGTCGTCCTCCAGCTTCTCCGCGCCGACGCAGGAGAATTGCCGGGGCTGCGCGCCGGCCACCGCCGGCAGCAGCAGGGCGAGCAGCAGGGCCGGGATCACGCCGCCACCAGCAGGCCGGCCTCGCGCAGCCGGGTGAGCAGCGCCGCGGCATCCACCGCCGGGTGCGCCGCCCGCAGCTCCCCCTCCGCCACATCCGGCCGGCCGAGGATCCAGCCCGCCGCCTCCGCCTCGGGCGGGCTCAGCGGCACCACGCCGGCAGCGGTCTTCAACACCCAATCGGCGCCGCGCCGCACCGGCTTGGCACCGCCCGCCAGCACCCGGAACACCGCCGCCGCCGCGTCCTCCGCCGCCGCGGCGGGCGCCGCCAGGCCGCGCGCCGCCAGCAGGTCGTTGCCGCCGCGCTGGTAGCGGTAGCCGGCGACGAATTGCTCCAGCACCGCCATCACCTGCGGCTCCCGGCAGAATTCCGCCAGCCGCTGGCCGAGCTGCCCGGCCCGCGCCGTCAGCGCGAAGCGCGCCGCCGCCGAGCCATCCTGCCGCGGCAGGGGCTTCCTGAACTCCACATCGCGCACCGCGCGGTCCAGCAGGATGTTCATCAGATCGATGCCATGGACCGCATGCACGCCATAGGCGATGTGGACGGAAGCGGGGGCCTCGGCCAGCGCGTCGTGGTACCAGCCGCGCGGCAGGTAGAGCAGGTCGCCGGCCCGCAGCGTGACCTTCTCCCGCAGCCTGCCCTTGGCCTGCTCGTGCTGCGCCTGGCCCATGGCGCGGAAGGCGGGGTGGGGGATCGGCCAGTCGGCCCGGCCCTCCCAGATGTTCCAGGTCTTTTCGCCTTCCACCTGCACCGCCCAGACGTCGTGGGTGTCGAAATGCGCCGGGAAGGCCTTGTGGCTCTGCCAGGAGACGTAGACGTTGGCCTGCGCCTTCCCCAGCCCCGCCCCTTCCAGCGCGGCGGAGATGGCGGCGAGGCCAGGGGTCAGGCTGTCCACGTCGTTCAGCACCAGGCTGGCGCCGCGGCCGACCCAGTCCCGCACCTTCGCCGCCTCGGGCTGCCAGAGCTGCTCGTTGTCCCGGCTGGTGGCGCGGCCGCAATACTGTTCCGGTGGAACCTTGTTGCCGTCCAGGACAAGCTGCAGAGAGTGGCTGGACCAGATATGCGTCATGTCCAGCAGCCGGTTGATCTGCCGCCAGGACAGCACGCTGGCGAATTTCGCCGCGCCGCCCTTCACATGCAAAGGCTGGCGGTCGTGGTATTCGGCGAAGAACTGCGCCGGGGACATCGGCGCCAGCAGATCGTCCAGCGAGAGGGTCATGGCGGAACAGCATAGCTCATTGCGCCGCAGCCGGAGAGGGGCGGGGCACGCGGCGCCGCCGGTGATGCCGCCAGGACACGCTGTGGCCGCCCTCTCGGGCGTTGCGCCCGCGGGGCGGCAGGACGGAGCCCCGGCCGGCGCGCCGGACAGCGTCCCGGCCCCCGCCTCGTCGCCGCGCCCGGTGCTGCCGGATGTGCTGGCGCCGGGGCTGCGCGTCGTCTTCGTCGGCAGCGCAGCCGGCGCGGTCTCGGCCGCGCGCGGTGCCTACTACGCCGGGCCGGGCAACCGCTTCTGGCCGATGCTGGCGGAGACCGGGCTGACCCCACGCCTGCTGGCGCCGGAGGAATTCACCGAACTGCCACGCTGGGGCATCGGCCTGACCGATCTGGCGAAGCATGAGAGCGGGGCGGATGCGGCGCTCTCCCCCGCCGCCTATGACGCGGCGGGGCTGGCGGCCCGGCTGCGGGCGGCGGCGCCGCGGATCCTCGCTTTCAATGGCCGCGCGCCCTGGCGGCATTTCATGGAGTCCGGGGCGGGCGCGGGCTTTGAGGTGGTGGCGCTGCCCTCCACCTCCGGCGCCGCCCGGCGCTGGTGGGACCCGGCGCCCTGGCATGCCCTGGCCGCGAGGCTACGCGCCGCATGAGCCGCCAGGCCTGGGCCTGGGCCCTCTATGACTGGGCGAACAGTGCCTTCCCGACCGTCGTCTCCACCTTCGTCATCGCCGCCTATTTCGCCAAGGGCATCGCCCCGGACGAGGCGACCGGCCAAGCCTGGTGGGGCTGGATGCAGACCCTGGCGGGGCTCGCCATCGCCCTGCTCTCCCCGGTGCTCGGCGCCGTCGCCGATGCCGGCGGGCGGCGCCGGCTGATGCTGGCGCTGAGCACCGCGGTGATGGCGGTGGCGACGGCCGGCATCTGGTTCGCCCAGCCGGTGCCGGCGGACGCGCTCTGGGCGCTGCTCTGCGTCGGTGTGGCGACGGTCGCCTTCGAGATCGGGACGGTGTTCTACAACGCCATGCTGCCGCTCGTGGCGCCGCCCGGGCGGCTGGGGCGGGTCTCCGGCCTCGCCTGGGGCCTCGGCTATGCCGGCGGGCTCTGCTGCCTCGCCGTGGCGCTGGTGGTGCTGGTGCAGCCGGATCCCTCGCCGCTCGGGCTCGATCGTGCGGCGGCGGAGCATGTGCGGGCGACGGCGCTGCTGGTGGCGGGATGGATCCTGCTGTTCGGCTGGCCGGTGCTGCTGGCCCTGCCGGACCCGCCGGGCGCCCGCCCCGGCTGGGCGCAGGCGGCGCGGGGGGGGCTGGCGGAGATCTGGGCGGTGCTGCGCCGCCTGCCGGCCAACCCCGCCATGCTGCGCTTCCTGGTCGCCCGGCTGTTCTACACGGATGGGCTGAACACGCTGTTCGCCTTCGGCGCCATCTATGCCGCCGGCGTCTTCGGCATGGGGTTCGAGGAGATCCTGCTCTTCGGCATTGCGCTGAACGTCACGGCCGGGCTCGGCGCCGCCGGCTTCGGGCTGGTGGAGGACCGCATGGGCTCCCGCCGCACCGTGCTGATCGCGCTGACCGCGATGATCCTGCTGGGCGCGGGGCTGCTGGTGGTGGAGGGGAAGGCGGCCTTCTGGGCGTTGGCGCTGGGGCTCGGCTGCTTCCTCGGCCCCGCCCAGGCGGCAAGCCGGGCGCTGATGGCGCGCCTTGCCCCGGCGGGGGAGGTGGCGGCGCATTTCGGGTTGTTCGCCCTCTCCGGCCGCGTCACCGGCTTCCTCGGCCCGGCCGCGCTGGCGGCGGTGACGGCGGCGACGGAGAGCCAGCGGGCCGGCATGGCGACGGTGCTGGTGTTCCTCTGCCTCGGCGCGGCGATCCTGGCGACGGTCAGGGTGCCGCGGGCCTGAATTCACTATCTCGCCACGCGGCCCCAGCCGCGTGGCGACGAGGGTTTAAGGGGGCTGACTGTCCCCCTTTCCGCCGGCGCGAAGGGGTTGGTGGGGGCCGCCTTTGCGGCGGCGGACCAAGACATCCTCGCTGGCGGACAGACCTACACCCCATACAGATACACCGGCAGCGGCTCCGTCTTGTCCACCACGCCCTTCACGCCAGGCACCTGCTCCGCCAGCACCTTCAGGGCGCGCTTCGCCGCCGCGTCGCGCATGAAGCCGTGGAACTCCACCACCCCGTCCTTCACCTCCACCAGGGTGTAGAAGCTGTCCGCCCAGGGTTCCTTGCGCATCGCCGCCAGCACGGCGCGGCGGATGCGGTCGTCGTCCAGCGTCGTCTCCTCCTTCGGCGCCGCCACCACGGCCCGCAGCAGGTCGGCGCGGGAGACGATGCCGCGCAGCCGCCCCTCCGTCACCACCAGCACGCGGCGGATGCCGCGATCCTCCATCAGATGCGCGATCCGCGCGGCCGTCGCCGCCTCCCCCACCGTCACCACCTCCCGCGTCATCACATCGGCGGCAGTGGCGCCATGGGTGCGGGCGTAGCGATCCGCCATCGCCGCCGGGTCGGCGAAGAGGCTGCGCAGCCAGCCCGGCTTCGCATCCTCCTGCCCCGCCAGACGGCGGATCAGGTCGGCCTCGGTCACGATGCCGAGCACCGTGCCGGCCTGATCCAGCACCGGTACGGCGGAGATGCCGCGCTCCGCCAGCAGCCGCGCCACCGCGACCACGGCGGTCTCCGGCGGCACGCTCACCACATCCGGCGTCATCAGGTCCCGGGCGGTCAATTGGAGGGTCATCGGGGCGTCTCCCGCAGCCTAGGGTGAGAGGCTGGGCAGGACATGTCGGCAGCGCCTTGATCCAGAGCAAGCTGGGGCTTCCCGGAAGGGCGCGCGGCGCTTATCTCTGGTCCATTACTCAACCGGGAGGATGTTCCAGCATGACCGGCCTGACGCGCCGCTCCGCCTTCGGGCTCGCCGCCGCCACCCTCGCCGCGCCCTGGGCGGCGCGCGCCGAGGCGACGCAGCTCGCCATCGCCACCGGCACCACGGGCGGCGTCTACTACCCGCTGGGTGGCGGGCTCGCGAACCTGCTCTCCCGCAACATCCCGGGCATGAGCGCCACGGTGGAGGTGACGGGCGGCTCCGTCGCCAACAACCAGCTCCTCGGCGCCGGGCGCGTCGGCATGATCTTCACCCAGGTGGATGCCAGCGTGGATGCGGTGAACGGCCAGGACCGCTTCCGCGGCCGGCCGGTGAAGGTCCGCGCCATCGCCGTGCTCTACACCAACCGCATGCAGGTGGTGACCACCGCCGCCGCCGGCATCACCAAGCTGACCGACCTCAAGGGCAAGCGCGTCTCCACCGGCGCGCCGGGCTCGGCGACCGAGGTGATGGCCTTCCGCCTGATCGAGGCGGCGGGCCTCGACCGCGACAAGGATTTCCGGGCGCGGGAGCGGCTCTCCCCGGCGGAGAGCACCAACGCCATCAAGGACGGCAAGCTGGACGCGTATTTCTTCGTCTCCGGCGTGCCGACCAGCGCCATCACCGATCTCGGCGCCTCCCCCGGCATCACGCTGAAGATGATCGACCACGCGGAGTACGTGCCGAAGATCACCGAGAAGTACGGCCCGGTCTATTTCCCGGAGGTGATCCCGGCCGGCACCTATCCGGGGCAGACCACGGACAACCACCAGATGTCCGTCGCCAACATCCTGGCGGTGCTGGACACCATGCCGAACGAGCTGGTGACGAAGATCCTGGAGGTGACCTGGAACGGCCGGCAGGAGCTGGCGCAGGTGCATGCCGAGGGCCGGAATTTCACCCTCGACAAGCAGAAGACCGCCGCCGCCGGCGTCCCCTGGCACCCCGCGGCCGAGGCCTTCTGGAAGGCCCAGGGGGCGACCCTCTAGAGCAGATCGCGCGTTCAGATGGAATCATCTGAACGCGTGAAGATGCTCGCAAAACAAGGGCCTGGAGTATGCTGCGTGAGCGCAAGCGAACGCAGCATGCTCTAGTCCCCCACGAAGCCGCTGCGCGGCTTCATGGGGACCCCGGAGGCGCTCACGACCGGCGCCTCGCACAGCCTTCCGCGGCAAAGCCGCGGAAGGGCGACGGGTGGCGCCTGGCCGGCGCCAGCGCTTGACCTCCGGCGCCGCGGCCAACAGGCTGGCGACAAAACAGGAGGAAACCGGATGCGCGCATGGCACCGGGCGCTGCTGGCCCTGGCATTGGTCTGCCCCTTGCTCGGCCCCTGGGGCGCCCGCGCGGCGGACCCGCCCTGGCCGACACGGCCGGTGGTCCTCGTCGTCTCCTACCCCCCCGGCGCGATCACCGACACGGTCGGCCGCCGCCTCGCGGAGCGGCTGGGCGCGATGCTCGGCCAGAATGTCGTGGTCGAGAATCGCGGCGGGGCCGGCGGCAATGTCGCGGCGGCGCATGTGGCGCGGCAGCGCGGGGACGACCACGTCCTGCTCTTCACCTCCTACGGCACCCTCATCATCGCCGCGGCGGCCGAGCTGAAGCTGGATTTCCACCCCTTCCGCGACCTCGAGCCGGTGGCGATGGTCGGGCCGATGAGCGTGGTGCTGCTGGTGCGGCCCGGCCTGCCGGTCCAGGATCTGCGCAGCTTCCTGGCCCATGCGCGGGCCAATCCCGGCCGGGTGAATTTCGCCAGCGTCGGCGTCGGCAGCTCCTACCACCTGCTGATCGAGCAGTTGCAGGCCTATGGCGGGCTCAGCTTCAACCATGTGCCCTATCGCGGCGGCGCGGCGGGGATGGCGGACCTGCTGGGCGGCCGGGTGGATGCGACGCTGGCGACGGTGCTCTTCGCCCGGCCTTACCTGAATGACGGCCGCGCCCGCGGCATCGCCATCGCCAATGCCGAGCGCGCCCCGGCCATGCCGGAACTGCCGACGGTGGGGGAGGAGGTGCCAGGCGCGCAGCTTACCGACGGGCTGGCGGTGCTGGCGCCGGCGACGCTGCCGCCGCCGGTGGTGACGCGGCTGAACGCGGCGCTGAACGCCATCATCAGCGAGCCGGCGATGCATGCCTGGCTGACCCATGAGGGCGTCACCCCCCGCCCCGGCCCGCCCGAGGCGCTGAGCGCGGAGATGCAGGCCGCCGCCGTCCCGCTGCAACGCCTGCTGGCCGAGGCCGGCATCAAGCTGGAATAGCGCCCGGGCGGCTTTCCGGCCCCCGCCTGCCGCGGCGAGGGACGCCATGCCGGCCGATGTCGGCCCAGAGGCGCGCAGCCGCCACGCCAACCCCGCACGCCGGACCCGCGGGTGCCGGCCGTCAGGCGCGCGCCCGGCCCGCCAGCGCCCTCGCATCGGCGGGGCGCCGCTTGAGCGCGCCACGGATCGCGGCGGCAAGCTCGCTGAGGCCGTAGGGCTTGGGCAGCACCGCGATGCCTACGGCATCCGCATGCTGCCGCGCCGCATCGGCGTGGCCGCTCGTCAGCAGCACCGGCAGGCCGGGCCGCCGGCGCTGCACCTCGCCCGCGAGCTCCACGCCGTTCATGCCGCCCGGCATCATGATGTCCGAGAACACCAGGTCGATGGCGCGGCCATTCGCCAGCGCGCCAAGCGCGGCGGCGGCGCTGGAGGCCCGCGTCGCCTCGAAGCCGAGCTCGCCGAGCAGCTGCGCCACGAGGGCGGCCACCTCGTCGTCATCCTCGACGAGCAGCACATGCCCGGCCGGCTGCCTGGGCCGCTCCAGCCCGGATGCGGGCTTCTGGTCGGGCACAGCGGGGGCGCGCGCCGCGCGCGGCAGCAGCAGCGTGATGGTGGTGCCGCGCCCCACCTCACTGTCGATCCGCACCGCCCCCCCCGACTGGCGGGCGAAGCCATAGACCTGCGCCAGCCCAAGCCCCGAGCCCTTGCCGACCTCCTTCGTCGTGAAGAAGGGTTCGAAGACGCGCGCCTGCACCTCCGGCGACATGCCGGTGCCGCTGTCGATCACCTCGAGGCGCACGAAATCGCCCTGCAGCCCGTCCTCGGCCAGGCCGGCGGCATTCCTGGCGCGAATCAGGATCGTCCCGCCGGAGGGCATCGCGTCGCGGGCGTTGACGGCAAGGTTCAACAGGGCGAGTTCCAGCTCGCCGGGATCAATCTCGACCGGCCAGAGATCCGCCGCGAGGTCGAGCGAGACCTCCACATCCCCGCGCAGGCTGCGGTCCAGCAGCTCCCGCATGCTGCCGACCTGGCGCACGAGGTCCACGGGCTCGGCCCGCAGCGCCTGGCGGCGCGAGAAGGCCAGAAGCTGCCGGGTGAGCGCCGCCCCGCGCGCGGCGGCCTGCCGCATGCCGTCCATGATGCGGCGCCGCTGGGCCGGGTCGCTCCGGCGGTCGATCATCTCGAGGCCGGCCGCGATCACCATCAGCAGGTTGTTGAAGTCGTGCGCCACCCCGCCGGTGAGCTGGCCCAGGACCTCGATCCGCTGCGCCTGGCGCAGCGCCTCCTCGGCCCGTTCGCGCTCGGCCATCTCGGTGCGCAGGGCGCGGTTCGCCGCCTCCAGCTCCGCCGTCCGGGCGGCGACCAGGCCTTCCAGGTCGGCGGCGGCGCGCTCCCGCTCCGCCAGGTAGCCGCGCACCTCGTATTGCCGCCGGCGGGCGCGCACGGCGGCGAGGATCGCGCTTGTCAGGGTGATCGGTTGCACCGGCCGCTCGAGCAGGGACACATTGCCCAGCCACCGCACCAGGCACTCCCGTGCCGCCGCCGCGGCGGAACGGCTGTCCCGGCCGGTCAGGACGACGAAGGGCATGTCCGACCACGGCGGCTGCTGCGCGACCCAGGCCTCGAGCCCGGCGGAAGCTGCGCCCAGCAGCGCCTCCTCGGCGACGAAGGCGACCTCGGCCCCCGCCTCCAGCCCGGCGACGAGCTCGGCGAGGGAGGTGCAGAGCTGGGCCCGGAGGCCGGCGCGGCGCAGCAACGCGGCCACCACCGGGCCGTCCCGCCCCAGCGGGGCGAGAACGAGCACGAGCGGCGCCTGCGGGTCAGCCGGCGCCGGCGTCACCATGTCCTCCGTCCTCATCCCCGAGCAGCGGCGATTCCGGGCCCAGGTAGCGTGGCGTGCCGGAGAGCACCCCGGTGAACTGCCGCAGCGGCGGCCCGACCGAGACACCCTGCGCGCTGAGGCGGAATTCGCGGATGGTGTGCTCGTGGTGGCCGCTGCGCTTCTTGACCACCGAGAGGGCGCGCCGCACCTCGCCTTCGTACTCGAAGTAGCGCAGCAGCAGCACCGCATCGCTGAGATAGCTGAGGTCCACCGGGGATTGCATCGGCCCGACCAGGCCGTGCTGGGCGAGCACGAGGATCGTCAGCACGCCCATCTGGCCGAGATAGCTCAGCAGCTCGTGCATCTGCAGGATGAGGAAGCGGTCATCCGGCATGGCCTGCAGGTAGCCGTTGAGGCTGTCGATCACCACGACCCGCGCGCCCTCGGCCTCCACCGCGCGCCGGACCAGGCTGGCGAACTCGCCGGGCGAGAGTTCGGCCGGGTCGACCTGCTGGATCCGGATCAGGCCGGAGTCCACGGCCGCCTGCAAGGGCAGGCCGAGCGTCCTGGCCCTCGCCTCGATCGTGCCGCGCCCCTCGTCGAAGGCATAGACCACGGCGCGCTCGCCCCGCTCGGCCGCCGCGACGGCGTAGGTGAGCGCCAGCGACGACTTGCCGACCCCCGCTGCACCCAGCAGCAGCGCGTTGGTGCCGCGCTCCAGCCCGCCGCCCAGCATGGCGTCGAGCGGGGCGCTGCCGCTTGACGCGAATTCGCCGTCAAAGGGCCGGTGGTGCTCGGCGGCGACGAGGCGAGGATAGACCTCGATCCCGCCGGTGCGGATGGCGAAATCGTGGAAGCCGCCCCGGAAGGCGATGCCCCGCATCTTCACCACGCGCAGGCGCCGCCGCTCCGCGCCGTAGTCGATGGCGAGCTGCTCCAGCAGGATGACGCCATGGGCGATGGAGTGGAGCTGGAGGTCGTCGGCATGCGAGGTGAGGTCGTCGAGCACGATGACCGTGCAGCGGCGGCCCGTGAAGAAATGCTTCAGGGCAAGGATCTGCCGGCGATACCGCAGCGGGTCCTGGGCGAGGAGGCGCAGCTCGGACAGGCTGTCGAACACCACGCGCGTCGGATCGAGCGCCGCGACATGCTCGAAGATCATCCGCGTCGTCTCGCCCAGCTCCAGCTCGGAGGGGTGGAAGACGGTCAGCTCGCGTTCGGGGTCGAGGGAGGCCTCGGCCGGCACCAGCTCGAAGATCTGCACCCCGTCGAGCGACCAGCCATGCCGATCCGCGACGAGGCGAAGCTCCCGCTCGGATTCCGAAAGCGAGACGTAGAGCGTGGCCTCGCCGCGGCGGGCGCCCTCGAGCAGGAATTGCAGGGCGAGCGTGGTCTTGCCGGTGCCGGGCCGGCCTTCGAGGAGGTAGAGCCGATCGGCGTCGAGGCCGCCGCCCAGGATGTCGTCGAGCCCTGTATTGCCCGTGGAGACGCGCGGCGGGTCACCCCGGTCCGCCGCCGCTCCGCTACTGTGATCGCCCATCTGGAGCTCCGACCGGGCGAATGGCACCGAAATGGCGCGCAACTCGACCGGCTTATTGAGGATACCCTATGCCGTATCCATGCATCGCGCCACGCCGAGGGCGGTGCTCCAGGGGACCCGGGGCGCCACGAATGCGTGCCCCGGGCGGTTGCATCAGGCCTCGCCGTAGTGGATGCGCCGGTAGGGGCGCGACACCACCGTGTCATCAGTATGCACGTCCCACAGCCCGGCGGTATTCGCCGCCTGGTGCTCGGCGAACAGCCCGGACATCCGGCCGAGCTGGTTCACCGTGGTGCCGCGCACGCCGAAGCCATTGGCCACCCCCGCCAGGTCGCCGCGGCCATGGATCACCGTCTCGGGGCTCAGCCCGCCGGCGCGGAATTTGTGGATCTCCGCGCCGTAGCCGCCATCGTTGATGATGGCCATCAGCAGGCGGATGCCCTGGCGGCGGATGGTCTCCAGCTCCTGGATATGCATCAGCAGGGAGCCGTCACCCTCGATCAGCAGCACCTTGCCGTCGCCGCGCGCGGCGGCGACGCCGACCGCCGCCGGCAGGCCGTTGCCGATGGCGCCGAAATCGCTGACCACATGGTACTTCTCCGCCGCGCGGCCGCGCAGATGCGTCATCGCGATGCCGAAGTAGTGGCCGCCGCCGATCACCACGTCCCAGTCCTTCGGCACGATGGCGTCCAGCTCCAGCATCGCCTTGCGCGGATCGACGGTGCCGGGGGCGATGGCGAATTCCTTCCGGTCCGGCACGTCCTCGGCAATGCCCTTCGCCACGGCGGCGGTGCGGTAGCCTTCCCGCTTCACCCCGCGCGCCTGCAGCGCCGCCGTCACCGCCTCCACGCCCGACTTCGCATCGGCCTGGATGTGCATGTCCGCGGTGCGCAGCCCCTGCCACAGCCCGCGCGGGTTGATGTCGATCTGCACGGTACGGGCGCCGGGGTAGAGATAGCCGCTCTCGGTCGTATAGGCGCCGAGGCCGACGCCGACGCCGATGACGAGGTCGCTCTCGGCAAAGAGCTCCCGCGCATAGTCGCTGGAATAGGCACCGGCGATGTCGAGGGCGAAAGGATTGCCATCGAACATTCCCTTGCCCTGCAGGGAGGTGGCGAGCAGCGCGCCGGATTGCTCCGCCAGCGCCTCCATCGCCGCCTTGGCGCCGGATTGCTTGGCGCCGCGGCCGCCGATCAGGATGGGTTTCTCGGCCTCCGCGATCATGCCCACCAGTTGCTCGACCAGCGCCGGGTCCGGCATCGGCCGCTGCCGGGTCGGCAGCACATCGGCGGAGGGGATGTAGTCCGGCGTGAAGGGGAAGGGCTGCTTCTGCAGATCCATCGGCACGGAGAGCACCACCGGCCGGCGTTCGAGCTGGGCGATGTGGAAGGCTTCCCGAACGTTGTCCAGCGCCCGGTCCATGCTGCGGATCGGGATGTAGTGCGCGCCGGTGCCCTGGGCGAGCGGCGCCATGTCGATCTGCTGGATGTAGTAGGGCGCGGTCATCGGCGAATCGCCCGCGAAGACCACCAGCGGCACATAGGCCCGCGCGGCGATGGTCAGCGCCGTCATGATCTGGGTGAAGCCAGGGCCGCAGGTGGTGGAGGCGACGCCGACCTTGCCGGTGGCGCGGGCATAGCCATCCGCCATGGCGACGGCGCAATGCTCGTGCCGCGCATGGATCACCTGCATGCCGGGGAGGCGCGACATCGCCTCCGACCAGTACATGTTGGCGTCGCCCATCAGGGTGAAGAGCACCTCGCAGCCCTCGGCCTGGAAGGCCTGGGCCAGCATGTCGGACAGCTTCAGCTTGGACATTTCATGGTTTCCTCGTTGTGCCGAACAGGCTGCGGAGCCAGGAGAGCAGCGCCTGCCAGAGCAGGCGGGTGGCGCTCAGCTCCCGCACCGGTGCCGGGGCGGGCCGCGGCGGCGGGGGTGGCGGTGAAGCGGTGGCGGGCGCAGCTTCCGTGGCGGGCGCGGCCTCCGGCGCCGAGGCGGCGGCCGGCGCGGCGTCGGCCTGCCGTTCCGCCACCAGCTTCGCCATGTTGGCGGAGAAATCCGCCAGCAGCGCCCGCGCCAGATGGACGCCGCCGGCATTGGCGAAGGTCTCCAGCGGCCCCGTCACGGTGAAGCTGCCGGCGACCAGCAGCAGCGTGCCGTCGCCCTCCTCCTGCGCCTCGATGCTGCCGGAGGAGAGGGCGCGGGAGGCGCCGCGCTGGTCGATCCCGCGCCCCTCGATGGCGCAGCGATGCGCGGCATCGTCGAAGGAGAGCGTCGCCTCGCCGCGGAACACCGCCGCGGTCGGGCCGAATTTCACCCGGATGGAGCCGCGCCACACGCCGTCCCCCTGGTCCGGTGCCAGGCTGGCGCCCGGGATACAGCCGGCCACCAGGGCAGGGTCGCGCAACAGCGGCCAGACAACGGCAAGCGGCGCGGGGATGCGCGTTCGTTCGGTGATTTCCATGCGGCGTTCCCTGCCCGGCTTCCGGCCCGGCGGCGGGGACGCAGCCGGAGGAGGGCGGACGCCGGCGGCGCGCCCGGGAAGGCGGCACGCCCTGCCCTGGCGGCCAGCGCTTGCATCCCGCTGCCCTTCCGTCTCGCGCCTGCCGTGGCGGGCTTGGCCCCTAGCCTGCGCAACCTGGGCGGCAGGCGCAAGGGAGGGGCCGGCAAGCGGCTCCCGCCAAGGAAAAAGCTTCGCAGCCGGGGCCCGGCCCGGCTATGCAGGAAGGAGATGCCACCCATGCCCATCCGCTTCCCCGCCGCGGAAGCCACCCGCCACCCGCCCCTCATCGGCTGCGACGAGGTGGGGCGGGGCGCGCTGTGCGGCCCAGTGGTGGTGGCCGCCGTCTATTTCGACCCCTGCGCGCTGCCCCCCGCCCTGCTGGAGGCGCTGGACGACAGCAAGCGGCTGAAGCGGGCGCAGCGGGAGGCGGTGGCCGAGGCGCTGCCGGCGCATGCCCGTCTCGCCTTCGCCGCCAGCGGCGCCGCGGCCATCGATGCCAGCGACATCCGCCAGGCGACGCTGGCCGCCATGGCGCGGGCGGTGCGGCGGCTGGGCCTTGCCGCCCCGGTCGCGGTGGATGGGCGGGATATCCCGCCGCTGCTCGCCGGGCGCTGCCGCGCGGTGGTGGGCGGGGATGCGCTGGTGCCGCAGATCGCCGCCGCCTCCATCCTCGCCAAGGTGCTGCGGGACCGGCTGATGGCGCGGCTGCATGCGCGCTACCCGGACTACGGCTGGGCGGGGAATGTCGGCTACGGCACCGCGGCGCATCTGGCCGCGCTCGGCCGCTGCGGGCCGACCCGGCACCACCGCCACTCCTTCACCCCGGTCGGGCAGGCCGCCTTCCGATCGGTCTCCGAGCCACGCCTACCGGACGCGATGAGGGAGCCTTGCGAGCCATGACCCAGCGACCTGCCTCCAGGCTGCGCCTGCGCTGCGGCGCCGCCCTGCTGCTGGCCCTGATGGGCGGCCTCTCCGGCTGCGCCGGGCTGGAGGGCGCGCCGCCGCCCTGGTATCGCCCGGGCCTCGGCAGCCATGTGCCGATGGAGCGCTACCACGTGCCGGATGACGGTCACCGGGACCGGCTGGCCGCCCTGCCCCCGATGGCGGGCTGAGCCGGACGCGCTTTCCCCCGGGCGGCATCCCCGGCATCATCCCCTGAAGCCCGGAACCGGGCATCGAAGGGGGAATGCCGATGCTGTCACTGCCGACCACCGCCCTGCAGGCGTTGCCCGGGAAGCTGCGCAACGCGCCGGAGCTGGCGCGCTGGGGCCGCGGGTTGCAGGCCGACTGGCTGCTCCGGCTCGGTGACGCGGAGTGGCTGCTGACGGTGCGCGACGGCGCCATCGCCGCCATCGCCGAGGGGCCCTTCCAGATGCCCGCCTACACCCTCGCCACCCGCATCGGGGCGGAGGCGCTGGACCGCTTCCTTTCCCCCACCCCGCCGCCCGGCTGGCATGATTTGCTGGCGCTGCGCCGCCAGGGCGCCCTGGTGGTGGAAGGCGACGTCGCCGCCTTCTTCGCCCACCTGATGTGGTTCAAGGGCGTGCTGGCCCTGCTGCGGGAGGCGCCGCCCGCCCCCGCCGCCCTGCCGCCCGCGCCCTTCGGCAGCGTGACGGAGGAGCCGATCCGCGGCCGCTACCTGCGCATGGACATCGCGGGAAAGCCGCACCGCGTCTATGTCGAGGAAGCCGGGGAAGGCATTCCCCTGCTGCTGCTGCACACCGCCGGCAGCGACGGCCGCCAGTGGCGGGAGCTGCTGAACGACGCCGAGGTGACGCGCCGCTTCCGCTGCATCGCCTTCGACATGCCCTGGCACGGCAAGTCCTCGCCCCCCGCCGGCTGGCAGCATGAGGGCTACGCCCTGACCACCGCCGCCTATACCGGGCTGGTGATGACCATGGCGCGGGCGCTGGGGCTGGATAGGCCGATCGTCATGGGCTGCTCCATCGGCGGCCGCATCGTGCTGGACCTGGCGGCGGAACATGCGGGGGAGCTGCGCGGCGTCATCGGCCTGCAGGGCAGCGCCTTCACCGGCCGCTACTACGACCTGTCCGTGCTGCACCATCCGCGCATCCATGGCGGGGAGGTGTGCGGCGCCATGGTCTCCGGCCTCATCGCGCCGACGGCGCCGGAGGCGTCCCGCTGGGAGACGCTGTGGCACTACATGCAGGGCGGCCCCGGCGTGTTCCGCGGCGACCTGCATTTCTACGCCGAGGAAGGCGATCTGCGCGGCAAGCTGGGGCGGATCGACACCGCCCGCTGCCCGGTGACGCTGCTGACCGGGGAATACGATTATTCCTGCCGGCCAGAGGATACCCGGGCGACGGCGGCCGCCATCCCCGGCGCCAAGGCCGTCATCATGCCCGGCCTTGGCCATTTCCCGATGAGCGAGGACTACGCCGCGCTGCGCCCCTACCTGCTGCCGGCGCTGGAGGAGATGGCGGGCTGAGGCACGGCGCGGCTCAGCACGCCGTCGCGTGCCGCTCCTTCGCCAGCTTCAGCACCTGCTCCGGATCCTCCGCCCACCAGCGGCGGGAGAGCAGCTCCACCTCGCAGCTCCCGTCATGGCCCGCCGCCTGGGCCATGGCGCGGATGGCCGGGATGTCGATGACGCCATCCCCCGGCATGCCGCGGTCGAAGGCCGTGTCGGTGGTCGGCACCAGCCAGTCGCAGACATGGAAGGCGGCGATGCGGCCCTTCGCCCGCGCCACCTGCCGCGGCAGGTCCGGGTCCCACCACACGTGATAGACATCGAGCGCGATGCCGGTGCCCTCGCCGAACTCGTCGCAAAGGTCGAGCGCCTGGGCGAGGGTGGTGAGGACCGAGCGGTCGGCGCAGGTCATCGGGTGCAGCGGCTCCAGCGCCAGGGTCACGCCGGCGGCACGGGCGGCGGGCAGCACCTCCGCCAGCCCGTCATGGAACATCTGCCGCGCGCCGGGCAGGTCCTTGCTGCCCGGCGGCAGCCCGCCACCGAGGGTGACGAGGCAGCGCGCGCCGAGTTCATGCGCCTCCTCGATGGCGCGGAGATTCTCCTCGATGGCGGCGCGGCGGCCGGCGGCATCGGCGGCGGGGAACATGCCGGCGCGGCAGAGGCCGGAGACGAAGAGCCCGGCCTCGCGGATCTGCCGCGCCGCCTGCTTCAGCCCGAGCTCCGCCACCTTGTCTCGCCAGGGGGAGATGCCGGGAATGCCGTGGCGCGCGCAGCCTTCGATGCATTGCGCCAGGGTCCAGCGGTCCCGCACCGTGACGGTGTTCAGCGAAAGGGGACCGGGCGAGGTCTGTTCATGCGGTGGGTTCACGTTTCGCTCCTCGCTGTGCCGCGGCGTTCCGCGATCTGGTCGTGATGTTTGGGCATCTGATACCCGGAAGCCATCACGCCACGCCATGCACCGCAAGCAGCGCGCGCATCCGCGCCGCGGCGAGGTCCGGGTCCCGCAGCAGCCCCGCGGCATCGGCCAGGCGGAACAGCTCCGCGAGATGCTGGAGGGAACGGGCCGATTGCTGCCCGCCCACCATGGTGAAATGCGCCTGGTGCCCGTTCAGCCAGGCCATGAACACCACCCCCGTCTTGTAGAAGCGCGTCGGCGCCTGGAAGATGTGTCGGCTGAGCGGCACGGTCGGCACCAGGATCTCGTGGAAGGTGGCGAGGTCGTTGCGGGAAAGCGCGGCCAGCGCCCCGCCCACCGCCGGCGCGATGGGGTCGAAGATGCCGAGCAGCGCATCCGAATGGCCCTGCCCGTCGCCGGCGATCAGCTCCGCATAGTTGAAGTCGTCGCCGGTGTACATGCGGACGCCGCGTGGGAGGCGGCGGCGCATGGCGATCTCCTTCTCCTTGTCCAGCAGGGAGATCTTCACCCCATCCACCTTCGCCGCATGGGCGGCGATGACGGCAAGCGCCGTCTCCATCGCCTGGTAGTGGTCGCCGCTGCCCCAGTAGCCGTCGAGGGCCGGGTCGAACATCTCGCCCAGCCAGTGGATGATGACGGGCTGCTTCACCCCGGCCAGGATGCGGCCATAGACGCGCTCGTAATCCGCCGGGCCGCGCGCCGCCTTCGCCAGGGCGCGGGAGGCCATGAGGATGATGCGACCGCCCAGCCGCTCCACCGCCTCGCATTGCTCCTCATAGGCGCGGATGACGTCGTCGATGGTGACATCCGGGCCGGGCGCCAGATGGTCCGTGCCGGCGCCGCTGGCGATGACCGCGCCCGGCACGTCCTTCGCTGCGTCGAGCGAGCGGCGGATCAGCTCCTGCGCCGCCACCCAGTCCAGCCCCATGCCGCGCTGCGCCGTGTCCATCGCCTCCACCACGCCCAGGCCGAGCGACCAGAGATGGCGGCGATAGGCGATGGTGGCGTCCCAATCGACCTTGGCATCCAGCCAGGGATCCTGCGCCGCCAGCGGGTCCGCCACCACATGCGCGGCGGCCAGGGCGATGCGCGGGAAGGGCGGCGTCGCCTGCGGGAATGCCCGCGGCGTGCTGGTGGTGAAGGGGCGCAGCCCCTCCGGCGTCGGCAGGTTCAGCGTGGGCATGGCGTTCTCCCTTTCGGCGAGGCGATTCAGGCCGCCGCGCCCTGCGGCGCTCCGGCCATCGCGTCACACCTCCAGCGCAGGAATGTCGATCCAGCGGCGCTCGCGCCAGCTCCACAGCCCGGCTTCGGCCAGTTGCACGCCCTTGGCGCCGGCGGTCAGGTCCCAGGGGAAGCTCGGCACCTCCCCCGCCAGGTAGCGCAGGAACATCTCCCACTGGGCGCGGAAGCCGTTGGGGTAGTCCTCCGTGTTCGGCACCTCCTGCCAGCCGGCGAAGAAGTCGATGGGCTGGGGGATGTCCGGGTTCCACACCGGCTTCGGCGTCGCCACGCGGCTTTGCGTCCAGCATTTCTGCAATCCGGCCACGGCGCTGCCATGGGTGCCGTCCACCTGGAAGGTGGCCAGGTCGTCCCGCCGGACGCGCGTGACCCAGGAGGAGTTGATATGCGCCACGATCCCGCCCTTGAGCTGGAAAGTGGCATAGGCGGCATCGTCCACATCCGCCGCGTAGGGCCTGCCATCCTCCCCGATGCGCGTCGGGATATGCGTGGCGCCGAGGCAGCTCACCGCCTCCACCTCGCCGAAGAGGTTGTCCAGCACGTAGCGCCAGTGGCAGAGCATATCGAGGATGATGCCGCCGCCCTCCGCCTTCTTGTAGTTCCAGCTCGGGCGCTGGGCGGGCTGCAGGTCGCCCTCGAACACCCAGTAGCCGAACTCCCCCTTCACGCTGCAGATGCGGCCGAGGAAGCCGCTCTCGATCACCATCCTCAGCTTGCGCAGGCCGGGCAGGAAGAGCTTGTCCTGCACCACGCCATGCTTGATGCCGGCCTGCTTCGCCAGCCGGGCCAGCTTCACCGCATCCTCCAGCCGATCGGCGGTCGGCTTCTCCACATAGACATGCTTGCCGGCGGCGATGGCGCGGGCGACCAGGCCGGCGCGCATCTGGGTGGTGGCGGCGTCGAAGAACAGCTCGTCCCGCTCGTCCCGCAGGCAGGCATCGAGGTCGGTGGAGATGCGCTCCACCCCATGGGCGCGCCCCAGCGCCTCCAGCTTCTCCCGGTTGCGGCCGACCAGGATGGGGTCGGGCACCAGCCGGTCGCCATTGGCCAGGCGCAGCCCGCCCTCCGCCCGGATGGCGGCGATGGAGCGCACCAGATGCTGATTGGTGCCCATGCGGCCGGTGACGCCGTTCATGACGATGCCGAGGCGACGTTGCGCCATGTGAGTCCTCCCGTGGTTCCGAGAGGGGCTCTGCCCCTCTCGGGCTCACCCCGCCAAAGGCCGAAGGGCCTTTGGAAACCATGAGTTCAGGCCCGGCGGGTCAACCTGCCGCCTCAAGGGTTCCAAGGGCCTTTCGGCCCTTGGCGGGGAGAGTGTAAGAGGGGCAGCGCCCCTCTCATCCTTCAGGTAACCAACCAGTTACCCAGGCCGTGAGTCAAGGCCGCAGATACCCCAGCACCACCTCGATGCAGTGCACCTCCCGCTCCTCCACCGTGCCGATGCCGGCGCCGAAGATGGTGGAGAGGGTGTGCAGGTTCGCTAGGTAGAAATGCCCCAGCCCGACGATGCTGATGTAGAGCTGCACCGGGTCCACATCCGCCCGGAACACCCCCTCGGCCGCGCCGCGCGCCAGCACCGCGCGCAGCTGCTCCAGCAGCGGCGAATACAGCGCCGGCACCTGCTCCGAGCGCTGCAGATAGGCGGCGCGGTGGATGTTCTCCTGGTTCAGCAGGGCGACGAATTCCGGATGCGCGGCGGTGTAGCGCAGGTTGAAGGCGACCAGCCGGCGCATCGCCTCCGCCGGCGGCAGCGCCTCCACCGCCAGGGCCCGCTCCTCCGCGCGCTTGGCGGCATAGGCGGTCTCCAGCACCACCAGCCACAGCTCCTCCTTGTTGCCGAAATGGGCGTAGAGCATGCGCTTGTTGGCGCCGGCCCGGGCCGCGATCTCGTCCACCCGCGCCCCGGCCAGGCCATGCGCGGCGAATTCCGCCGTCGCCGCGTCCAGGATGCGCTGGCGCGTGGCGGCGGCACGGGGGGACAGCTCCGGCATCTCAGGCGAAATCGATCACGATCTCCGGCAGCGCCCCGAAGCGCGCCGTCACGCGCTGGCCGGGGCGCGCGGCCAACATCCCGCTCGCCGTGCCGGTGCTGACCCATTCCCCGTCCCGCAGATGGGTGCCCGCGCGCGGCAGGCGGTTGGCCAGCCAGGTCAGCGCCCGCAGCGGGTGGCCCATCACCTCCGCCCCGCTGCCGCGGCGCCGCTCCACCCCATCCACCGCGACCACCACCTCCATCGCCGCCAGATCCGTGCCGGGCGGGATGGCCGGCCCCAGCACGTACCGGCCATTGCCGCTGCCATCGGCCAGCACCGCATTGGGCGGCGGCAATGCAGAGGTGGGGAAGCGGCATTCCGCCACCTCCACCCCCGCATGCACCACGGCGACCGCCTCGGCGATCTCCGCCTCGGCGTACGGTGTGGCGCGCGGCAGCAGGTCGCGGTTCAGGCGGTAGAAGAACTCCGCCTCCACGATCGGGTCCAGCAGCGCGGCATGGGCGAAACGCGCCGGGCTCTCGACCAGGAAGCGCGCGAAGCTGCGGCCGAAGATCGGCTCCGCCATGCGCAGCCGCGCCTGCATCACCTTCGTGGTCGCGGCGATCTTCCAGCCGAGCGGCGCCCAGCCCAGCGCGCCCGCCACCTCCAGCGCCACCGCATAGGCGGCATCCGCATCCTGCGGCACCAGGTCGGGCGGCAGCACGGCGATCTGCCGCGCCTCCCGCCGCGCGGCCAGCAGCATGGCGGCGAGGCTCATGCCAGCACCCGCGCCAGCAGCGCCTCCGGCACAGGGTCGTCCTCCGCCGCCAGCGGGTCCTTCGGCCGCAGCCGGTGGCGCAGCACCAGCCGGGCCAGCTCCGCCCGCACCGGGTCCTCCAGCCGCGCCGCCTCCCAGGCCATCGCCGCGGCGCTGGTCAGGTGATAGAGCGCGCTCGCCGCCTGCCGCGCCAGGGCCGGGTTGCCCTGCGCCGCCGCCGCCAGCGCCGCCGCGCGATCGAACAGCGGCAGCGCCTCCGGCAGCGCGGCACCGTTGCCCAGCAGCCCCGCCAGATGCGCCCGCAGCACCGGCAGCGAGCCTTCCCGCTCCGCCGCCCGCAGCACGTCCAGCGCCACGATGTTGCTGGTGCCTTCCCAGATGCTGCCCAGGTGGCTGTCCCGCAGCAGCCTGGGGTCGGCCCATTCCTCGATGTAGCCGCAGCCGCCGCGCACCTCCATCGCATCGCCGGTGACGCGCCGCGCATCCCGGCAGGCGCGGAATTTCAGCAGCGGCGTCAGGATGCGCAGCAGCGCATAGGCGCCCTCCTCCCCGGCATCGCTGCGGCGCATCGCCTCGGCGGCCTGGAACATCATGCTGCGCGCCTGCTCGGCCGGCAGGATCAGCTTGCCGAGCTGCCGCCGCATCAGCGGCATCTCCACCAGCCGCCTGCCGAAGGCGATGCGGTTCCGCGCGATGAACATCGCCTCCGTCACCGCCCGGCGCATCAGCCCCGCCGCGCGCATGCCGTTGGAGAGGCGGGAGGCATTGACCATGTCCGCCATCTGCTTGAAGCCGGCCTCCGGCGCGCCGACGAGAAAGGCCATCGCCCCCTCCAGCCGGATCTCGCCCGAAGCCATGCTGCGGGTGCCGAGCTTGTCCTTCAGCCGGATGATCCGGTAGGCGTTGGGCGTGCCATCCGGCCGTTCCCGCGGCAGCAGGAAGAGGGAGACGCCGCGCAGCCCGGGCGCGCCGCCCTCCCGCCGCGCCAGCACCAGCGCCATGCCGGCATCCGGGTTGGAGCAGAACCACTTGTCGCCGGAGAGCGACCAGCTTCCGTCATCATTCGGCCGGGCCGTCACCGCCGTCGCGGCGATGTCGCTGCCCGCGCCCTGCTCGGTCATGAACATGGCGCCCTGGCGCAGCGCGTCGAGGTCGGTTGCCGTCAGCGCCGGCAGGTAGCGCGCGACGAGTTCGGGGTCGCCGAAGCGGCGCAAGGTGCGGGCCAGCGCATCCGTCATGGAGAGCGGGCAGCACAGGCCGAATTCCGCCTGCACGAACAGATAGGTCAGCGCGTATTTCGCCGCCGGCGGCATGGGCGCCGGCCAGCCCAGCACCCCGCCGCGATGCGACATCGCCGCCAGCCCGTATTCCCCGAAGGCGATGCGCTCCATGGCGCGGTAGGCGGGATGGTAGGCGATGCGGTGCGGCGCATCCTCGCCCCGCCGCGTGCGCGGCTGCAGCACGGGCGGGTTGCGGTCCGCCTCGGCCGCCAGCGCGTCCAGCTCACCCCCGGCCAGCGCCCCCATGCGGTCCAGGTGCGGCGCGAGATGCGCGGCGAGATCGGCCGGCAAATAGAGGCGCAGCAGCGCCTGGCCCCAGGGGTCGGCGCGCCAGAGGTTGAGGCCGGCACTGTCCGGCACGGCCGCCGCGCCGGTGGGAGCTGGCAGGGGATGAGGCAGCGTATCCATGCTGGCAGCATGCCCCGATGGCGCCCCCTGTGCTAGCGTCGCGCCGCCGGACCCCGGCCAAGGGAGGAAACCGATGAATCCGTCACGCCGCGCCCTGCTGGGCGCCGGGCTGCTGGCGCCGCTTGCGCGCCCGGCCCTTGCCCAGCCCGTCGAACGCTACCCCGACCCCGCCGTGCAGGTCCTGGACCCCGCCTTCAACCGCTACCGCCTGCTGCTGGCCGGCGTCGAGCGGCTCTGGACCGGCGCGCGCTGGAGCGAGGGCCCCGTCTGGTTCGGCGATCAGCGCTGCCTGATCTGGTCCGACATTCCGAACAACCGCATGCTGCGCTGGAGCGAGGCGAGCAACCGCGTGGATGTCTTCCGCGCCCCCGCCAACAACAGCAACGGCAACACAAGGGACCGCCAGGGCCGGCTGCTGAGCTGCGAGCACTTGACGCGGCGGGTGACGCGGACCGAGCCGGACGGCGCCATCACCGTCATCGCCGACCGCTTCGAGGGGAAGCGGCTGAACAGCCCGAACGATGTGGTGGTGAAGCGCGACGGCAGCATCTGGTTCACCGACCCGCCCTTCGGCGTGCTCGGCTTCTATGAAGGCGAGATGGCGGAGCCGGAGCTGCCGACCCACATCTACCGCGTGGATGGCCAGACCGGCCGCATCACGGTCGCGACCGCCGAGGTCGGCCGCCCCAACGGCCTGGCTTTCAGCCCGGATGAATCGAAGCTCTATGTGGTGGAGGCGGCGGCAACGCCGCGCGTCATTCGCGTCTTCGACGTCGCCGAGGATGGCCGCCTTTCCAACAACCGCGTCTTCCACCAGTGCAAGGAGGGCGAGACGCCGGACGGGTTCCGGGTGGATGTGGACGGCAACCTCTGGTGCGGCTGGGGCATGGGCAGCGAGGCGCTGGACGGCGTCCGCGTGCTGAACAAGGAAGGCGCGCCGATCGGCCATATCCGGCTGCCAGAGCGCTGCGCCAATCTCTGCTTCGGCGGGCGGCACCGCAACCGGCTGTTCATGCCGGCGAGCAAGTCGCTCTATGCGCTCTACGTGAACACCCAGGGCCTGCCCTATACCTGAGCGGAACCCGGCGCCCGGCGAAGCCAGGCAGCGGCTTCGCCGGGCGCGCCGGCCTCATCCGCCATTGTGCGACCAGTGCGGGTCGTCCGGCGGGTCCTTCACCAACTTGTACACCTTGTAGCTGGCGCCGACGGCATGCAGGGTGGTGTTCTTCCCGCCATTCCGCGGCGCCTTCACCTTCACCACCTTGCCCTTGGCGTTCTTCACCTCCAGCGTGCCGCTCCAGGTGATGCTCATGTCGATGGCATTGCCGGCGATGTGGTTGGAGCTGAGCGCGGCGATATGCGCCATCTCGAACAGCTTCACCATCTCCATGGCGGCCTTCTTCGACGCCTTCAGGTTGCCGTGGTCCCAGATGATGCTGAGCCCGTCCCGCTTCGGCACCTTCTTCGGCAGGATGCCGCCATGCGCCACCAGCCAGGCATAATGCATGAGGAAGGCACGGATCTTGTCGCGCCGCGTCGCCTCCACCTGCACCATGGCGCCGGCCTCCTCCAGCGCATCGACGAAGGCCCTCACCCGCGGGCGGAACAGGTCGGACAGGTCGTCGATGCTGGTGCTGTTGGGGTATTTCCCCTCATGCGCATGCCACCAGGCGCTGCCGCTGTAGCGCGGCTCGAACGGCGCCACATAGCTGTCGAACTGCCCGTCCGCGATCATGCAGATGCGGCCGGTCTGGAGCAGCCCGCCCACCTGCCGGATCACCTCGTCATCCGGGATCGGCGCCATGGTGGCGCCGGGATGGTGGTCATGGTGCAGCCGGCGCAGCGCTTCCATCGCCGTCTGGTCGCCCATGGCCAGCTCCAGCAGCCCGGCATCGTGGAAGCCGTCGAAGCGGTCTTCCGGATTGGCGGAGAGGCGCCAGCGGCGCCCGCCCAGACGGATATGGACGCGCTGATGCAGCAAGACCTGCCCCCTCCCTGGGTTGCACCGCATCCGGAACATAGCCGGCGCCGCCCCGCCCTGCCAGGCTTGCCGCCGCCCCCCGGGCGGGGCCAGGATCGCGCCGCCATCAGGGGAGAGAGACCGCCATGACCGAACGCTGGCAGCCGAGCGAGCGCTACCCGGACCCCGCCATCGTCGCCCTCGATCCGTCCTTCAGGAAGTATCATCTGGCACTGTCCGCGGTGGAGCGGCTGTGGCAGGGCTCCCGCTGGGGGGAAGGCCCGGTCTGGCTGGGCGATGCCCGCTGCCTGCTGTGGTCGGACATTCCGAACAACCGCGTGCTGAAGTGGGACGAGACCACCGGCACCGTCTCCGAATGGCGGAAGCCCAGCAACAACGCCAATGGCCATACGCGGGACCGCCAGGGCCGCATCATCGCCTGCGAGCATGCCGGGCGGCGCGTGGTGCGCTTCGAATACGACGGCAGCATCACCGTGCTGGCGGACAGCTACCAGGGCAAGAAGCTGAACAGCCCGAACGACGTGGTGGTGAAGAGCGACGGCAGCATCTGGTTCACCGACCCGCCCTTCGGCACCTACGCCTTCTATGAGGGGATCAAGACCGAGGCCGAGCTGCCGCACACCAATGTCTACCGGGTGGACGGCCAGACCGGCGAGATCACCTGCGTCGCCGACGACGTGAACCATCCGAACGGCCTCGCCTTCAGCCCGGATGAAAGCCTGCTCTACGTCATCGAGAGCCGCAGCGAGCCGCGCCACATCCTGGTCTACGACGTGGTGGGCGGGACCAGGCTGGCGAAGCGCCGGGTCTTCGTGGAATGCCGGCCGGGCGAGACGCCGGACGGCTTCCGCGTGGATATCGACGGCAATCTCTGGTGCGGCTGGGGGATGACGCCGGAGTATGACGGCGTGCGGGTGATCAACCCCGCCGGCGCCTATATCGGCCATATCCACCTGCCGGAGCGCTGCGCCAATCTCTGCTTCGGCGGGCGCCACCGCAACCGGCTGTTCATGTCGGCGGCGCAGTCGCTCTATGCGCTCTACGTGAACACCCAGGGCGCGGCGGGGGCCTAGAGCATGCTGCGTTCGCTTGCGCTCACGCAGCATGCTCTCGGCCGTTGTTTTGCGAGCATCTTGACGCGTTCGGATGATTCCATCTGCACGCGATCTGCTCTAGAGCGGTTTCCGTTCGCACTGGCTCACGGAGCCCGCTCCAGGTTGGTGTTATAGCGAGCAAATACCGCCGATTAGATGATTCCATCTGATCGGAGTTTGCTCTAGCTCCCCTGCCGGGCGCGGTCAGGCCGCGCCCGGCTGCCACTCCAGCGCCGCCGCCGCCTCGCGGAAGGCGAAGCGCAGCAGGTGGCTGCCCACCACCTCCTGCAGCCGCGCCAGCGCCGTGGCATCTGCCGCAGCCAGGCGCAGCCGCAGCGCCTCGGCATCGGCCTCCAGCGTGCAGAGGCCATCGGGGAATTCCAGGCTGCCGCGATCGCCCTCCCGCACCGCCGGGATGCGGTGGCCGAAATGGGCGCAGAGCTGGCCGAGGTAACGGCCCGCCGTCGCGGTGGGGAAGCGCGCCTCCGCCACCGCCCAGGGTTCGGCCGCCATCAGCTCCGCTCCACCGCGCGCGCCGCCTCGTCCAGCGCGGCGGCGATGGCATTGGCCGCGTCCTCGCTCAGCCTGCCGCGGTGCAGGCGCAGCCGGAGAGCGAGCTTCAGGTTCTCCATGGCGCGGATGATCTGCGGCGCCGGCTCCCCGCCATGGCGCTCCGCTGCCTCCGCCATGCGGGCCAGCAGCGCCTCCACCGCCGCCTGGTTGGCGGCGAGGAAGGCGCGGCCCTCCGGCGTGGCGTCGTGCAGCTTGCGCGTCCCGCCCGGCTCCGTGCTGGCGGTGACGTAGCCCTGCTCCTCCAGCAGGGTCAGGGTCGGGTAGATCACGCCCGGGCTCGGGCTGTAGGCGCCGCCCACCTTCTCCTCGATGGCCTTGATCAGCTCATAACCATGGCGCGGCTTCTCCGCGATGAGCTGCAGCAGGACCAGGCGAAGATCGCCATGGGCGAAGAGGCGGCCGAGCCCGCCGCGGCCGCCGCCATGGCGGCGATGGCCGAAGGGCCCGTCGAAGCCCCGCTCGCCGCGGGCGAAGCGGCGATTATGCTCGGGATGGCAGTGGCTGTGGTGGGGCCCGTGGTGGCGGCGCTCGGAATGGCCGTGTCTGGGATGCATGCTGTCCTCTAATCTGTTCCAGAATATGTTTAGATATATCTAGTATAGCTCGGTTGCAAGGGAATCCCATGGCGCCCGGTACCTTGCGATTTCGGTGGATTGCCCCACCCTCCCCGTTGCTAGGCTGGCGCCAACCAACCGGGAGGACCGAACCAGATGCCGGGACCGACGCGCCGCGCCGCCCTCAGCCTTGCCGCCACCACCCTCGCCGCCCCCGCCCTGGCGCAGGGCCGGTTCCCGGACCGGCCGGTCCGCCTGATCATCCCCTGGCCGCCGGGCGGCTCCGCCGATGCCCAGCTCCGCTCGCTCGCGGAACTCGCCGGCCGCACGCTGGGCCAGCCGGTGGTGGCGGAGAACCGCGCCGGCGCCTCCGGCACCCTCGGCGCGCAATTCCTCACCACCCAGGCGCGGCCGGATGGCTACGCCCTGGCGCAGATGCATCTCTCGGTGATCCGGCGGCCCTTCCTGGTGCGCAACCCGCCCTGGGATCCGGTGCAGGATTTCACCCACATCATCGGCCTCACCGGCTGGCTGTTCGGCATCGTGGTGAAGGCGGACGGGCCGATCAAAAGCTGGGCCGACTACATCGCCTATGCGAAGGCGCATCCCGGCCGCCTCACCTACGCCACCTCCGGCATCGCCACCACCAACCACCTGACGATGGAGGAGCTCTCGGCGAAGGAGGGGGTGGAGCTGACCCATGTGCCCTACCGCGCCTCCAACGAGGCGGCGGTCTCCGTCGCCTCCGGCGAGGTGATGAGCGTCGCCGACAGCTCCGCCTGGGCGCCGCTGGTGGACAGCGGCGCGCTGCGGCTGATCTGCGTCTGGACCGCCGAGCGTTCCCCCCGCTTCCCCCAGGCGCCGACACTGAAGGAGCTGGGGCACGACATGGTCGGCACCTCGCCCTACGGGATCGCGGGACCGAAGGGCATGGATCCGGGCGTGGTGCGCAGCCTGCACGAGGCCTTCAAGGCGGCGCTGTTCGACTCCGCCAACGCCGCGGTGCGGGCGCAATTCGACATGCCGCTGGAGTATTACGACCCGGAGGCCTATCGCGATTTCGTCGCGCGCCGCGCCGCCTATGAGAGGACGATGGCGGAGCGGTTGAACCTGCGGATCGACTAGCATCCGGCCCCGGGCTTCGCAGGCCTGCCCGGTAAAGGAACCGGCAGACGGCAGGGATGCGGGCTGGCGGCCTGGAGCGGAGCGCACAGGGCCTCGGGGGCGGGCCTGGGCGACATTCGGCCAGCCGCCATCGTCCCGGCCGGAGGCCCTGGGGCGGACGCCCGGGATCCGCAACGGCGTGCCGGATCGCGCCCCGATCCCTCGGGCGAAACCCGCGCTCGCCGGCCGTCCCTCCCGCCCGTCCGGCACGCCGCGCGGATGCGCGCCGGAGCCGGGCGGGCAGGCTTGCCAAGCGGCGCGGGGACGTCCCATCTGGAAGCCTCGACCAGTCGGAGACGACGCAGGAATGACGCAACTCACCCGCCGCGGCGCCCTTGCCTTCGGCGCCGCTGCCCTGGCCACCCCCGCCCTGGCGCAGCCCCGCTTCCCCGATCGCCCGATCCGCCTCGTCATCCCCTGGCCGGCCGGCACCTCCTCGGATGCGCAGCTCCGTTCCCTCGCCGAGCTTGCCGGCAAGGCGCTGGGCCAGCCGGTGGTGGCGGAGAACCGCACCGGCGCCGGCGGCACGCTGGGCCCGATGACCGTCGCGCAGCAGGCGCGACCGGATGGCTACAGCCTGACGCAGATGCACCTTTCCGTGCTGCGCCGACCCTGGATGATGCGCACGCCGCAATGGGACCCGGTACGGGACTTCACCCACATCATCGGCCTGACCGGCTGGCTGTTCGGCACCGCCATCAAGGCGGACAGCCCGCTGCAGAGCTGGGCCGACATGATCGCCTACGCCAAGCGCAACCCCGGCAAGCTGACCTACAGCACCAGCGGCATCGGCACGAGCAACCACCTGGCGATGGAGACGCTGCAGGAGCAGGCGGGGATCGAGCTGACGCATGTCCCCTTCCGCGGCGCGAATGAAGGGGTGACGGCGGTGCTGGCCGGGCAGGTGGACATGGTCTGCGACAGCAGCGCCTGGGCCCCCTTCGTCGAATCCGGCCAGATGCGCGCGCTCTCCGTCTGGACCGCCGAGCGTGCCTCCCGCTTCCCCAACGTGCCGACGCTGAAGGAGCTGGGCCACGACATGGAGGTGACGAGCCCCTATGGCATCAGCGGCCCGAAGGGCATGGATGCAGGCGTGGTGCGGGTGCTGCACGACGCGCTGAAGGCGGCGCTGTTCGATGCCGAGAATGCCCGGGTGCGTGGGCAATTCGACATGCCGCTGGTCTACTACAACACGGAGGATTACCGCCGCTTCGTGGTGGAGCGGGTGGAGTATGAGAAGGCGATGGTGCGCCGGCTGAATCTCTCCCTGGACGGCTGACGCCATCGGGGTTCACCGCAGGAGGAAACGACAAGAATGACTCATCCGCTGCACCGCCGCGCCCTGTTCGGCGCGGCGGCCGCCCTGTGCGCTGTCCCCCTTGCCGCACCGGCGCTCGGCCAGGGGCGTTTTCCCAACCGGCCGATCCGCTTCCTCATCCCCTGGCCGCCGGGCGGGGCGCTGGATGCGCTGCACCGGCAGATGTTCGAGATCATGCACAAGGATCTCGGCCAGCCGGTGCTGATCGAGAACCGGCCCGGCGCGCGCGGCACCCAGGCGGCCCTCTTCCTCATCAACCAGGCGCAGCCGGATGGCTACACCCTGGCGCACCACCACCTCTCCATCCTGCGCCACCCCTTCCTGACCAAGGCGCGCACCTGGGATCCGGTGGCGGATTTCAGCTACATCATGCAGGTCAGCGGCTTCCTCTTCGGCACGGCGGTGCGGAGCGACGGGCCGTACAGGAGCTTCCAGGACCTGATCGCCGCGGCGCGGCGCAAGCCGGGCGAGCTGACCTTCTCCACCAGCGGCATCGCCACCACCAACCACCTGGCGATGGAGGAGATCTGCGAGCGCGAGGGCGTGCAGATGACGCATGTGCCCTTCCGCGGCAGCCAGGAAGGCGTGACGGCGCTGCTCGGCCGGCAGATCGACGTGGTGGCGGACAGCTCCTCCTGGCGCCCCAATGTGGAGGCGGGGGAGCTGCGGCTGCTCTCGGTCTGGACGCGGGAGCGGCTGGCGGCCTTCCCCGATGTGCCGACGCTGCACGACCTCGGCTACGGCATGACCGTCACCTCGCCCTACGGGATCGTCGGGCCGAAGGGGATGGATGCGGAGCTGGTGGAGTTCCTGCACCGCGCCTTCCGCAAGGCCTATGAGGACGAGGCGAGCCAGGCGATCATCCGGCGCTGGGACATGCCGAAGGAATATCTGGGGCCGGCGGCCTATCTCTCCTTCGCACGGGAGCGGGTGGAGTACGAGAAGCGGATGGTGGCGCGGCTCAATCTGAGCATCGACTGACGCCGCCCGAGCCGCTGCACGACTCTGCGGCCCCCGGAAGGCGCCTGATGTCAGCGGCCTTGCGCAGCCTGCCGCGGCCAAGCCGCGGCAGGGGCGATGGCGGGCTCCTGCGCCCCCCTTGTTCCACGTGAAGCACAGAACCGTTGCGGTGCGCATCTGGAGCAGATCGCCGTAGGGCGGCACCGCCCGCTGCTAACAAAGGCGTAGGGCGCTTTCGGTGAACGCATGTGAACCGAAAATGCTCTGGGTGGGGTGCCCCGTCAGGCCAGCCGCGTTGCCCGGGCCAGCCTGCCTGCCGCCAGCGCCGCCCCCGGCACTAGTGCCCAGGGCGCCCGGCGCAGCACCGCCGCGCCCAGCCCGGCCCAGCGCATCGGCCCGGCGATGCGGCGAGCCCAGACCGCGTGGAAGTCGGCCGCCGAGGCGCCCGCCGCGATCGCCTCCGCCACCGCCAGCCCGGAGTGCAGCGCCAGCGCCACGCCGGCGCCAGTGAAGCTCGGGATCACCGCCGCTTGGTCGCCGAGGCGGTACAGCCCCTCCGGCCCGCCCGCCCCCTGCCGCCAGCCATAGGGCAGGCCGCCCACCGCCAGCGGCTTCTCCCAGCGCGGCCGCGCCCCGTCCAGCAGCCGCGCGGCAAGGGCCGAGCCCTCCGCCACCCGCGCCAGGAAGGCGGCAACGCCCTGCGGCGGCGCGTCCCACAGCGCGGCGCAGAGATTGGCGCCGCCATCCGGCAGCGGTTGCAGGCCGGCATAGCCGCCGGGAAAGGGCAGCAGGGTCACGGCCTCGCCGGCCGCCACGCCATCCAGATGCAGCTTCAGCCCCACCGCGCCGCGCGGGGCGCCCAGGCGTGGCAGGCTGCGCAGCGCGTGCTTGCCAGTGGCAAGCAGCAGGCGCGGCACCATCGCCTCGCCCTCCGCCCAGCGCAGACGCCAGCCGCCGGGCACGGGCGTGGCTTCGGTCACCTGCACCCCTGTCCGCAACTCGGCGCCCGCTGCCACGGCCGCCTCGCGCAGCGCGCCGTCCAGCACCTGGCGCGGCAGGGCGCAGGCGGGGAAGGGCAGGTCCAGCGCCGCCTCCCGCCCCGCCTGCGCCACACGCAGCCGGTGCAGCGGCACCGCGCCCAGCGCCGCCGGCGCCACGCCCAGTATCGCCAGCGCCGCCAGCGCATCGGGACCCAGGAACTCGCCGCAGACGCTTTCCCGCGGGACCGCCTGGCGTTCCAGCAGCAGCACCCGCCGCCCCGCCCGCGCCAGCGCGATGGCCGCCGCGCAGCCTGCCGGCCCGGCGCCCAGCACCGCGATCATGGCGCCGGCACCGCAGCCGCCCGATGGCGGGGCCGCGCCCATGGCAAGGTCGCCGCCTTGCCTGCCAGCCCCGTGCCCGCCGCCGCGATCATGGCCCCCGCACGGAAGCCACCGGGCGCCGGCCAATCCGCGCCGCAGCGCCGCCGCGCTGGCAGCAAATCCCGCATCCGGAATTGCGGCCATGGCAGCCGCAGCGAAGCTGCCTGGCAGCGGGGTCATTCCTGCCACGCCGCGCAGCGACCGCCGCCGCCATCATGCCGCCCGCGCCGAGACCACCCAACGGAAGGCCCATTCCCATCTGACCTCCGCCGTCACCCCCGCCGCCGCCAGCGCCCTCTCCCAATCCGCCCGGACGAAGCCGCGGGCGAAGGAGAGCGGGCCGTCATGCACCACCATCGGGTGCAGCCGCAGCAGCCGGAACCCGGCCCAGACCGCGGCATAGGGCAGCCAATGCCGGTGCAGGTCGGAGATCAGCCAACCCCGCACCGCCCGCGCCCGCAGCCAGCCGAGAAAGCGCACCAGCTCGGCCTCCGCCAGATGATGGGTGAAGAGCGCGCAGAGCACCACGTCGAACCGCTCCGCCGGGTCCAGCTCGAAGAGATCCGCCGTGACGATCCGCGCCGGCACCCCGCGCGCTGCGGCGTAGCGCGCCGCATGGGGCGAGCGGTCGAGGCCCGTCAGCGCCAGCTCCACCCCGCGCCGTGCGCCCCAATCGGCGATTGCCGCCAGCGTGTCGCCGCCGCCGCAGCCCACATCCAGCACGGAGAGCCGCCGCGCCCCGGTCTCCGCCACCACGCGCTCCAGGAAGCGCAGCGCCGGGCGATAGGCGAAGGTCGCGCGGTTGATGCGGCCCAGGTCGCGCAGCGCGGCAGCGAAATCCGCCTCCGTCGCCGCCGGATCGTCCATCCATTCGGCGGCCTCGCGGCGGGTGCGCAGCATCATGCCACCCGGAAGCGGAAGCTCTCGGCCGAGAGACCGGGGCCGAAGGCCAGCGCCACGCCACGGGCGCCCCGCGGCGCCGCCAGCATGCGCGCCAGCACGAACATCAGGGTGGCGGAGGACATGTTGCCGCAGTCTCGCAGCACCGCCCGGCTTTCCGCCAGTGCCGCATCGGGCAGTTCCAGCCCATGCGCCACCGCATCCAGCACGGCGCGGCCGCCGGGATGCACCGCCCAGAGGTCGAATTCCGCCGTCGGGACGCCACCGAGGATGGCCCCCGCCTCCGCCGGCAGGGCGCGCGCCAGGGTCAGCGGCACGAAACCCGAGAGCGTCATGTCGAAGCCGAGGTCGCCGATGCGCCAGGTGATCTGCCTCGCCGCCTCCGGCACCAGGGCGGCGTGGAAGCCTTCCAGCGCCAGCCCCTCCGGCTCCGCCGTCACCAGCGCCGCGGCGCAGCCATCGGCAAACAGCAGGAAGCAGAGCAGCTGCTCGATCTCGGTGGAAGGCTGCAGGTGCAGGGTGCAGAGCTCGAGGGTCAGCACCAGCACGCGGGCGCGCGGCTCGCTGCGCACGATGTGATGCGCGAGCTTCAGCGCGTTCACCGCCGCCTGGCAGCCCATGAAGCCGACGATGCTGCGCTCCACCCCGCCCGGGATGCCGTAGCGGCGGATCAGATGGTGATCGAGGCCGGGGGCGGCGAAGCCGGTGCAGCTCGCCAGGATGAGGTGGGTGAGGCGCGGCGCCTCCGCCGCCAGCCCCAGCGCGTCGCAGGCGGCTTCGGCCAAAGCGGGCGCCTCGGCCTCGTAGCGCGCCATGCGCGAGCCGGTCGGGGGGAAGTGGTCCAGGCGGTAGAAGCCGTCCACCGTGCCGGTCGCCGCCGCATCGGCCTGCAGCACGGAATAGCGCCGGGCGATCTGGGAGCGCTCCGCCAGCCGGGCGAAGGCGATGCGGGTGCGGGAATCGGCGATCTGCCGCCCGGCGAAGCGCCGGAAGGCCTCGTGCACCTCATGCCGCGGCAGGGCGGTGGCGATGCGGTTGATATGGGCGCGAGGGGTCACGCCCGGACAGATGGGGCAGCGGTCTTGCCGCGGAAGGGCGGGCGGCAGCGCCTGTGGCGGATATCATCCGGCGTCCAGCGCGGGCAGGGCGCGGCTTCGCCGTCCGGCAGGTTCAGCTCCGCAGGCCTGGAACCCGCAGCGGGGGCCGGAGGGCAGTCCACCCTCTGGCAGCCCATGGAGGTCGGGAATGCCAAGGGCGGCGCCCGGCCCGGCACCGCGCTATTGCCGCACCGCCCCGGTCCGCGCATCCACCGCCAGCTCCACCGCCGCGCCCTCCCGCTTCGCCCGCAGGCGGATCACGTCGCCCTCGCGGCCCAGCGGTTCCACATCGGTGTAGCCGCGGTCGCGCAGCATGGCTTCGGCTTCCCGGTCCGTCAGGGGCGGGGTCTCCCGCGGCAGGCCGGTCAGCGCATCCAGCCGGAGGTTCCCGACCGGCTGGCCGTAGCGCTTCGCCTCGCGCACCACGTAATCCGGGCCCTCCCGCTCCAGCCCCTGCACGTCGCTGAAGCCGCGGGCGGTCAGGATAACGCGCACCTGGTCCGGATTCAGCCAGGCGGGCTCCTGCGCCAGGGCCGGGGAAGAGAACAGAAGGAGAGCAAGGAGAAGGCTGCGCATGGCCGGTTAATCCGCCGGCACGCGAAAGGTTGCATCCGAGGCCGAGCGGCTCGTGCCGGATGCGCCGGGCGAGGCCCGCCAAGCTTGAATGCGCGCCAACAAGAACATATAATGAACATGAGCGCCCCCATGGACCTTCGCCGCAAACTCGAACTCCTCGCCGATGCCGCGAAATACGATGCCTCCTGCGCCTCCTCCGGCACGGAGAGGCGGGACAGCCGCGGCGGCGGGCTGGGCAGCACGGAGGGCATGGGCATCTGCCACGCCCATACGCCGGATGGCCGCTGCATCTCCCTGCTCAAGGTGCTGCTGACCAATGCCTGCGTCTATGACTGCGCCTACTGCATCAATCGCGCGAGCTCCAACGTGCCCCGCGCCCGCTTCACGGTGCGGGAGCTGGTCAATCTGACGCTGGATTTCTACCGGCGGAACTACATCGAGGGGCTGTTCCTCTCCTCCGGCATCATCCGCTCCCCGGACTACACGATGGAGCGGATCGTGGAGGTGGCGCGGCTGCTGCGCGAGGAGCACGGCTTCCGCGGCTACATCCACCTGAAGACCATCCCCGATGCCGCGCCGGAGCTGCTGGCCGAGGCCGGGCGCCATGCCGACCGCCTCTCCATCAATGTGGAGCTGCCGGAGGCGCATTCCCTGAAAACCCTGGCGCCGGAGAAGGACGCCCCCGGCATCCGCCGCGCCATGGCCCGGATGCGGGAGCGCATCGCGGCGGCGCAGGAGGCGAAGCGCACCGAGCGCCGCGCCCCCGCCCCGCGCTTCGCCCCGGCCGGGCAGAGCACCCAGATGATCATCGGCGCCGATGCCGCGGATGACGCCGCGGTGCTGCGCAGCTCCGCCACCCTCTATGCCAGCTACGGGCTGAAGCGCGTCTACTACTCCGCCTATTCGCCCATCCCGGATGCCTCCCGCCTGCTGCCGCCCGCGCCGCCGCCTCTGGTGCGGGAGCACCGGCTCTACCAGGCGGATTGGCTGCTGCGCTTCTACGGCTTCGAACTGGAGGAGATCCTGGCCGGCGGCGAGGGCGGGATGCTGGATCTCGGGGTGGATCCGAAGCTTGCCTGGGCGCTGAAGCATCGCGGGGAGTTTCCCGTGGACGTGAACCGCGCGCCGCGGGAGGCGCTGCTGCGCGTCCCCGGCCTCGGCGCGAAGACGGTGGAGCGGCTGCTGGCGGCGCGGCGGCATGGCGCGATCCGGGCGGCCGATCTCGCGCGGCTGAAGCTCTCCCTGCCGAAGCTGCTGCCCTTCCTCATCACCGCGGACCACCGGCCGCGCGGCGGGGTGCTGGACAGCGCGGGGCTGCGCCGTCTGGTGGCGCCGGAGACCGGCTTCCTCCGCGCCGTGCAGCCGCGCCAGCTCAGCCTGCTGTGATTACCGTCGTCCTTCCCGGCCCGGCGGATTTCCCCGCCTGGCGGCAGCAGGCGCGGCGCCTGCTGCAGGCCGGCATCCCGCCGGAGCAGGTGGAATGGTGCGTGGCCGGGGAGGCGCCGGGCCTGTTCGGCGGCACGCCCCCGCCCCGGGCGGAGGGCCCGCCCGTCGTCGTGCCGCGCGCCTTCCTGCCGCGGGCGGAGATCGCCATCCGCCACCGCGACCCGGCGCGCTTTGCCCTGCTCTACCGCCTGCTCTGGCGGCTGACCCATGGCGAGCGCCACCTGCTGGAGGCGGCGACCGACCCCGACATCCTGCGGCTGGAGGCGATGGAGAAGGCGGTGCAGCGGGAGGCGCACAAGCTGCATGCCTTCATCCGCTTCCGCGCCGTGAACCTGCCCACGCGGTCGCCGGCGGGCGAGGCCGGCCGGCATGGACCGGCCATGCCGGATCCGTCCGCCCGGTCGGCGGAGGGCAACGCCTGGACGGCTCAATCGGCCGGACCGGGGACTTCCGCCCGGTCGCAGGAGGATGAAGCCTGGAGGCTTGAATCAGCCAGGGCGGCTGCCGCCGGCCGCCCGCCGGAAGACGGTGCCTGGAGGCGTGAATTCGCCGGAGCGGACGCCACCACCCCATCGCCGGAAGACGACACCTGGAGGCATGGCTCGGCCCGAGCGGACACCGCCACCCTATCGCCGGAAGACAGCGCGCCGGGGCACGAACCGGCCAAACCGGATCCGGACAGCCCCTGCTACATCGCCTGGTTCGAGCCTGAGCACCACATTCTGGAAGCCGAGGCCGGCTTCTTCATCCGCCGCTTCGCCGCGCTCCGCTGGTCCATCCTCACGCCCACCGCCAGCGCGCATTGGGATGGGGAGACGCTGACGATGGGCCCCGGCAGCACCCGCGCCGAGGCGCCGCCCGAGGATGCGCATGAGGAACTCTGGCGCGCCTATTACGCCAGCATCTTCAATCCCGCCCGCCTCAAGCCCGCCGCCATGCGGGCGCAGATGCCGGTGAGGTACTGGAAGAACCTGCCGGAAGCGCGCGAGATTCCCCGGCTGATGGCAGAGGCCCGGTCGCGGGAGGCGGCCATGGTGGCGCGCGGCGCCTCGCCGCCCGCCCCCCGCCGCCAGCGCCCGCTGCATCTGCGCCCCGCGCCGGACGTTGCCACGGACATGCCCGCCGACCTCTTCGCCGCCACCGAGGACCCCGCCACCGCCCTCCGCGCCCTGCGCGAGGAGCTGGAGCGCCGCAACGATTTGCCGCCCTGGGCGGCGCAGGCGACCCAGCTGGTGTTCGGGGAGGGCCCGCCCGGCGCCCCCCTGCTCTTCGTGGGGGAGCAGCCGGGGGATGAGGAAGACCTGGCCGGCAAGCCCTTCGTCGGCCCGGCCGGGCGGCTCTTCGACAAGGCGCTGCTGGAGGCGGGGGTGGAGCGGCCGCAGACCTATGTGACCAATGCGGTGAAGCACTTCAAATTCAAGCCGACCGGGCGCCGCCGCCTGCACCAGAGCCCGGATGCCGGCGACATCGCCTATTACCGGCCCTTCCTGAAGCGGGAGGTCGAGCTGGTCGGGCCGCAACTCGTCGTGACGCTCGGCGCCACGGCACTCCGGGCGATGACCGGCAAGCCGCTGCCGATCGGCAAGAACCGCGGCGCGGTGATGACCTCGCCGGACGGCATCCGCCTGTTTCCCACGGTGCATCCCAGCTACCTGCTGCGGCTGCCGGATGCGGAGAGCAAGACGCGGGAATATGCGCGCTTCGTCGGGGAGCTGAAGGCGGCGCGGCGGGAGGTGGCGTGAGGGGCCGATGGGGGCTTCGCCCCTGAAACCCCATTGGGGGCTCGGCCCGTTGGCGGCAGTGCCGCCATCCCCCACCCCTCCCCGGATCCGGGTGTGAGTTTGCAGGTGCGACCCACGGGCCGGAAACGCAGACCGGGGTCCGGGGCCAGGTCCTGGCCCCCGGTGGGGGCTTGCGGGGTTCCGCCCCTGGGCCCCACTGCGCTCCACAGCCTGGTCCGTCGCATGCGGGGCGGCGCCCCTCTCGAAGCGATGGCGCCAGGTCTTCCGCCCGTCACCGCGCCAGCGGCGCCAGCACCTTGTCCCGGTAGTTGCAATGCGCCGCGGCAACGCAGCGCCAGCATTCCGGTGCCCGCGCCTTGCACACATAGCGCCCGTGCAGGATCAGCCAGTGATGCGCATCGCGCAGCAGCTCCGGCGGGCAGCGCTTCATCAGCCCTTCCTCCACCTCTCGCGGGGTCTTCCCCGGCGCCAGGCCGGTGCGGTTGCCGAGGCGGAAGATGTGGGTGTCCACCGCCATGGTGTTCTCGCCGAAGGCGACGTTCAACACCACATTGGCGGTCTTCCGCCCCACCCCCGGCAGGGCTTCCAGCGCCGCCCGGTCGCGCGGCACCTCGCCGCCATGCTTCTCGACAAGCTGGGCCGCCAGGGCGGCGACGTTCCTCGCCTTGCCCTGCCACAGCCCGATGCGGCGGATATAGGGGCCGATCCCCTCCGCCCCCAGCGCCGCCATGGCGGCCGGGGTGGGCGCCGCGGCGAACAGGGCGGGGGTGCATTTGTTCACCGCCGCATCGGTCGTCTGGGCGGAGAGCACCACGGCCACCAGCAGGGTGAAGGGGGTATCGTAGAGCAGCTCCGTCTCCGGCGCCGGGTTGGCGACGGCCAGCGCCCGGATGAAGGCGGCGGCCTGCTCGGCCGACATGCGCCGGGCGCGGCGGGGGGCGTCGGCCGTGCCGTGCAGCGGCGCGGCGGGCTTGGCGGAGGCACGGGGCATGCGGGGGCTCGGCGGGTGGCGGCGGGGGTAGCGGGACACCCCGCCTATCCCAGATGATGGGGCCGATGTCATCCCGCGCCGACACGGTCCTGTTCGAAGCGATCTGCACCCCGGCCCGCAGCCTGGGGCAGCGGGGGATGCTGGCGCTCTGCCTGGCGCTGGGCCTGGCCTCGGCGGTGACCGGCGGCCTGTTCCTGTGGCTGGGGGCCTGGCCGGTCCTCGGCTTCTCCGGCGGGGAGGCGATGCTGGTGCTGGGCCTGCTGGCGCTGCACCGGCGCTGGGCGGCGCGGACGGCGGAGGTGCTGGTGCTGACCGAGGGGGCGCTGACCATCCGCCGCACCGATGCGCGCGGACGGCGGGAGGAGCTGGTGCTGGACCCCTACTGGACGCGCCTCCGGCTGGAGGAGCGGCCGGGGCGGGTCAGCCTGCTGGTGCTGCGGCGGCGGGGCGAGGCGGTGGAGATCGGGCGGCTGCTGGGCGAGGATCAGAAGCGCGACCTGGCCGCCGCGCTGGACGCTGCGCTGCGGCGCTGGCGCGAGCCGGTCTTCGACAACCCGCAGCTGCGTTAGCCGTGCGCTTCGCGCCTGGCGGTGGTGCCGCGTCAGCGGCCCGGCGGCCATTCCGGGTGGCGCGGCGCGAGGGTCTCCTCGCTCAGCCACGGCACGTCATGCGTGGTCCAGACATGCAGGACCGGGCGTAGCCCGGGATCGTCGTCCAGCGTCGCGACCCGCAGCACCACATGCGGCTCGGCCGGCCGCTCGGCCAGCATATGGGTGCCGCAGCGGCCGCAGAAGCGGCGCAGCTTGCCCGGCGAGGATTCGAAATCGCGCAGCGCCTCCGCCCCGGCCAGCCGCCGGAAGCGGCTGCGCGCCACCCGTGCGGTGGTGGTGAAGGGCGCCGCATGGGCCTTGCGGCAGGCGGCGCAGTGGCAATGGCCGGGCGGCGTGTCCAGCCCGTCGATCTCCTAGCGCACCGTGCCGCAGAGGCAGCTGCCGCGGAACGCCATGGCCTAGTCGGTCGGCGTGAGGCTCTTGATGAGTTCGAAGACCCGCTTGCGGACGGAGCTGTCGGTGATGCGGTAATAGGCGCGCACCAGCTCCAGCGTCTCGCGCCGGTGCAGCGTGTCGTCCTCGAAGCCTTCCTGCTGCTCGGCGAAGCCGCCGACGGCCCGGCGCATGGCGTTCATGCCGCCGCCCAGCGCATCGGGCATGTCGTCGAAGAAGAAGCCGATCGGCACGTCGAGCACCCGGGCCAGGTCGAAGAGCCGGCTGGCGCCGATGCGGTTCACGCCCCGCTCATACTTCTGCACCTGCTGGAAGGTGAGGCCGAGGGCCTCGCCGAGCTTCTCCTGGCTCATGCCGAGGAGGGTTCGGCGCAGGCGGACACGGCCGCCGACATGCACATCGATGGGGCTGGGACGATGCTCGCGTTCGACGCGTTCCACGCCTTCCTCACTTGCCATCGCCGTCGATCCCATAGCGCGCCAACCCCTTCTAGGGCGGTGATTCTGCTGAAAGGCGGACGCCGACAGGCTTCGGGGGGACCATCGACCCGCGGGCGATGGGCCCCTTTTACGGGAGCATTAGCAAAGCGTCAATACTTTTGAGAATTCTCAATAAAGATCACACTCGCGGACCAGGTGGTCTAGCAGGTCTGGATACAACCAATCTTACAGGCGTGAACCGGTAGGGCGTCCTAACAAAATACGGCAGCCGTACCGCGGCCGCGCAGCACCCCCAGCGCAACCGCCAGCAAGGCCAGGGACAGCGGCAACGCCAGCCCGAACCGGGCAAAGGGCGTGGGCGGCAGGGCCCCGGGCAATGGCCCCGCCACCACCCCCTTCACATCGAGGGGAAGCATCAATAGACGTTCCCCTCTCGCATCGAATAGGGCCGAAATGCCGGTCTGTGCCGCCCGCGCCAGGGGCAGCCCTTCCTCCACCGCCCGCAGCCGGGCCGCCGCCAAGTGCTGCCAGGGCCCGGCGGAGATGCCGAACCAGCCATCATTGGTGATGTTCACCAGCCAGGCGGGGCGGGGGGTGGGGGTGACGGCGCCGGGAAAGATCACTTCGTAGCAGATCAGGGCGCCGAAGGGCGGCAGGCCGGGGGGCGAGAGCGTCACCGGGCCGGGACCGGCGGAGAAATCCATCCCCCCCGTCACCATCCGGATGGGGATGAGGCCCGCGAGCGGCATGTACTCCCCGAAAGGGACGAGATGCCCCTTGTCATAGACCGCCTGCACCTCCCCGGCGGAATCCAGCACGGCAAGGCTGTTGTAGAGCTCCCGCAGCGCGCCCCCCGTATCCCAAACCGCGCGCACCGTGCCGCCGAGCAGCCGGGCATTGGGCGTCAGCGCCTCCGCGGCCAAGCGGCGTGCCTCCGGATCCTGGGCCAGCAGGAAGGGGCTGGCGGTCTCCGGCCAGATGACGGCGAGGGGAAGGTCCGGCGACGCGGCGCGGGCGGCCTCCGCCGTCAGCTCCAGGTAGCGGCGGAAATTCGGCAGGCGCTCCTCCGGGCGCCACTTCACCTCCTGAGTGATGTTCCCCTGCACCAGCGCCACCTGCACCCCCGGCGCCTCCGGCTGGGGCTGCGCCAGGCGCCAGGCGCCGAAGCCCGCGAACAGGGCCAGCACCGCCGCACCCACCGCCCAGGGCCGCCAGCCGGGCAGCAGGGGCAACCCGGCCAGGAGGATGGTGACGAGGGAAAGCCCGTGCACGCCGATCAGGGCAGCCGCCTGCACCGGCAGGGCGGCAAAGGCCCAGACCGTGCCGATCAGGTTCCAGGGGAAGCCGGTGAAGAGGACGCCGCGGGCCAGCTCCGCCAGCACCCAGGCGCCGGCGAAGCCGGCCAGGCGCCGCCAGCCGGGCGGCAGGGCCCGGGCGACAAGCGCCGGGGGAATGACGAAGAGCGCCAGGGGAATGGCGAGGGCCGGCGCGGCCAGCGGCACCAGCCACCAGTAATGCTCGACATCCGTGAGGATGGCATGGGTGACCCAGTAGATGCCCGCCAGGCTGTGCCCCCAGCCCCAGGCGAAGGCCAGCCAGGCGGCGCGGCGCCAATTCGGGGCGGCGGCGACCAGGCGGATGAGGCCGGGAATGGCGAGGAGCAGCACGGGCACGGCGTGCACGGGCGGCAGGGCCAGGGCGGAGATCAGGCCGAGGCCGAAAGCAAGGAGGAGCGGGGGCACGGGGCCAGTAGGGCGGGGTTGCGGCTGTGGTCAATGGGGCTCCGCCCCCATGCCCCCGGCAAAGGGCTCTGCCCTCTGCCCTCCCGCCGGGGCCAGGACCTGGCCCCGGACCCCGGTGTGAGTTTGGGCCTCGCCTTCTCCTACTTCTTCTCTCCCGCGAAGAGCGGCAGCAGCGCGGGCAGGGTCAACATCACCGCCACCAGCGCATAGAGCAGGCTCATCGTCAGCAGCACCCCCATGCTGGCCGTGCCGGGATGCGGCGACAGCGCCAGGGTCCCGAAGGCCGTCCCATTGGTCAGCGCGCTGTAGAGCACCGCCCGGGTCAGGGAGGAGGGCAGCAGCCGCCTCTCCCCATGCCGCCAGGCCGCGACGTAGTAGATGTCGAAGGCCACGCCCTGGGCAAAGAGCAGCGGCAGGGCGATGATGTTCGCCAGGTTCAGCGGCATTCCGATCAGGATGCAGGTGACGAGGGTCAGCAGCCCGGCCAGGGCCAGCGGCGCCAGGGCCAGCAGGGCAAGCCGCCAGGACCGCAGCGAGACCAGCAGCAGCACCACCGTCATCGCCGTCGCCAGCGCCCCGGCGATGAGGAAGCTGCGCTCGATGGTGGCGGAGCTGGCCTGGACGGAGATGGCCGTGCCGCTCGCCGCTGGGGCCACGCGCTGCACCGCCGTGGCGAAGGCCGCCATCGCCTCCGTCCGGTCGGAAAGGTCGCGCGGCCGGATCTCCACCCGCGCCCTTCCATCCGCCGTGATCCAATCCCGCTTCAGGCTGTCCGGCAGGCTCTCCACCGTCACCGGCGCGGCCCGGAGGGCGAGGCGGAGCGTCGCCAGCGTGTCCCTGAGACCTGGCAGCAGGGCGGCCGCCAGCCGGGCGCGGCCGGCAGCATCGCCCCCGGCCAGGCGCTCCAGCGCCTGGGAGAGCGGCGCCGCCACCTCGCGCAGCGCCGTCCCGGCCTTCACCAACGCCTCCGCCGCCGCCGCATCGTCCGGTGCGGGCGCCACCGCCGGCGGCTCCAGCGTCGGACCCAGCAGGTCGGCCGCGTCGCGGATGAGGGCGAGCTTCGGCGCCTGGTCCTGCGGCACGAAGCTGGCCAGGGTGAGGGTGTCCGCCACCTCCGGCAGCGCCTCCAGCCGCCGCGCCAGGGCCTCGGCGGCCGGCAGGTCCGGGGCCAGGGCTTCCAGCGTGTTCGGCGTGGTGTCCGGGTTCCGCATCAGCTCGCGGAAGGTGGAAACCGCCTCGGTATGCGGATCGCGCAGGTTGAGCGGATTGGTGTCGAACCGCAGCAGCGGCAGGGCCAGCAGGCAGCCGACCCCGACCAGCAGCGCCGCCCCGGCGACACCCCGGGCATGGCGCGTCAGCCAGGCATCCAGCGGGGCGAGCATCGCGTAGCCCACCCCCTCCTTCTCCGGCTTCGGTTTGGTGAAGACCAGCCAGGCCGGCAGCGTCGTCAGGCTGATGATGACGGCGATCAGCATGCCCGCGGCGGCGATCAGGCCGAGTTCCGACAGGCCCCGGTAGTCCGTCGGCAGGAAGGCGAGGAAGCCGATGCCGAGCGCCAGGGCGGCCAGCGCGATGCCCTCCCCCGCCGTGCCGGCAGCGGCGACGAGGGCGGCGGGCAGGGGCTGGTCCTGCAGCACATGCCGCTGTTCCCGCAGGCAGACGGCGTACTGGATGCCGAAATCCACCCCGAAGCCGATGAACAGCACGGCGAAGGCGATGGAGAGCGGGTTGAAGGGCCCCACCACCATCAGCCCGAAGGCGGCGGTGATGGGCAGCCCCAGCACCAGCGTGCCGAGGATGGGGAAGATCAGCCTTCCGGAGCGCAGCCCCAGCCAGAGCAGCAGCGCGACGGAGAGCAGGGAGAGGATGTTCTCCTCGATGGCGCCGCCGAAGACGGTGGAGAATTCCTCGTCCCCCATTACCAGGTCGCCGGTCAGGCGGATGCGGATGCCGTTCTCCTCGGTCAGGCCGAGGCGCCGCGCCTCGGCCCGCACCGTCGCGATGGCATCGGCGATGGGGGCCAGGGCGCTGTAATCCGGCACCGGCCGCAGCAGCAGGAAGCGGCGCAGGGAGGAGGGATCGGAGGCCCGGCCGGTGAACAGCGCGGCCCAGTCCACCGGCGCGACCCGGCCGGCCTCCGCCTGCTGCGCCGCCTCGGTCAACGCGGCGAGCGCCGGGGCGGTGAGGGCGCGGTCGCCCTCCTCCCGCTTCAGCCCCTCCGCCAGCAATTCCAGCGCCTTGCCCAGGCCGCGCAGGCTGGGATCGGCGGCCAGCGTCCCGAGCAGGGGCTGGGCGGCGATGATGCGCTCGGTCGCCGCCTGCACCTCCTTCTCCTCAAGGAACAGCAGGGCGCTCTGGCGGAAGAAGGGCTCGGCGCCGGGCTGGGAGACGCCGTGGAACAGGCCGGGACGGTTGGCGAGCGCCTCGGCGAGCTGGCCGGCGGCGCGGTCGGCCTCGTCCGGGGTGCGGGCATCCAGCACCACGGCGATGACATCGACGCGGTTCGGGAAGGCGGCGTCCATCGCCTCCTCCGTCTGCCGCCAGGCCAGCTCGGCCGGGAAGAGCTTCACCACGTCGGTGTCCATGGCGAAGCGCGTCGCCACCACCCAGCAGGCCCAGGCGCCGAGCAGGAGGGAGAGGAGAAGGACGAGGCGCGGCCGCGCGATGCTGGCGCGGACCATCGCGGCGGCGAGGCGCGCCGGCCACGCGGTGGTCATGGCTGGGGCCGGCTCACTGCGGCGCCGGGGCCGTGGCAGGGGTGCAGCCTGCCACCTGCGGCAAGGGCGGGGTCGGGAGGACCGTGTCTGGCATGGCCGCGCCTCCTAGCTCCATGCTGGTCGAAGGGGAACCGGCAGCCCAGAAAGGGCCGGCGCTCCCGCGGTCACGCTGCCGGGTGGTTCCGGCGTCGATGGGAGGACAGGACGATGCGTCGCTTCGGGCCGGGGCACGGTAGCCGGGTCTGGCCCGCCGCCATCCCCGGCCGGAGGGGGGAGTCCCCTGCCCTCCCCTTCCTGCGGCGGGCTACAGGGCGCCGCCCGTTGCCCTGCCGCGGCTTTGCCGCGGCAGGCTGTGCGAGATGCCGCTCCCCGAGCGCCCCGGGGCCCCCACGGCGTCGCGCAGCGGCGTCGTGGGGAGCACATCAGGCCTCCCGGTACAGCAGCAGCAGCAACCCGATCAGCACCAGCGCGGCCGGCCAGATCCAGCGCGCCACCTTCGCCAGCCTCTCCGGTCCTCGCAGCTCCGTGAACCGGGCGCAGCCGCCCACCACCGCCAGCACCGCCAGCGGCAGGTGGGAGAGCTCCACCAGCAGCGCCTCCTTCTGGTTGGAGATGGCATGGGTATGCGCCAGCAGCAGTACCCCGCCCGCCACCATCGCGCCGGGGAAGACGAAGCGCAGCCCGCCGGTCACCCGCCCCAGCCGCACCCACCATTCGGCAATGGCGAAGCCCACCACCAGCAGCGCCGCGATCTTGTGCTGCACCACCTCCGGGTCGCGCAGGCTCTCCAGCAGCCCGATATCGCCAAGCGGCCAGGCCTCGGGATCGCTCCGCAGCAGGATGAAGCCGGCGAGGCCGATGAAGAGCAGCGGCCAGTGCCGCGCCACGGGCACCCGGCCGGAGGCATCCAGCAAGGCCGCCAGCCCCACCAGCAGCACCAGGATGCCGGCCCAATGGTGGTTGTACTCGCTCCAGGCGATGTCGCCGGCGTTGCGCGGCGGCAGCAGCCCCTCGCCGGGCGTGAAGGCCTGGGGCCGCTGCGCCGCCTGGCGCTGCTGCCACTCGGCATCGAGCTGCGCCTGCAGTGCCGGGATCGCCAGGTCGGAATGGCTGGGCGAGGTGAGGCGCGGCCATTGCGGCGTGAAGCGCGCCACGATCTCGCCCCAGGTGACCCGATCCTCCGTCAGGTCGGCGGCGGGCGGGACGGAGGTGAGGGAGGCGGCGACGGCCAGCATGGCGAGGCCGATCAGCATCTCGCTCTCGACGAAGCGGCGGACGCGCAGCAGCCCCTCCGGCGCCGTCTGGAGGTGGTGCAGGAACAGGAAATTCGCCCCGCCCAACCCCAGCAGCAGCACCAGCATCACCGCCTTGGTGCCGGACATGGCGCCATAGGCGGTGCCGTAGACCGCCTCCACCTCCCCGATATAGCCGCGCCAGAAGCCGAGGATGCCGAGCAGGATGAGCCCGACGCCCCCCGCCGCCAGGGAGGAATAGCGCCGCCCGACCACCCGGGCGGAGATCGGCGTCAGCCGCCGCAGCGCGCCGAGCAGGGCCGGCAGCCCGCCGATCCAGAGTGCGGCGCCCGCCTGGTGGCTGGCCGTGGCGGCGAGCAGCAGGGCCCGCTCCTCCTCCCGCGCCAGGGCATGGCTGCCGGCGGTGACGGCGCCGAGCAGGGCGAGCGCCGCGATGCCGAGCGCCGCCTGACGGACCGGGTCGGGCCGCGCCCCGGGGAGGGCCAGCAGCAGCAGGGCAAGCTGGGCCAGCAGGGCCAGCCCGGCGGCGAAGACGAAATCGGCGCCGAGCAGCACGCCGAAGGGCGCCTCCAGCGTCGCCGCCAGGGCGCCGAGGCCGAGCCCGGCCGTGGCCAGGGTGGCAAGGCATCCTGCCGCGGCGCCCCACAGCACCAGGCGCCGCGCCAGCCCGCGCAGCACCGCCGCATCGCCCGGCGGCATCAGCGGGGCGAGCGGCATGGCCACCAGCAGCCAGAAGGCGACGCCGCCGAGCAATGCGGTCCGGGCGGTGAGCTCCACCACCTGCAGCACCACATTGATGAAGCCGTAAAGGTCGAGAAGCTGCTCCATCAGGGGGCGCCGAGCCGGAAGGGGATGTCCCCGCGGGTGATGTGGCCGTCGATCGCCAGCACCTGCCAGCGCAGCCGCCAGCCGCCCGGCAGCGCCGCCAGCCCGGCGGGGATCGGCGCCTCCATGATGGTCGGCTCGGCGGGCGGGGCCGGCTCCAGCGCCACCGGCTCGCCCTCCGGCGGCACCAGCAGCAGCCGGCTCCGGGCCTGGTCGATGCGGCTGTTGAAGCGAATCGTCACCGTGTCCGGCAGGGCGGGCAGCACCGCCGCGGCGGCGGGGGTGGAGCCCACCACCACGGCATGCGCCGCGGCCGGCTTCGGGCCGAACAGCGGCAGGGCAACAAGGGCCACGAACAGGCAGGCAAGCCGGGTGCGGGACAAGGCAGTCTCCTTCCGGGGCGGTCGCGCCCCCGAGCGGCGTAGCTGGGGCGTGTGACTCCCCGGTTGCAACGCGGCGGCAAGGTGCCGCAAAAGATGCGGAGCGCAAGGTATGCGATGCGGAACGGTCTGCGGACGGGGGTGGGCCTTGCAGCCTTCGGTCGGAAGGAACCGCTGAGCGGTTGCCCCGATCGGATATCGGCTGCTCTGAAGATTGTATTTTGGAGCGGGACGTCGGACCGGGTGTTCCGCCCGTCGGACAGCGCTCTAATGGGGGGGGGCGGGCAGATGCGGATCATACTGGCGCAGCCGAGGGGATTCTGCGCCGGCGTCGTCAGGGCGGTGGAGATCGTCGAACGGGCGCTGGAGAAATACGGCGCGCCGGTCTTCGTCCGCCACGAGATCGTGCACAACAAGCGGGTGGTGCAGACGCTGGAGGGCAAGGGCGCCCGCTTCGTCAAGGAGCTGGACGAGGTGCCGGCGGGCGCCGTCACGGTGTTCAGCGCCCATGGCGTCTCCCGCGCCGTGGAGCAGGATGCGGCGGCGCGCGGCCTGCCGGTGCTGGATGCCACCTGCCCCCTCGTCTCCAAGGTGCATGCGGAGGGGCGGCGCTACCTGGCGCAGGGGCGCACCATCATCCTCATCGGCCATGCCGGGCATCCGGAGGTGGAGGGCACACTGGGCCAGATCCCCGGGGAGGTGCATCTGGTCGGCTCCGCCGAGGCGGTCGACCGACTGCCGATCCCGACCGACCGGCCGGTGGCCTTCGTCACCCAGACCACGCTCTCAGTGGATGACACGCGGGCGGTGATCGAGGCGCTGCGGGCCCGCTTCACCGACATCGTCGGGCCGGACACCAGGGATATCTGCTACGCCACCCAGAATCGGCAATCCGCCGTCCGGGCGCTGGCGCGGCAGGTGGAGCTGCTGCTGGTGGTGGGTTCGGCGAACAGCTCCAACTCCAACCGGCTGGCGGAGATCGGGGCGGAGGAGGGGGTGGCCTGCCACCTGATCCCGGATGCCGCGGCGATCCGCCCGGAATGGCTGGCGGGGGTGGGAACCATCGGCCTTACCGCCGGCGCCTCGGCGCCCGAGACCCTGGTGCAGGAGGTGATCGCGGCGCTCCGCCGGCTGGGCCCCGTGGAGGTCTCCACCCTGCCCGGCATCGTCGAGGATGTGCAGTTCAAGCTGCCCGCGGCGCTGACGGAGCCGGCGGCGAGCGCGGCGAGCTGAACCCCGGACAGGGGCCGGGGGGCGACCAGGGCGCGGCATTCCCGCCACGCCTGCCTGCTTCCCGACATTCCGCCCTTGACCCCGGCGCCCCAAGCCCTGAAGTGCAGCGCAACATGATGGCGGCCCGATGCCGCCCGGTCGGATCAGCCCAGGGCGGCACTGCCCCAGCCAGGCCCGACACGACAGAGGCAGGAGCAGAAGCTAGATGGGTATTCCGCTGCGCCAGCAGGTGAAGGTCGGCGCCTATATCCTGAAACAGCATCTGCTCGGGCGGAAGCGCTACCCGCTGGTGCTGATGCTGGAGCCGCTGTTCAAGTGCAACCTGGCCTGCGCCGGCTGCGGCAAGATCGACTATCCGGACCCGATCCTGAACAAGCGCCTCTCGGTGGAGGAATGCCTCCAGGCGGTCGATGAATGCGGCGCGCCCGTCGTCGCCATCGCCGGCGGGGAGCCGCTGCTGCACAAGGAGATGCCGGAGATCGTCGAGAAGATCCTGGCGCGCGGCAAGATCATCATCCTCTGCACCAACGCCCTGCTGCTGGAGAAGCGGATCGAGCAGTACAGGCCGCATCCGCGCTTCACCTGGGACATCCACCTGGATGGGGACAAGGAGCAGCACGACTGGGCGGTCAGCCAGAAGGGCGTCTACGACCGCGCGGTGAAGGCGCTGAAGCTGGCGAAGGAGAAGGGCTTCCGCGTCGCCATCAACAGCACGCTGTTCAACAATGCCGAGCCGGAGCGGATGGCGAAGTTCTTCGACGACGTCACCGCGATGGGCGTCGACGCCATCATGGTCTCCCCCGGCTATGCCTATGAGCGGGCGCCGGACCAGCAGCACTTCCTCAACCGCCGCAAGACGAAGGAGCTGTTCCGCGGCATCTTCGCCCGCGGCCAGGGGAAGGGGTGGAAGATGGGCAACTCGCCGCTCTTCCTCGACTTCCTCGCCGGCAACCAGAGCTACCACTGCACGCCCTGGGGCAACCCGACGCGCAACATCTTCGGCTGGCAGCGCCCCTGCTACCTGCTGGGCGAGGGCTATGCGAAGAGCTTCAGGGAGCTGATGGAGACCACCGACTGGGACAAGTACGGCACCGGGAACTACGAGAAATGCGCCGACTGCATGGTGCATAGCGGGTTCGAGGCGACGGCGGTGGTGGATGCGGTGAAGCGCCCCTGGAAGGCGCTGGCGGTGCAGCTGCGCGGGCCGAAGGTGGTGGGCGAGATGGCGCCCGAGATCGACCTGACGCAGCAGCGCCCGGCGGAATACGTCTTCAGCCGCCATGTGGAGAAGACCATGGCGGAGCTGGCGCACCAGGGGCCGGCCAAGGGCGCCAAGCATGGCGGCACCGCGCCGCCGACGCTGGCGGCGGAGTAGGGCGGGGGCGCTGCCCCGGGGCCCCGACCAAGCCCCGATCTAGGCGGCCGAGGCCCAGGCCGGGCCGGCACGGCGTGCGGCGGCGCCCAGCGCTTCCAGCGCCATGCGGCTGCGCTTCGCCACCGTCAGCAGCGCCGGCAATTCCCGCGGCCGCTTCAGCAGCGCCAGCGCCACCCGCCCGGCGGCCGGCCTGCCATCCGGCGTCAGCCCCACCGCTGCCGCTTCCGGCAGCACTTCCTCCGCCGTATCGGCCACCGCGCGCAGCGCCGCGAAGGGCAGGCCACGGCTGGCAGCGAAGGCGGCGGCGGCCTCGGTTTCCAGATCCACGACGATGGCGCCGGTGGCGGCAAACAGGGCCCGCTTCCGCGCCACCTGCCCCACCACGGCGGGTGCGCCGGCCACCATGCCCAGCCGGGCGCCGCAGACGCCGGCCAGGGCGGCAGACCAGCCGAGATGCGCGGCATAGGCGCCGCCGGGGCCCCGCACCCGCGTCGCCACCACCAGATCGCCGCAATGCAGCTCGGGGTCCAGCCCGCCGGCGATGCCGAAGCTCAGCACTGCCAGGATGTCCTTCGGAGCCGCCTCCAGCAGGGCGGGCAGGCGGAGCGGGTCGCCGCCGCTGACCACCACCGGCATCTCCGGCGGCAGCAGCCTGGCCTCGGACTGCATCCCCACCACGGCAAGGATGGCGGACGGCTTCATCGCGGCGCCTCCCATTATGCTGCGCCGCACACTAAGCCTGGGCGGCGCGGATCGGAAGGGGGCTACGCCTAAAGACCGTGCATCACCCGCTTCGTGTTGCTCTGACGCATCCTTCGCAGGCGGGCCAACGCCCATAGCGGGAACAATCGCGAGTAGCCGTGATACTTCAGGTAGAAGACCCGCGGGAAGCCGGTGCCGGTGTAGTCCGATTCCGGCCAGCCGCCATCCGCCCCCTGGTGGCGCAGCAGCCAGGCCTCGGCCCGGGCCACGGCGGGGTGGTCCGCCTCCCCGGCCGCCAGCAGGGCCAGCAGGGCCCAGGCGGTCTGGCTGGCGCTGCTCGGGCCCATGCGGAGATCGGCATCGGGTTTGGTGCCGCCGCGGCGGGGATAGGTGTCGCCATCCTCGCCCCAGCCGCCATCCGGGTTCTGCGCCAGGGCCAGCCATTCCACCGCCCGGCGGATCGCGGGGTGCTCATGCGGCAGCCCGGCGGCGTTCAGCGCCGTCAGCGCGGACCAGGTGCCATAGACGTAATTGACGCCCCAGCGGCCGTACCAGGCGCCGTTCTCCTCCTGCTCCGCCAGCAGGTAGTCCACCGCCCGGCGCATCGCCGGGCTGTCCGGCGCGTGGCCGAGCTGCGCCAGCATGGCCAGGCACCGACCGGAGACATCGGCGGTGGGCGGGTCCAGCAGCGCGCCATGGTCGGCGAAGGGGATGGAGTTCAGGTGGTGATGGGTGTTGTCGGCATCGAAGGCGCCCCAGCCGCCGCCCTTCGACTGCATGCCGAGGATCCATTCCGTCGCCCGCGCCATGGCCTCCGGCGTGCGCGGGTCGGCCTCGCCCGTATCCTTCGCGGCGCGGTCCAGCGCCAGCACCACCACGGCGGTGTCGTCCACATCCGGGTAATGCGGGTTGGCGTATTGGAAGGCCCAGCCGCCCGGGCGCAGGCCGGGGCGGGACTCGGCCCAGTCCCCCACCACCTCCGTCACCTGCCGGTCCAGCAGCCAGTCGAGGCCCCGGCGGGCCGCCGCCGCCGCCGCGGGCGCGCCGGTCTCGAGCAGCGCATGGGCGACGAGGCCGGTATCCCAGACCGGGGAGAGGCAGGGCTGCACATAGGTCTCGCCGAGGTCGCCGGTGCCGGCAACGCCGGCGGGCCGGTCGTAAACCAGCTTCTCCACCGCCTGCCAGGCGGTGACGACGCGCGGATCGCTCTCCGGGACGCCGAGGCAGTGATACATCCAGATGGCATTGGCCATGGCGGGGTAGATGGCCCCGAGGCCGTCCTCGCCATTCAGCCTTTCGGTGACGAATTCCTCCGCCTTCGCCTCGGCCCGGGCGCGCGTCGCGCGGGGGAACAGGGCCTGCGTCCGCTGCAGCACCGCATCCAGCCAGGCGAAGAGCGTCTTCCAGGGCTCCTCCGCATAGGGCCCGGCGGGCCAGCGCTTCACCTGCTCCGGCGGCGTGCGGAACAGCTCGCCCAGCGTCACGCCGACCGGCGCCACCGGCTGCGGCCGGCGCGCCATCACCACGGTCAGCGGCACCAGCACGGTGCGGGCCCAGTAGCTGACCTTGCTGAGGTGGAAGGGGAACCAGCGCGGCAGCAGGGTGATCTCGGGCGGCATCACCGGCACCGCGCGCCAGGGCACCTGGCCGAACAGCGCCAGGGTGGAGCGGGTGAAGACGTTGGATTTCTCCGCCCCGCCGGCCGCGAGGATCGCCTCCCGCGCCCGGCGCATATGCGGCGCATCCGCCGGGTCGCCGATCAGCCGAAGGGCGAAATACGCCTTCACCGAGCAGGAGATGTCGAGCGCCCCGCCATGGAAGAGCGGCCAGCCGCCCTGGCAGCGCGCCGCCTGCTCCGCCTGGATGCGCCGCAGGTAGCGGCCGATGCGGGCTTCCTGCGCCGGGTCCTGCCGGCCGAAGAAGCGCTTCAGCATGACGTATTCGGCCGGAATGGTGGCATCCGCCTCCAGCTCGAACACCCAATGCCCATCCGCCTGCTGGCGACCCAGCAGATGCGCGGTGGCCCGGTCGATCGCCGCATCCAGCGGTGCGGCGGCGACCTCCTCCGTCTCCTCTGTCAGCGACACAGGTCAGGTCCCCTCTGCCGGCGTAGCCTCAGCCCGGGCTCGTGGGATGGTCGGCGCGTGGTCCCGCCTCGCCCTTCCACATCCCGCCCTGGCCGCGCCATTCCGCCAGCGCCGAATCCAAAGTGAAGGCCATATAGGCGGCGGCGATCCCGGGCAAGGCCAAGCCGCGCGTGGCAGACAGTCCGAATCGGCGGAGCGTGGGCGCATAGGCCAGCACCATGGCAGCCCAGGCGGCGGCGCCGAGCAGCGCCGCGGCACCGTCCGCGAACAATGCCAGCAGCGGCGGCGCCAGGAAGACCAGCGCCAGCGCCAGCAGCATCCCCGCCAGCAGCAACGGGCTGTAGCGAAGCTGGGCATAGGCGGTGCGCGCCACCATGCGGCGGATCGGCCCCACCGTTTCATAAGGGCGGAGGCTCTCGACGCGCTCCGTCAGCCCGACCCAGATCGGCCCCTGGCGCTTCATCTCCGCCGCCAGGGCGCAGTCGTCGATCAGCGCGTCGCGGATCGGCGCGAGGCCGCCGGCGCGGAGGAAGGCGGCGCGGTCCAGCAGCACGCAGCCGCCCGCCGCCGCCGCCGTGCGTGCCTTCGGGTTCCGCGCCCAGCGGAAGGGGTAGAGCATCTGGAAGAAGAAGATGAAGGCCGGGATCAGCCAGCGCTCCGCCGCGCTCTCGCAGCGCAGCTTCGCCATCAGCGAGACGAGGACCAGCCGCCCGGCCAGCGCCCGCTGCACCAGGCGGCGCAGGCTGTCCGGCGCGTGGCGGATATCGGCATCGGTGAAGAGGAGAAAATCGGGCGCCGCGCCGCCGGACGCGACCTCGCGCAACCCCTGCTCCAGCGCCCAGAGCTTGCCGCTCCAGCCCGGCTCCCGCGCCCCGCCGCGCAGCACGGTCAGTCGCCCGTCCCCCGCCGCCCGCGCCACCTCCCCGGTGCCATCCGTGGAGCGGTCATCGACGACGACCAGGCGGAACGCGCCGGGATAATCCTGCGCCAGCAGCGACCGCACCGTCGCGCCGATGGTCGCCGCCTCGTCCCGCGCCGGCACCACCGCGACCACGGCGGGCCAGGCCGCCGGCTCCGGCAGGGCGACCGCGTCCGCATCGTCGTCCCGCGCCAGCCAGAAGAAGCCGCGGCCGAGCAGCAGCACCGCCCAGGCGAGCGCGGCGGCCGCCGCCAGCCAGAGCATCACGCGAGCATCCCCGCGGCACGGAACCAGGCGATGGCTTCCCCCACCGCCTCCTGCCAGGGCCGCGCCCGGTGGCCCAGCACCTGCTCCGCCCGGGCGGAGGAGAAATACATCGGCGTCCTCGCCATGCGCAGCCCGTCCCGCGTCAGCATCGGCTCCCGCCGCGTCAGCAGCGCCGCCGCCTCGGACACCAGCGCGAGGGGCCAGAGCGGCGCGCGCGGCAGCCGCACCGGCCGGCGCCGCCCGTGCAGCGCCGCGATATGCCCGAGCAACTCGGCCAGCGACACATCCTGCCCGCCGAGGATATGGCGCGCGCCCACCTCGCCCCGCCGCATCGCGGCGACGCAGCTCCGCGCCACATCGTCCACATGCACCAGGTTGAGCCCGGTATCGACATAGGCCGGCATCCTGCCGCGCGCCGCCTCCAGGATGACGCGCCCGGTCGGCGTTGGCCGCCGGTCGCGCGGGCCGATGGGGGTGGAAGGGTTGACGATGATGGCGGGCAGCCCCGCCTCCGCCACCAACTGCAGCACCAGCCGCTCGGCTTCCGTCTTGCTGCGCTTGTAGGGGCCGATCGCCTCCTCCGGCAGCGCCGCATCGGCCTCCGTCGCCGGCAGCGTGTCCTGGCGCGGCTTCAGCGTGGCGACGGAGGAGACATGCACCACCCGGCGGCAGCCCGCCGCCAGCGCGGCGCGCATCACCGCCTCCGTGCCGCCGACGTTCACCGCCCGCATGCGTGCCGGGTCGGGCACGAAGATGCGGTAATCCGCGGCGCAATGGATGACGGCGCCGCAGCCGCGGACCGCCTCGGCGATGGAGGCGGCGTCGGTGAGGTCGCCCGGGATGAATTCCACCCCGGCGCCCTGCAGCACGTCGCGCGGCGTGCCCGGCCGCACCAGGGCGCGCACCGCATGGCCTTCCGCCCGCAGCGCCAGCGCGATGGCCGAACCCAGAAAGCCGGTCGCGCCGGTGAGCATCACGGTCTCCTGCATGGGTCTCCTGCTGCCGCGCCCCTCCGGGGCGGTGTTGATGGTCCGCAACGATCCCGGCGCTTGTCCCGGGCGTGATCGCACATCGGTGGGCGCCGTGTTATGCCCGTTTCATGTCGCCGCGCCGAGCCCTGCCCGCCCTGCTCCTGCTCCCCCTTCTGCCATCGCGCCCGGCCCGGGCCCAGGTGGCGGAGGTGGAGGCCTTCCACGCGACCCTGCTGGAGGTGATGCGCAACGCGCAGGCGCTCGGCGTCAAGGGGCGGGAAGCGCGGCTGCGCCCGGCGATGGAGGCGGCCTTCAACCTGCCGGCGATGGCGCGCATCGCCATCGGCCCGGCCTGGACCGGCATCGCCCCGCCGCTGCAGCAGGCCCTAACCCGCGCCTTCGCCGATTGGTCCATCGCCACCTATGCCAGCCGCTTCGACGGCTATGGCGGAGAGCGCTTCGTCACCGAGGGGCAGCAGACCCTGGCGAATGGCGACCGGCTGGTGCGCACGCAATTGGTGCGGCCGAACGATGCGCCGGTGCAGCTCAACTACCTGCTGCGGGATACGGGCGGCGCCTGGCGCATCGTGGACATCTACCTGACCGGCACGGTGAGCGAGCTGGCCAGCCGCCGCGCGGAATTCACCGTCCTGCTGCGCGAGGGCGGGCCGGAGCGGCTGCTGCAGGAGCTGCGCCAGCGCACTGCCGCACTGCTGCGCTAGAGCATGCTGCGTTCGCTTGCGCTCACGCAGCATGCTCCAGGCCGTTGTTTGCGAGCATGTTCACGCGTTGGGATGCTTCCATCCGAACGCGATCTGCTCTAGCGCCCCGCGGCCTCGCACAGCCTGCCGCGGCGGGACAACAGACGGCGCCGGTCAAGGCGCCCGGCGGGACGGCTCCCGGCGTTGCCGGCCCCATACCGGCCGCGCGACATGCTGACCGATATCAGCCCAAGGGCGCAGCCGCCATACCAACCCTGCGCCGCGACGCCCGGCTCGGACCGTAAGGGCGGTCCCGAACCGGGTCTCAGGCCGCCGCCACCTCCGCGACGGGGGCGGGCTGCGCCAAGCCGCGCCCGGCGGAAAGCTCGATGCGGCAGAGCAGCCCTTCCGGCAGCCATTCCTGCACCAGGCTGCCACCGAGCTGGCGGCGGATCGTCGCCTCCATCACCCGCGTGCCGAAGCCATGCGTCTTCGGCGCCGCGCTGACGACGGGGCCGCCCCGCTCCTGCCAGTTCAGCCGCAGCCCGGCCGGGGAGACGGACCAGGTGATGCTCAGCTCCCCGCTCCGCACCGAGAGCGCGCCGTATTTCGCCGCATTGGTCGCCAGCTCGTGCAGCGCCATGGACAGCGGTTGCACGGCGTTGCTGGCCAGCGCCACCGGCGGGCCCTCGATGCGGCAGAGCGGGCCGTCATGGCCGGGGAGCAGGAAGGGGGCGAGCGTCGCCCGCACCAGCTCCTCGAGATCGGCGGATTGCCAGCCGGAGGCGGAGAGCAGCGCCATGGCATGGGCCAGCGCGCCGATCCGCCCGTCCACGTCGCGGATATGCTCCGCCACCGTCCCGGCGCGGGAGAGGCGGAGCGCCGCCTGCGCCGTCGCCAGCACATTTTTGGCACGGTGATTGATCTCACCCAGCAGCAGGTCGCGCCGCGCCTCGGCCTCCCGCTGCTCGGTGATGTCCTGCACCGTCACCACCACCCGGTGCGGCTCCCCGGGCAGCGGCGCGGAGGCGATGCGCACCGGCAGGCGCGTGCCGTCGGCGCGCTCGTATTCCTTCTCGTAGGGCCTCCACCAGCCGCGCTGCCGCGCTTCCTCGATGGCGTGGAGATCGGCCGCGGCATATTCCGGCGGCGTCCGCATGCGCAGGTGCCAGGGCGTGGTGCCCCGCGGCTGGCCGGTCATCTCCCGCAGCCGGTCGTTCACCGCCTCCACCTCGCCGGTCGCCCAGTCGAAGATCGCCATGCCGATCACCCGGCTCTCGAACACGCCGCGGAACCGGCTTTCCGCCGCGCGGGCGCGCTCCGCCGCCTGGCGCTCCACCATCTCCCGCTGCAGCGCGGCCTCGGCCGCCGCCGCCGCCTGGGTCCGTCGCAGCGCCAGCCAGGCGAGGCCCACCAGCAGCAGGGCGAAGGGCCCGGCCACCGCCAATTGCAGCAGCAGCCTGTCCCGCCACGCCGCGGCGATGAGCCCCAGCGGCCGGCCGACCGTGACGTAGAGCGGCAGCGTGCCAATGCGGTGGAAGGCGACGAGCCTTTCCCAGCGCCCCGCCGGTTCATTGAAGCCGAGGGTGAGGCCGACATAGCTGCCGCTCCGCGCCCCCTCCCGCATATAGCCGTGCAGCGGGCTGGCCGCCGGGATGCGCGGGATGGGTGTGGCGAGCACCGGCGTGCGCACCAGCACCTCGCCATCCTGCCGCACCAGGGCGGTGATATCGCCGGCCCTGTCGAGCGCCGTGAAGCCGGCGGCCACCTGGTTCGGGTTGATGACGACGCTGATGGCGCCGTCGAAGGCGCCCTCCGGCAGGCCGTTGCCGCCCCCCGTGCGGCGCAGGCTGAGGGCGTAGAACAGCGCGCCATCCGCCCGCCTGATATCGACCGGGCCGTGCTGCTCCGGGTTGGGGGCCGGCCAGGCCGGGTCGCGGGCGGCCATGTCGCCCTCGGGTGGGACCGGGAAGAGGGTGGCGGAGACCAGCGGCCGGCCCTGGCGGTCCGTGACGTGGATGGACTGCACCAGCTCCGTCTGCGCCAGGATGGAGGCGAGGGCGGCGTGCAGCTCCGCCTCCCGCGCGCGGATCGCCGCGTCGCTCAGGCCGCGCAGCTTCTCATTGGCGGAGAGGCCGGCGAAGCGCTGCGCCTCGATGACCCGGTTCGCGTATTCGGCGGAGGCCAGGGCGCTCCGCTCCAGCTCCCGCTGCGCATCCGCCTGGGCGGCGTGCCAGCCGGCCCAGGCCAGGGCCGCCATGCCCAGGGTCGGCAGCAGCACAGAGCCGAGGAGGACGGCATGCAGCAGGGTCCAGTCGCGACGCGGGGCTGCTTGCGCCGCACTGGGCGGCGGCTTCGGCCAGGCCATCGTCCACGGCATCGTCACGGCTCCCGGAATCGCTTGCCCCATCCTGCAGGTGGAATTAGGTGCGAAAACATACAATCGGCACACCCTATCCCCGGCGGCCCGGCCTGTCATCTGCGGGAGTCATTGCGGATCGGAAATGCCCGGCGCCACCCACCCTTCCGCCGGCACCGCCCGGCATGACATGCTGCGCCCACCCCCGGCACGTGGGAAAAGGAGGAGAGAGATGCCCGACGACATGCCCCTGGCCGGCACCACCGCGCATGGCAGCCCGGACTGGGCCCGCTTCGCCGCCGGCGCCATCGTGGAGCGCTTCGCCGATGCCACCATCGCGGGCGGCGCCCGCACCCCCTTCGTCGATTACAACGGCGCCCTCGCCCTGGTCTCGCCGACCGATCTCGGCATCCATGCGGCCCGCGCCGCGCTGGCGCGCAGCGGCATCGCAGGGGAGGCGCTGGGCGCCACCATCGCCGGCAATTGCACCCAGGCGAGCTTCGACACGCTCTTCTTCGCCCGGCATATCGGCCTCTATTCGGGCATGCGCAACGACAAGCCGGCGCATGGCGTGCAGCGGCTCTGCACCACGGGGTTCGAGGCGATCGCCCAGGCCGCCCGCATGACCAGCGAGGGCCAGGCCCAAGCGGTGCTGGCGGTGGGGACGGAGAGCATGAGCCGCGCCCCCATCGCCGCCTATACCCATCGCGGCGGCTTCGGCCTGGGGCAGGTGGAGTTCAAGGACTTCCTCTGGGAGAGCCTGCTGGACACCGCCTCCGGCACGGCGATGGGCAACACGGCGGAGAACCTGGCCAGGCTGCACGGCATCAGCCGGGAGGAGACCGACGCCTACGCCGCCGAGAGCTTCGCCCGTGCCCTCGCCGCGCAGCAGGCCGGCCGCTTCGCCGAGGAGATCGCCCCGGTGACGGAGGCGGTCTTCGAGGCGGAGGGGCTGACGCCGCGCAAGCTCTCCCTGCCCCGCAAGGCGGGGGAGCAGGCGCTGGACACCCATATCCGCCCGACGCCGGTGGAGGTGCTGGCGAAGCTCCGCCCGGTCTTCGGCGGGGTGCAGACCGGCGGCAACAGCAGCGCCATCGTGGATGGCGCGGCGGCCGTGGTGGTGACGACGGCGAAGGCGGCGGCCGAGGGCGGCGCGGCGCCGCTCGGCCGGGTGCTGGGCGCCGCGGCGGCGGGCGTGCCGCCGGAGGTGATGGGCATTGGCCCCGTGCCCGCCACCCTGGCGCTGCTGGCCCGCTTCGGGCTGACGGTCGCCGACATCGACCTGTTCGAGATCAACGAGGCCTTCGGCGCCCAGGCGGAGGCGGTGCGGCGCGCTCTTGGCGTGGGACGGGACCGGTTCAACGTGAATGGCGGCGCCATCGCCTTCGGCCATCCCCTGGCCGCCACCGGCGTGCGCTGCGTCCACTCCCTGCTGCTGGAGCTGAAGCGGCGCGGGGCGAAGCGCGGCATCGCGGGCGCCTGCGCCGGCGGCGGCCAGGGCATGGCGGTGCTGGTGGAGGTGGCCTGACCGCCACGGGCCGGGCGCCCGCCCGGCCCGCAACTGCCGCTTCCTTCCTTTCCCGGCATGATCCTATGCTGCCGGCCGGGGAGGGACAGCGATGCCGAAGGTCACGGTGGACAAGGTCGTCATACCTACAAGGTAAAGAGCGTCAGCCTGAAGAAGGACAAGTCGGTCAACGACTACCTGCGGACCGATGCGAGCAAGGACGGGCTGCAGAAGGTGCTGGACGGGCTGGCGGCGACGGGGGACTGGACCCTCGCCTTCGACATCCAGCGCAAGAAGAAGACCGACCCGCCCACCGCCCGGGTCAACGGCTTCGGCTACCCCGACATCAACAAGCACCCCGGCCATGTCCACGGCAAGGGCTGGAAGTACAAGGTGGAAGGCGGCAAGGACGCCAATCGCAGCGTGGACCGGCTGGTGGTTTCCGACACCAAGGCGGACATCACGGTGAAGAAGCAGGAAGCGGCGGCGCTGGAGCTGGAGGTGGACATCTCCTGCGACCTGGAGGTGCTGCAGGACACCCACTGATCCCGGCGAAGCCGCCGGCGTCCCGCGCCCTGCCGCGGCAGGGCAACGGGCGGCGGAGCGCTCCCGGCGGCTCAGCCGCCGGGGACCGCACCCATCGCCTGGTTGAGGCGGGAGCGGGCGCGGCCCGCCGCCACCACCGCCCGGGCATCGGCGGCCTGCGCCTCGATCTGCAGCTGCCGCACGCGGAACAGGTCGAAGGCGCCGATCTCGCCGGCCCGGAAGGCAGCGCGCGAGGCGGCGAGCTGCTGGTCCGCCACCGCCTTCCGCTGCGCCGCCAGCCGCCGTTCCGCCTCCGCCGCATTCAGCGCCACCCGCGCCAGCGCGATCTCCCCCTGCACCGTGCGGCGCGCCTGGGCGAGGTCGGCGCTCGCCCTGGTCCGCCCCGCCTCGGCCTCCGCCCGGCGGGGCGTGTTGCGGGCATCGGTCGGCAGCGGCACGCGCAGGCGGATGCCGAAGGAATAGCCATCTTCCGTCAGGTTGCCGCCCTGGCGGCGGGTGAAGAGACCGACTTCCGGATTGTCGATCGGCGTCGCCGCAACCAGCCGGGACTGGGCTTCCGCCGTGGCCAGGGCCGCTTCCGCCGCAACCAGGGCGGGATGGTCCTCGGCGCTGCGGGCCGGTGCCTCGGGCCGGATGCCGGCCAGCGCCGTGACGCTGCCCCCGGTCAGCGTGGCATAGGCGGCGCGGGCGGTCTCCCGCGCCGCCTCCGCCCGGGCCAGCTCCAGCTCCGCCGAAAGCACCTCGTTGCGGCCGAGCAGCGCATCGGTGGCGGAGATGTCGCCGAGCGCGGCGCGGCGGTCGAGATCCCGCGCCACGTCGCGGGCGGTGGCCAGCCGGTCCCGTGCCACGGCCAGCTCCGCCTCCGCCAGCCCCACCGCCCAATAGGCGTCGCGCAGCAGGGCGGCGACTTCCAGCCGACGCAGCGCCAGGCGCCGCGCCTGCTCGGCCACCCCGGCCTCCACCGTGCCCGCCAGGGCGCTGCGCTGGCCCGGCAGCCAGAGCGGCGCGCCGATCTCCACATCCCATTCCCGCGCCCGGTTCACGCCGCGCGTGTCGGCGCGGAAGCTGCCGCCGATGGCCGGGCTGCCGGCGATGGGGGAGCGGACCTGCGCATCCCGCGCCCGCACCGCATCCCGCTGCGCGGCAAGGCCACGGGCCACGGCGTCGATCTCGAGCGCCGCCTCCAGATCCTGCGCCAGGCCGGCGGCGACCGGGGCGGGGACGGCGCGCGCCGCCGGGCCGGGCCGCACCGGGGGGCTGGCAACGGGCGGCGGCGGCGGGTTGACCGCAGGCGGCACGCCGAGCGGGCGCGGCGAGAGCGGCGTCTGCTGCGCCAGCGCCGGAGACAGTGCGACGGGTGCGGTGGCGAACAGCAGGGGCAGAACCAGCCAGCGCATGCGCGTCACTCCGCCACCGCCGGCTGGGTGGCCGGCATCGGCTTCTCCCGCGCCGCACGGGGCAGGGCGAAGCGGTTGTAGAGGATCGGCAGCAGCACCAGCGTCAGGATCGTCGCCGTCACCAGCCCGCCGATGACGACGACGGCGAGCGGCCGCTGGATCTCCGCCCCTGGACCCTCGGCGAAGAGGAAGGGAACGAGGCCGAAGGCGGCGATGGTTGCGGTCAGGATCACCGGCGTCATCCGTCGCTTGGCGCCCTCCATCACCGCCTGGCGCAGTGCCAGGCCTTCCTCGGCGATCAGCCGGTTGATGGTGGAGACCAGCACCACGCCGTTCAGCACCGCGATGCCGATCAGCGCGATGAAGCCGACCGAGGCGGGCACCGAGAGGAACTCCCCGGAGAGATACAGCGCGATGACGCCGCCGATGGCTGCGAAGGGCACGTTGCAGAAGACCAGCGCCGCCTGCCGCGCGGAGTTGAAGGTGAAGTAGAGCAGCAGGAAGATCAGCGCGAGCGCGATGGGCACCACCACGGCGAGGCGGGCGGAGGCGCGCTGCTGGTTCTCGAACTGCCCGCCCCATTCCAGCCGGTAGCCGGCCGGCAGGTTCACCCGTTCGGCCACCGCCGCCCGGGCTTCCGCGACGAAGCCCACCAGATCCCGGCCGCGGACATTGGCGAGAATGGTGGCGTAGCGCTGCGTGCCTTCCCGTATCACCTGGATCGGCCCCTCCTCTTCCGTGATGTGCGCGACCTGGGAAAGGGCGACGGTGCGCCCGCCCGGCAAAGCGAGGATGACGCGGGCGAGGTCGGCGGCGGAACGACGGAGGCTGCCCTCGCCGCGCAGGATCAGCGGGATGCGCCGCTCCTGCTCCAGCACCAGGCCGACCTCCCTTCCATCGACCCAGACGCGCAGCGCCTGCTGCACCTCCCGCACATTCAGCCCGAGGCGGCCGGCGGCGAAGCGGTCGATCTCCACCTTCAGGTACTTCATCCCCTCGTTGCGCAGCGCGAAGACATCGGCGCTGCCATGGATGCCCTTGATGATGCCCTCGACCTCGCGCGCGATGCGGTTCAGCTCCGGGATGCCGAAGCCGAACACCTTCACCACGACGTCGCCGCGGGCGCCGATGATCATCTCCTGCACCCGCATGTCGATGGGCTGGTTGATGGCGTAGGAGACGCCGGGGATGCGGTCGAGCACCTCGCGCACCCGTTCCACGACGAAATCCGGGTTCTTCGGCTCCCGCCATTCCTTCCGCGGAGCGATGGTAAGGAACAGGTCGCTGTCATTGAGCCCGACCGGATCGATGCCGAGCTCATCGGCGCCCGCGCGGCCCATGATGCCCCGCACCTCCGGCACTTCGGCGAGGAGCTGCTGCTGGATCAGCAGGTCGGTGGAGGCGGCCGCCTCCACGCTGACGGTGGGATGCTTGCGCAGGGTGATGACCGGCGTCCCCTCATCCATCACCGGCATGAAGGTGGAGCCGATGCGGGTGAAGAGCAGGCCGGCGATGACCAGGCCGAGCACGGCGCTGCCCGCCACCTTCCACGGGTTGCGCATGGCCCAGCCGAGGAAGGGGTCATAGATCCGGTGGAGCAGCCGCACCAGCCAGGGGTCCCGCTGGTGGCCGCCGGCCTTCAGCACCGTGGCGGCCAGCGCCGGCACCACGGTGAGGGAGAGCAGCAGCGCGGCGCAGAGCGCGAAGGCGATGGTCAGCGCCACGGGTGCGAAAAGCCGCCCCTCCAGCCCCTGCAACGAGAGCAGGGGAAGGAAGACGGTGACGATGATGACGACGCCGGAGACCAGCGGCACCGCCACCTCCCGCACCGCCTGGCCGGTGACGTGCATGCGCGCCCGGTAGTCCTGCCGCCCCTCCATCTCGCCCAGCCGGTGGGTGGCGTTCTCCACCACCACCACGGCGCAGTCCACCAGCAGGCCGATGGCGATGGCGAGGCCGCCGAGCGACATGATATTGGCCGAGATGCCGGTGGCCCGCATGACGCCGAAGGTGGCGAGCACGGCGAGCGGCAGGGAGAGCGCGACGACGATGGCGGCGCGCAGGTTGCCGAGGAAGAGGATGAGCAGCACGGCGACCAGGGCGATGGCTTCCAGCAGCACGCGCTGCACGGTCCAGACCGCGGCCTCGATCAGCTCGTTCCGGTCGTAGAAGATCTCGATCCGCACGCCTTCCGGCAGCGTCTCCTGGATCTGCGCCAGCTTCGCCTTGGCGCCGCCGACGACCGTCTTGGCATTGGCGCCGCGCAGGCCAAGCACGATGCCCCAGACCGCCTCGCCCTCCCCGTTCCGCGTCACCACCCCGTTCCGCGCCAGCGCGCCGAAGCGCACATCGGCGATGTCGGAGACGCGGACGATGCCGGTAGGGTGCGCCGCGACGACGATGCTGCGGATGTCCTCGATGGTGCGGATGCGGCCCTCGGCGCGGACCAGCAGCGCCTCCTCGCCATCCCTGACGCGGCCGGCGCCGTCATTGCGGTTGTTCTCGCCCAGCGCCTCGGCCAGCATGGCGGTGGTGATGCCGCGCGCCGCCATGGCGGCCGGGTCCGGCGCCACCTCATAGGTGCGGACGAAGCCCCCGAGGGTGTTGACGTCCGCGATGCCGGGCAGGCCGCGGAGCTGCGGCCGGATCACCCAGTCGAGGATGGTGCGGCGCTGCATGGGCGAGATGGCGCCGCCTTCCAGCGTGAACATCAGCATCTCGCCGAGCGGCGTGACGACGGGCGCAAGGCCACCCGAGACGCCGTCCGGGAATTGCTCCTCCAGGTCGTCCAGCCGCTGGTCCACCTGGGTGCGCGCCCAGTAGATGTCCGTCCCCGGCGCGAATTCGAAGGTCATCAGCGTGGTGGAGTAGCGGGTGACGGAGCGGATGTTGACGAGGTTGGGGATGCCCTTCATCGCCACCTCGACCGGGTTGGTGACCTGCGCCTCCAGCTCCTCCGGCGGCAGGCCGGGCGCCTGCATGGCCACCAGCACCTGGGTGGGGGAGACATCCGGGAAGGCGTCGATCGGCAGGCGGCGATAGGCATCCACGCCCCAGGCAATCAGCCCGATGGTCGCGAGCAGGGCCAGCAGGCGCTGCCGGAGCGCCAGGTCCACGATGCGTCCGAGCATGCGGTCAGCCCCCGTAGAGGTTGGAGAGTTCGGCCAGCAGGGCGAGGATGCCGCGCGTCGCCACCTGGTCCTCCGGCCCCAGATGGGCGCGGATGGTGACGGCGCTGCCGCTTTCCGCCACCACCGTCACCGGCCGGGCGCGGAAGCCTTCCTGGGTGCGGACGAACACCCAGGAGCGGCCGGCATGCCGCACCACGGAGCCGGCGGGCAGCCGCCATTGCGGCGTGCCGTTCGGGCGCAGCGCCACGCTCGCCGTCACCACCTGGCCCGGCCGCAGCGCCTCGGCGCCGTCCTCCACCTCCACCACCGCGGCGATGCTCTGCGTCACCGCATCCACGCTGCGGCCGAGCCGCACCACCTCCCCCTGCGCCGGCGTGCCGGGCACGTTCACCCTTGTGCCGGTCTCCACCGCCACCGCCTGGGAGAGCGGCACCTGCAAGGTGATCCAGAGCGGCTTCAGCTCCGCGATGCTGAAGAGCGGCGCGGCCGGCGCCACCCGTTCCCCGGCGGAAACGTTGGTCTCCAGCACCACGCCCTCGACCGGGGCGGTGATGGTCAGCGCCGGGGCCATGCGGCGCTGCGCCTTCAGCTCGGCGATCGCCGCGTCGGACATGCCGACCAAAGCGAGGAATTGCTCGCGCTCCTGCAGGCTGGTGCGGGCGAAGTCGTGGTCGGCGCGGGTCGTGATCAGCCGCCGCTCGGCGATGATGCGCTCGCGGAAGAGCTGCTCGTCCCGCCGCAGCCGCTCCGCCGCCAGGCGCTCGGCGGAGAGCGCCTGGAGGTAGAGGCGCTGCGCCTCCAGCAGCTCCGTGCTGCGCAGCCGGGCGATGGGCTGGCCTTCCCGCACCGGCTCATTCGGCGCCACCAGCACGGCTTCCAGCAGCCCCGCCGCCGGCGCGGCGACGACGCGAAGCTGGCGCGGCGGCACGCTGACCGTCCCGGGCAGGCTGGTCGGAGTGGTGCCGGCCTCCGCCTGGGCGGCCACCGTGTCGATGCCGGCGGCGCGCTGCTGCCGCTCATCCAACCGGATCAGGATCTCCGTCTGGGCAGGCTCGCTCCGGGCCGGCGCCGCCAGGGCCACCGCGATCCAGAACAGGGAGAGAGATGACAGGACGCATCGCAGATGGCGCGCGCCGATCCGGCTGGGCAAGTTGCAGCCTCCTCAAGGCCAATAGCAACGCAAGGCGCGGCACCCTTGAGGGGCGGACCGGCAGCCTGCGCTGCGCTTCGGAAGGTCTGGCTCGACAAGCTCCGCATGTGGTGGAGTGCGCCCCTCCCCCCGGGGGTCTCCTGCGCCGGCCAGCGCGGCCCAAGATGGACATCTTGTAAGCTAATTCAACCCCCCCGGGTTAACCTTTGCCCTCCTATCGAAGCGGCGGCCGCCCCGTGTCCTGCCGCGGCCGGGCCGGGGACGCCTGTGCAAGGTCCCGGAAATTGGGCAAAGCCGTGGGTGTCACGACGCCGCACGGCGGCTTTGTGAAGCGTTCCCAGGCATCATGCCAGAGAGAAGGAGCCTGCCATGATCGTCACCGGCGCCAGCGCCGGATCCGGGCCCTGCCTCGCCCGGCGCCTTGCCGCCGCTGGCGCGGAAAGCATCCCCGCCGGGCGGGAGGCGGGGGACCGTGGTCCGCTCCGGGTGCAGCGTGGCTGACGCAGCAGCGGGGGCGCGGCGGAAGGCTGCCCTCCCCCACCCCGTGGCGCGGGACGGGGTCTTCACCCCGCCCTATCCGGACCGGCCCCGCAGCCGCCTGCCCCTGCCGGAGCTGGTGCGGCGGCTGCGCCGGAACATGCTGGAAGTGTGGCATGAACGGCAGTTCACCGAGCCGCTCATCGCCACCGCCCTGCTCGGCCGCCGCATCCTCATCTGCAACAGCCCGGAGACGGTGCAGGACGCCTTCATCCGCCAGGCCGAGGCCTTCGAGCGCAAATCGCCGCAGCAGCGCCATGCGCTGGAGCCGCTGGTGGGCGACGGGCTCATCATCTCCGACGGGCTGGTCTGGAAGGACCGCCGCCGCGTCGTGGCGCCCGTCACCCATGCCTCCCGCATCGCCGACCTCGCCCCGGTGATGACCGAGGCGGTGGCGGAACGCGCCGCCGCCTGGGCGGCACGAGATCCGGCGCAGCCCTTCGACATGCTGGCGGAGATGGGCGCCCTGGCGGCGGAGGTGATCTGCCGCAGCGTCTTCGGCCGGGCGCTGGGGGAGGCGCGGGCGGGCCAGGTCGTCTCCGCCTTCGCCGCCTATCAGCGCAAGGTCAGCGCCGGCGGGCTGCTGGCCCTGATCGGCGCGCCGCCCTGGCTGCACCGGCTGCAGGGCTGGCGGCTGCGGCCGGAGGTCCGCCGCATCCACGACGTGCTGGAGGCGATGATCGAGGCCGCGCTCTCCGCCCCGGAGAGCGAGCCGAGCCTGATCCGCGCCATGGCGGAGGCGGAGCTGGCCGGCAGCGGCCAGCCCATGTCCCGCACCGCCTTCCGCAACGAGGCGGCGACGCTCTTCCTGGCGGGGCATGAGACCACCGCCTCCACCATGGCCTGGTGCTGGTACCTGCTGAGCCAGGACCGTCGCAGCGCCGACCGGCTGCGGGCGGAGGCGCGGGCGGTGCTCGGCGGCCGCCCGGCGGGATTCGAGGATCTGCCGAAGCTGCCCTTCGCCCGCGCGGTGGTGGAGGAGACGCTCCGCCTCTACCCGCCCATCCCCGTCCTGGCGCGGGAGGCGCAGCGGGAGGTGGTGCTGGGCGGCAGGACCCTGCCGCAGGGCGGGCTGGTCATGGTGGTGCCCTGGCTGCTGCATCGGCACAAGGCGCTGTGGGAGAGGCCGGATGCCTTCCTGCCGGACCGCTTCCTGCCCGGCGCCCCGCCGCGGCCGCGCCACGCCTATGTGCCCTTCAGCCTCGGGCCGCGGGTCTGCACCGGCGCGCATTTCGCCATGGCGGAGGCGGCGATCGTGCTGGCGACGCTCGGCCAGCGCTTCGCCCCGCGCCTGGCGCCGGGAGCGAAGGTCTTCCCGGTGGCGCGGCTGACGCTGCGGCCGGGCGAGACGCTGCCCATGCTGCCGGAACGCGCCGGATGAGGGCGCTGCTCGCCGCCGGGCTGGAGCGGGCGCTGTTCCATCCGCTGAAGCTGCTGCCGAGCGAGACGGTGACGCGGATCGGCGCCGGGCTGGCGCGCGGCGTGGTGCCGCGCCTCTACCCGCATCTGCAGGAACGGGCGATGGCCACCTTCCGCGCCCTGCGCCCGGACCTGGACCCGGAGGCCGCGACGGCCGAGAGCTGGGGCAACATCGCCGCCAGCTTCGCCGAGATGTCCCGCATCCTCCGCTTCTGGGAGGAAGGGCGGGTGGAGGTGGTGGGGGAGGCGCATCTGCGCGCCGCCCGCACCGCCGGGCCGCTACTGCTCGCCGGGCTGCATCTCGGCAATCCGGAGGTGCTGGGGCTGACCCTCGCGAAGCTCGGCCTGCGCCCGGTCGGCGTCGCCACCCGGCAGCCCAGCGATTTCCGCGAGCAGGTCATCACCGATATCCGGCTCCGCGGCGGCGGGCGGATGATCCGCGCCGATCGCGGCGCCGGGCGGCCGGCCATCCGCGTGCTGGAGGGGCGGCAGGAGACGCTGCTCTTCTGGATGGACGACTATATCGGCGGCGTGGTGCGCGGCCCCTCCCTCGGCCGCGGCCCGCGCACCGAGGGCAACATCCCCTATGCCGTGCGGCTGGCGCGGCTGACGGGCTGCGCCATCGTGCCGGGCTTCGTGGAGCGGCTGCCGGGCACCCGCTTCCGCACCCATTTCCTGCCGCCCGTTGCCCTGCCGCCAGAAGGCAGCCTGGAGGAGGGCGCGGCGGCGCTGGATGCGGTGGTGGATGCGGTGGTGCGTGAGCGGCTGACGCAGTGGCTCTTCACCATTTCCTGGCGACCGGGCTGAGGCGGCGACGGGCGCCGCGCCGGCCCGCCACGCGGTGCCTGGCCGGCGGCCCGGCCTGTCGCGGCGGCAACCGCGTATGGCGTCAGGCGCAATGCGATTGGCAGGGCCGGCGGCTGGCGGAAAGCCGGAATGGGTGGCGCGCCTTGGTATCCTGCGCTCGGTCTGAGGCGGCAGCGGACACCGTGCGGTCCGTCACGCGGCGCACGCATTGCTGCCGCCGGCGCCGGCCGCGAGGGCGCCGGCAGCCCCGGCCTGTCTCAGCGGCAATCGCGCACGGCGTAGTCCGCGGTGCGGTTGGCACGGCCGGCATCCAGCGAGGATCCGGTATAGGCAGCGCGTGCCGCGGCATTCTGCGCTTCCGCCACGGCCTCGGCGCAGTAGCTGCTCGGGGGTACGGCGGGCGCGGGCGCCACGGTGTAGGCGGGCGGCGCGGCATAGCCCGAGGGCGGGACGGCATAGCCGGGCGCCGCCGCATAGGCCGGGGCGGAATAGGCGACGGGCCGGGGTTCCACCGGCCGCTCCACATAGGCGCAGGCCGGCGTCAGCAGCAGCAGGGCAAGGGCGGGTAATCGGGACATGGCGTTTCTCCTTCGCCCGCCCAATCGCCGAGGCTCCCGGCTGGTTTCCGCCCTGGTCCGGCCGCCCTGGCGGCGCGCCCTGCGGTGACCGGCCAAGCACCTGACATTCCGGCCGAATTGCAACCCGCGCTGGCCCGGTGGCTGACCGAATCGTGTTGCCGGTACAGACCGTGTGGACGGCGCTGCGGAACCGGCCTTCGGGCAGCAGACAGGGGCGCGACAGGCCTCGACTTCGGCACGCCGCCGCTCGCCAATCCGCACTGGCAGGCCGGCCACACCTGCTGCTGCCTTGCAGCGCGCCGTCGCATTCGGCGGCCTCGGCCCATCGCAATGCAGGCGGCGCGGCGTGACGGTGAGGCGGGCAGGGCGAGGACGGTGGAGGCAAGCCTTCCCTGGCTACGCTTCACCAGTGGAGCCCCTGCCGCACCGCGTCCGGGGGCACGAAGAGGATGCGCGCCAGCAGCCCGCCCCCTTGCCCGGCCGCCAGCGGATGGCGCATGTGCAGGGCAGGAAGCGGGGCAACGCGGTCATGGCGCCGCGCTCCAATTGGCGCCCCAGAGCGCGGCAAGGGTGGGTGGCGCCGGTGCCGTGGCGACGGGGGCCGGCAAGGCGCGGTCCAGGATGCGGGCGATGGTGGCGATATCCTCCGCCGCGCGGCAGCCCGGCGCATACTCCGCCAGCAGGGTCTGGCAGGCCAGCGCCTCCGCCATCGCGGGGTCGCGGGCGATGGCGCCGATCAGCCGCTGCCCCAGCGTGTCCGCCATGGCGCGTGCCACCTCGCAGGCGAGGTGGGAGGCGGCCTCCACCTCGTTCACCACCACCCGCAGCCGGGCCGCGAGAAGGCTGCCGAGGGTGCCGTTGCCGAGGAAGCGGCCACTCCGCAAGGCGGGGAGCTGCGCGACGCTGCCGCCATCCGCCAGCAGCGCCACCAGCACCAGCGCCGCCTGCGGCACCAGCGCGGCCAGGGCGCGGGAGGGGCCGGGCGGCAGGTCGGCGATGACCAGCAGCCCGGGCTCCGCCAGCATGGAGGCGAGCGGCGTGGCGAGCAGCTCCGGGTCGCGCTCCAGCGCCGCGTCCAGCGCCAGGGCCTGGTGCAGGTCCACCATGCCGTGCGGCAGCAGGCGCAGCCCGGGCGCGACGTGGCGCGCCGCCTCCCGCCAGTCCGGGCGCTGGGGCAGGGCGGCGAGGAAACCGGCGCCATCCTCCAGCGGGATGCCGAAATGCAGGCGCAGGGCGTTCTGCGGGTCGAGATCCATCGCCAGCACCTGGCGGCCGGTGCGGGCCAGGGCATGGGCCAGGTTGGCGGCGATGCTGGTCTTGCCAACGCCGCCCTTGGGCGAGGCGATGCAGATGAGCGGCATCAGGCCCCCACGCCTTCGGCGGTGCGGGCGCCGGCCACCAGGGCGAAGGCCGGCTGCCGCGCGGCGGGGCCGGGCGGGGGTGGGGTGGGCGCTGCCTCCGGCGGTCCGCCTGAAACTTGCTGCAGCAGGCGGAAGCGCGGCAGGGGCGACGCAGCGAAGGCTGCCGCCGCGGCGGGCAGCGGGGCCGGAATGAAGGCAGCATGGACAGGCGCGGCCTGCGGCAGCGCCGGGGCAAAAAGGGAGGCAGCCGGGGCGTAGGTTGGCGGTAACTGGCCGGGCGGGGGCGCGGGCGGCATCGCAGCATGGGCTGTCCGCGGATGGGCGGGCGGCACCGGGCCGTGCGGGGGTGCGGGCGCCATGGCGAAGAACGGCGCATCGCCACAAGGCGCAACGGGCAGCAGATTGGGGGGCGGGGCCATCCCGAAGCCGGGCGGCACCATGGCATGGTCCGGCGTCGCATGGGGGGCCGGGGCGCCGGCCGGCGCCGGCGCGGGCCCGATGACAGGCGCCATGGCCGGCGAGGCAGGCCTCCGCGTCATGCGCATCGGCGGCGCAGCCACGGGCCAGGCTGCCGGCCCAGCCGGTGCGGGCATCTCCCGCGGCGGCGCCATCTGCGCGAAGTCAGGCGCCGCCAGCGCCATCCCGGGCAGGGCTGCGCCGGAGGCCGCCGCCTGCGTCGTCAGCGCCGGCGCCGCGGGCCGCGTCGGGGGGTTGCCGAAGCTCCGGTAGCGGAAGCCCCCTATCCCGAAGGCCTGGACCAGCCGCGCGACGTCGCCGTCGTCATTCGCCCTCTGCATGTGGATGTCCCGCACCCGACCGACCGGCACCGCTACAGGAGGAATTGCTAGGGAAGGGTGAATCCTTCCACGCCTCCGCCGGTAGCCAGGCCGGCAGGCCGGGATCGGCCGCCGCCAGCAGCCCCTAGAGCGTTTTCGGTTTACATGCGTTCACCGAAAACGCTCTAAGTCTTTGTTTGCAGAGCAGAGTCACGCCTTCGGGCGATGCCGCCCTACGGCGATCTGCTCTAGCCCTGCTCCTCGGCATGGGAGACGCCGCCATGGCCGCTGTCCACCCGCCCCTCCGGCGCCGGGAAGCGCTGGCGGAACAGGCGCCATTCGGGGTGTTACGGCCTGGCCAGGGCCCGCCGCGCCGGCAGGAAAGGCAGCATGGCCAGCAGGCGGCGGCGCAGGGGGGCATTGGCTGGGTGGTAGCGAAGCGCGCCTGACCACAGGTGAAGCATGGCGATTGACCGCAGCCCTGCACCCCGCGCATCGTGTCGGAAAATCCTCCGGTCCGGGACCGCATGCAGGGAGTGAGCGTGATGCAGGATCTCGATCCGCAGGGCTTGCTGAAGGAAGTCCTGGCGCAGATGGCGCACACGCCGGATGCCCGGCTGCGCGAAGTGACCGCCGCCGCCGTCCGCCACCTGCACGGCTTCGCGCAGGAGGTGAAGCTGACGCCGGACGAATGGCTCGCCGGCATCGCCTTCCTCACCGCCGTCGGCCAAGCCTGCACGCCCTATCGCCAGGAATTCATCCTGCTGTCGGACGTGCTCGGCCTCTCCCGCCTGGTGAACCTGATGCATGACGCGGAGGGGCGCGAGACGGCGGGGACGGAGACCAGCCTGCTCGGCCCCTTCTTCCGGGACAAGGCGCCAGTCTTCCCGCTCGGCGGCAGCATCGCCGTGCACAAGACCGGGGGCGAGGAGATCTGCCTGTTCGGCCAGATCACCGATGCCGCGGGACGGCCGCTGCCCAATGCCTGGATCGATGTCTGGCAGACCGATGCCGAGGGGCTCTACGACCTGCAGGCGAATGACGCGACGGTGATGGACATGCGCGGCCGCTTCCAGGCGGATGCGGAAGGCCGCTACCACCTGCGGACGGTGAAGCCCATCGGCTATTCCATCCCGATGGACGGGCCGGTCGGCGCCTTCGTCCACCGCCAGAACCGCCACGGCAAGCGCCCGGCGCATATCCATGTGCTGGTGGCGGCCGAGGGGCATCGGGAGCTGGTGACGGCGCTCTACTTCGCCGACGACCCGAATGTGGACAGCGACACGGTGTTCGGCGTCAGCTCCTCCCTGGTGGTGGAGGCGGCGATGGGCGTGCCCGGCACGCCGCGGCCCGACCTGCCGAGCCTGCGCTACGATTTCCGCCTCTCCCGCCGCGCGGCCGGGGAGACGGGCGGGCGGGTCGGCGCCGATCCCTCGCAGATACTGCCCGCTGCCGAATAGCGGGCATCCGGCGGGAGAGGCGGCGCGACAGATGCCGCCCTCCCTGTCCAAGGCCGGATGCGAAGAACCATGGGGAGGAGACAGGCATGGACCATCTCACGCGGCGCCAATTCGGCCGCCTTTCGCTGGCCGCCGCGATCGCCGGGGCGGGGCAGGTGGCGGGGGTGTTTCCCGCCCTTGCGCAATCCGCCAACCCCATCCGCATCGGCTTTGCCATGGCGCTCTCCGGCGGCCTCGCCGGCAATGGCCGCGCCACGCTGCTGGCCTACCAGATCTGGGCACAGGAGGTGAATGCGCGCGGCGGCATCCTCGGCCGCCCGGTGCAGCTGGTGTTCTATGACGACCAGACCCAGCCCGGGCTCGTCCCCGGCATCTACACCAAGCTGCTGGACGTGGATAAGGTGGACATCGTCACCTCCCCCTACGCCACGGCGATGATCGCCCCCGCCATGCCGGTGGTGATGCAGCGCAACGTGACCTTCCTGACCATCTTCGGCGCCGGGGTGAACGAGGCGTTCAAATACGACCGCCACTTCAACGTGAACGTCGTCGGCGACAACATGAAGGAGACCTACGCCACCGGCTATTTCGAGGTGGCGGCCATGCTGCCGGCGCCGCCGCGCAGCATCGCGATCGCCGCCGTGGACAATGAATTCGCCCAGAAGGCCGCCGAAAGCGCGCGCTACCACGCGAAGAAGCGCGGCATCCGCATCGTCTATGACCGCTCCTACCCGCCGAGCACGGTGGATTTCACCCCGATCATCCGCGCCATGCAGTCCGGGCGGCCGGACCTTGTCTTCATCGCCTCCTACCCGCCGGATTCCTCCGGCCTGGTGCGCGCGGCGAATGAGCTGCGCTTCACCCCCGCGATCTTCGGCGGCGGCCTGGTCGGCCCCCAGCTCGCCAGCTTCCAGAGCCAGTTCGGCCCGCTGCTGAACAACCTCGTCACCTGGGACGTCTATTCGCCCGAGCCGACGATGGACTTCCCCGGCGTCGCCACCTTCCTGCAGAAATACCGGGAGCTGGCGCCGCGCGAGCAGACCGACCTGCTGGGCAATTACATCCCGCCCTACGCCTATGCCCAGATGCAGACCCTGGAGCAGACGCTGACCCGGATCGGCAAGATCGACCAGGCGGCGATGGCGGCCGACATGCACGCCCAGGAATTCGACACCATCGTGGGCAAGTTCCGCTTCAGCGCCCTCGGCGAATGGGCAGAGCCGCGCAACCTCTTCGTCCAGTTCCAGGGCATCACCGACAACGAGCTGGAGCGCTACAAGCGCCCCGGCGCCAAGGTGATCCTGGCGCCCGCCAGCCTGAAATCCGGCTCCCTCCGCACGCCCTACGGCGCCGCGGGCTGAGGTGGCGGGATGGACCCCGATCTCGTCCTGCTGCTGAACGGCATCGTCAGCGGCCTGCTGCTGGGTGGCCTCTACGCCGCCGCCGCCACCGGCCTCGCCGTCTCCTTCGGCATGCTGGACATCGTCAACATCGCGCATCCGGCGCTGATGGTGATGGGCGCCTTCAGCGTGGTGCTGATCGGCACCGCGCTCGGCCTCGACCCGCTGCTGGTCGCGGTGCTGCAGGCGCCGCTCTTCTACCTGCTCGGCATCCTCATCTACGGGGTCTATCACCACTTCTTTGAAAAGCGGGGGGAGGAGGCGCTGCAGGGCCTCGCCTTCTTCTTCGGCGTCATGTTCATCATCGAGGTCGGGCTGGTGATGGCCTTCGGGCCGGAGCAGCGCTTCCTCGATCCGCCCTATGCCTTCATCACCTGGCGGATCGGGGAGATCGACCTGCCGCTGCGCATGCTGGCGCCGGCGCTGCTGGCCCTGGCAGCGCTGGGGGCGCTGCACCTCTACCTGAAGCGCAGCTTCACCGGCCTGGCGGTGGCCGCCGTGGCGCAGGATGCGGAAGCGCTCAGGCTGATGGCGGTGAACCCGGTACGGATCAAGCGGCTCGCCTTCGGCCTCTCCGTCGCGCTCGCCTCCATCGCCGGCGGGGCGCTGGTGGTGGTGCAGCCGGTGGATCCCTCCTCCGGCCAGATCTTCATCGGCCGCGTCTTCGCCATCTGCATCATGGGCGGCATGGCCAGCCTGCCGGGCTGCCTCACCGCCGCGCTGCTCTTCGGCGTGGTGGAGAATGTGACGGCGACCTTCTACGGCCCCTCCTGGTCCCCCGCCGTCGCCTTCGGCTGGCTGCTGCTGGTGCTGGCCTTCCGGCCACAGGGCCTGTTCGGGAGGATGGCATGAGCGCGGCGGGCGAGCGCGGCGTCGAGGCCGCGGTCGGCCTCGGCGCACCACGCGCGGCGCCGAAGCTGCTGGCGCCCTCGCCGCACCACGCGCTGTTCTGGCTGGGCGCGGTGCTGCTCGGCGCCGCGCTGGTGGTGGGGCTGCGGCTGATCGGGAATGAGTACGGCTACTTCGCCGGCTACTTCATCCTGCAATACATCGTGCTCTCCAGCGCCTGGAACATCCTGGGCGGCTATGCGGGCTATGTGAATTTCGGCGCCGCCGGCTTCATGGCCGCCGGCGCCTACACCGCCATCGCGCTGCGCAAGGCCTTCGGGCTGGATCTGCTGCCGGGCATCGTCGCGGCAGGGTTCGTCACGGGGCTGCTCGGCCTCGGCACCGGCTACCTGACCCTGCGGCTGCGTGGCGTGTTCTTCTCCATCGCCACGCTCTGCCTGGCCGTGGTGCTGCAGACGCTGATCGTGAACTGGGACTATGTTGGCGGCTCTCGCGGCGCCTATATCGTCCGGCCGCGGGAGGTGCCGCCCTTCGTCAGCTATGGCGAGTACATGTTCGTCGTCATGCTGATGCTGGCGATCCTTGCCGTCGGCATCAGCCGGACGGTGGAGCTCTCGCGCCTCGGCCGCGGGTTGCAGGCGATCCGCGACAATGAACGCGCGGCGGAGGCGGTGGGCGTGCCGACGCTGCGGCTGAAGTTGATCGCGACCACGCTCTGCGGCGTGCTGATGGGCGTGGCCGGCGCCCCCCTGCCCTACTATTCCGGCTATCTGAACCCCGAGGCGGCCTTCAGCCTGGCCTATGCGGTGAATGCCATTGCCATGCCGCTGATCGGGGGCGCCGGAAGCTGGCTGGGGCCGGTGATCGGGGCGGTGCTCCTGGGCGGGCTGCAGCAGGCGGCCACGGTCACCATCTCCTCCGCCCTCAACCTTTGGATCGTCGGTTGGATGCTGGTGATCTTCGTCGCGCTCTTCCCGCGCGGCATCATCGGCTGGTTCCGGAGGCGGGCATGAGCGCGGCGCTGCAAGCCACGGACCCCGCGCCGCTGCTGCGGGCGGAGAAGGTCGGCAAGCGCTTCGGCGGCTTCGTCGCCCTGGCGGAGGTGGATCTGGTGCTGCGGCCGGGCGAGCGGCTGGGGCTGATCGGCCCCAACGGCTCCGGCAAATCCACCTTCGTCAACTGCATCAGCGGCGACTTCGCCCAACATGATGGCAGCGTGACCCTGGCGGGCGCGAAGCTGGACGGGCTGAAGCCGCATGCCCGCGCCCGCCGCGGCCTGGCCCGCACCTTCCAGCTCCCCCAGCCCTTCGGCAGCCTGACGGTGCTGGAGAATGTGCGCGTGCCGCTGCTGTTCGGCGGCCATGCCGCGGAGGCCACGGAACGCGCCATGGCCTGCCTGGAGCAGGTGGAGCTGGCGGCGAAGGCAACGAAGCTGCCACGCGAGCTGACCCAGGTGGAGCAGCGCCGCCTGGAACTCGCCCGTGCCATCGCTCTGCACCCGCAATTGCTCATCGCCGACGAGGCGATGGCCGGGCTCTCCCATGCCGAGGTGGACCAGATCCTCGCCCTGCTGCTGCGGCTGAACGCGGCCGGCACGGCGGTGATCATGATCGAGCACATCATGCGCGCGGTGACGGAATTCTCCGAACGCCTCATCGTCTTCGTCGCCGGCCGCAAGATCGCCGATGGCGCGCCGCGGGAGGTGCTGGCGATGCCGGAGGTGGAGGGCGCCTATCTTGGCAAGCAGTAGCCTCGAAATCTCGGGCATCGATGCCGGCTATGGCGCCGTGCGGGTGCTGGAGGACGTCTCGCTCACCGTGCCGGCGGGGGAGACGGTGGTGCTGCTCGGCACCAACGGCAATGGCAAGACGACGCTGATGCGCAGCATCATGGGCCAGGTGCGGCCCACCCGCGGCAGCATCCGCGCGACGCTGGACGGCGTGACGCATGAGCTGATCGGCCTCTCGCCCGAGGCGATCGTCGAGCTTGGCATCGCGCTGGTCCCGGAAGGCCGCCGGCTCTTCCCCCGCCTGACGGTGGAGCAGAACCTGCAGCTCGGCGCCTACCGCCAGGCGGCGCGCGCCGCGCTGGGGCGGAACCTCGAGCTCTGCTACGACATGTTCCCGCGCCTGGCCGAACGCCGCGCCCAGCTCGTCGGCAGCATGAGCGGCGGGGAGCAGCAGATGGTGGCGCTCGGCCGCGCGCTGATGACCGCGCCGCAGATCCTGCTGGTGGATGAGCCCTCGGTCGGCCTCGCCCCCATCCTCGTCTCCCGCACCATGGAGATGATCGCGGAGATGAAGGCGCGGCTTGGCCTCACCGTGCTGATGGCGGAGCAGAATTTCCACCAGGCGGTGCGCATCGCCGACCGAGGTTATGTCATCGTCCATGGCCATCTGGCCTTCCAGGGCGACTCCGCCGCAGCCCTGCAGGACAACGAGCTGGTGCGGAAGGTCTATCTAGGCCTGTGACGCCCTGAAGCATTCGGCGCTGTGGTCATCCACCACGCCGACCGCCTGCAGATAGGCATAGATGATGGTGCTGCCGACGAAGCGGAAGCCGCGCTTCACCAGCGCCTTGCTGACACGGTCGGAAAGCTCGGTGCGGGCCGGGATGGGATCTCCGGCGGCGCGCCGCGTCACCACTGGCCTGCCATCCACGAAGGCCCAGAGGAAGGCGTCGAAGCTGCCGAATTCCCGCTGCACCTCCAGGAAGGCGCGGGCGTTGGTGATGGTGCTCTCGATCTTGCCGCGATGCCGGACAATGCGCGGCTCCTGCACCAGTGCCTCCACCTTCGCCGCGTCGAAGCCGGCGACCACTTCCGGATCGAAGCCCGCGAAGCAGTCCCGGTAACCCTGGCGCTTGCCCAGGATGGTGCGCCAGGAAAGGCCGGCCTGCGCGCCTTCCAGGGTCAGCATCTCGAACAGCATGCGGTCGTCATGCTGCGGCACGCCCCATTCCTCGTCGTGATAGGCGTGGTGGAAGGGGTCGCGCGCCCAGTGGCAGCGCGGGCGGTCGCTCATCCTATGACCTCGTATTGGGCCTCGGTCGGCTTACCGGCCTTGCCGTTGATCGGCAGGATTCCTGCTGGCAAGGACATGGCGACGATGCGGTCCAGCTCCGTCCGCAAGGTCACGTAGTCGCCCGGCTTCGTCGTCGGCGGTCGAAGGAGAGGCCGCCGCTCGGCGTCCAGGGGATGTCCATGAAGAGGTTGAGCGGCGCCGGGCATTCCGGCGGCGTCAGCCCCAGCGGCTGCATGACTGCGAAGGGATTGTCCGTGCAATTGTCGTGGTACTCCTTCACGCCCGGCAGGATGTAGCGCTCGCTGTCGCATGCGGCCATCGGCGTGCGTGGTCGCCGCGGCTGGTGTCCTCGGTCATCGTCAGGATGCGGCGGCGGCGGTTGGTGGACAGCCCGTCGCCCCGCTGCGGCTGCAGCTTCAGCAGCGTGGCGCGGGTAGGCGCCATGGACATGAATTCGGTCAGCATGCCAGCGGTGAAGGCCCAGCTATCCACCACCTGCTCGCCAATGGGTGTTGATGATGCGGATGGATTGGCCCCGTTTCAGGAAGACGGCCTTGCCGCGGCGGGTGGGGATGATCTCCATGGCATTCAATCCTCGATCTGCACGCGGATGGGCGTCGGATTGTAGCCGTTGCAGGGGTTGTTGATTTGCGGGCAGTTGGAGATGACGGCCAGCGCATCCATCTCCGCCCGCAGCGCCACCTGGCAGCCGGGCGGCGAGACGCCGAGGGCAATGGCCGCCCCGCCATCCCGGTCCGCCGGCACCCGCATGAAGAAGCTGACGTTGGGCACGATGTCGCGCCGGCCGAGGCCGTCGCAGGCCAGCGCCGTCAGGAAATTCTCCCGGCAGCCCGGGCAGTTCTCCACGCCATAGAGCATGCGGTTGGAGGGCGTGGAGCAGCAGCCGCCGATCGTGTCATGCCCGCCGAACTGATCCTCGATGATGGTGAAGATCGGCCGGGCGATGTCGGAATAAAGAACGTGCCCCGTGGTGAGGAAGATGCTGCCCGCCGCCTTCATGCTGTTCGGCGCGTGGTAGCGTTCCAGCTTGTCCTCGGCATTGTAGCAGAGGAAATCCACCGCCTGCCTGCCATGCAGGTCGGTGATGCGCAGCATCTGGCCGCGCTTGACGATGCCGGACCAGGGTGCGCCGGCGGGAATGATCTCGCCCCCGCATCAGGCGGGATCCAGCACGCGGTCCAGCGCCCAATTGTCGGTGGCGTGGACCAGCGGCTCGCGGAGGGAGAAGCGGCCCGGCAGGCAGCAGGGCGGGTTCACCCCCTTCTGCTGCCGGTCGGGAGCGATGATATCCTCCTCCAGCGCGATGTCCCGGCGCTTGTAGAAGGCGTCCGAGATGTAGCGCCAGACCAGCAATGTCTCCGCCTGCAACAGGGGCTTCTGCACCGCCTTGTCGTGGCGCGGGTGGAAGATCGCCACCGGGACGTCCATCGCCTGCCGCCCTGTCGATAGCCGGTTTCGGGATCGACCGCGTTCTTCAGCTTCTTCCCTGCCAGGAACCGCGCCAGGTTGCTCATCATCAAATCCAGCGTCAGCGGCATGCCGTTGTCCAGGTCGTTCGAGGAGCAATGCGGCGCGATGATCCGGTTCGGAACCTGCCACAGCGGATCGCTTCTTGGCAGCGGCTCCGGGTCGAACGCGTCCAGCACCGCACCGGAGAGTCTGCCTGAACGCAGCCCTTCGCCCAGCGCCGAGTGATCCCCACTCCGGCGCCCGGCTTCATGGCGGATCGCCTCGCGTCGGTCAGATGGCGCGTCTCCGGCGTCAGCGGCGTCATCACCCAGCATGGTGCCGACCGCGTCGGCGTGGAGGATGCGTGGCAGGCGCGGCGCTTCGCCGCGGCGCAGCCCGCCGTGGTCGCTCTCTTCGGCAGCGCCCCCTACAACGTGTTGCCGATCAACCGGGCCATCAAGCGCGGCAACCAGGACTTGGTGGAGTTCATGAACACCGCCATCGACTTCATGCGCACCACCGGGCGGTGGGAGAAGATGGCGGAGCCCTACGGCGCCACCGGCCGCTTCTGGGCGAAGCCGCAGCCCCTCCCCTTCGGGCCGGAGGCCTGACACGGCAACGCCATGCGGGCTTGGCGCGGCGTTGCCTGGCTTCTATGAGCGCGGCTTCGGCCGCGCCGGCGCGGCCACGCAGCTTCGCGGGGGCCCGATGGGGTACGACATCCTGGCGCTGGAGCGCTTCTGCCTGACCGCCCTGCCGGCACCACGCCAGGCCTTCATCGGCCCCTTCGTGGTGAAGGGCTTCCTCGGCGGCACCGGGCGCGGCAATGCCGCCAGCGCCCTGGACCCCGCGCCGCTGGCGGAGCTGCCGGGCGTGGTGGCGCGGGTGGAACAATGCTTCGCCACCATGGGGCTGCGGCCGCGCTTCCGCTGCACGCCGCTGGACCCCGCCGGGCTGGACCCCTTCCTGCGGGCGCGCGGCTATGTGGAGACGGAGGAGAGCCTGGTGATGGCCGGCCCGCTGGCGCCGGTCGCGGCGCCGGATGCGGCGGTGCGGGACGAGGGCGGGCCGAGCGAGGCCTGGATGGCGATGGTGGCCACGGCCGAGTACCAGGTGCCCGCCCGCCAGGCGGAGAAGCTGCGCAACCCGGATCTGCTGGCCGCCGCCGGCGCTTGGCTGCTGCTGCGGGAGGAGGGGGTGGACGCCGCCTGCCTCTTCGCCGTGGCGGAGGGCCCCTTCTGCGGCTTCTTCGACCTCGTCACCCGCCCGGAATTCCGCCGCCGCGGCCTCGCCGCCCGGCTGATCCGCGCCGCCGCCCATTGGGCCGCGGCCCGCGGCGCGGAGGTGCTGACGGCCCAGGTGGCCACGACCAACGCACCCTCGATCGCGTTGCAGGAGAGCCTCGGCCTGCGCGCAGCCTATCGCTACCGCTACCTGCTGGCGCCGGGCTGACCCGTCCGGCGGCCATCGGTCGCGACCGCTCCGGGCAAGCCTCGGGCCAGGCTCTCGCCCCGGCAGGCCGGCACTGCCGCCAAGGGGCAGAGCCCCTGGCTAGAGCGATATCCAGAGCAGCCTACGACCTGATGGACCACGCCGTGATCCATTAGGTCGTAGGCTGCTCTACCGCGCCCTCATCCGCGGATCCTCCGCCGCCTTCTTCACCAGCACGTCCAGCACCGCCCGCACTCGCCGCGGCATGGCGCGGGTGGAAGGCCAGGCGACATGCACGTCATGCGGCTCGCTCCGCCAGCCCGGCAGGACGGGCACGATGGCGCCGGAGTCGACATGAGGGATGGCGGCCCAGGGCGTGAGGAGGGAAATGCCGAAGCCGTCCAACGTCGCCTTGATCAGGCTGATGAGGTTGTCAGCCCGGAAGCGGCTCGGCGTGTTCACCGTGACGGATTCACCCCCCGGCCCTTCGAGCTGCACCTCCTCCCACGGCCGGCCGCCGATCAGCAGGGAGCAGAAGCTGTGCCCCGCGAGCGCTTCCGGCGTCTCCGGCACCCCGGCCTTCGCCAGGTAGCCGGGGGAGGCATAGAAGGCGAAGTCCAACCGCCCGATCTTGCGGGCGATCAGCGACTGGTGCCGCAGCTCGCCGAAGCGGATGGCAAGATCGATCCCCTGCTCCACCAGGTCGATGACGTTGGGGCTGAGATGCGCCTCCACCACAAGGTTCGGATTGGCCAGCAGGAAATCGCTCAGCCAGCCCATCACCGCCGCATCGAAGAAGGCGCTGATGCAGGTAATGCGGACGGTGCCGGAGAGGCCGGATTGCGCGCCGCGGACGCTGGCCTCCGCCTCGTCCAGCGCATCGATGATGCGCACCGCCTCGGCATGGAAGGCGGCGCCGGCATCGGTCACGGTCAGGCCGCGGGGGGAACGGAGCAGCAGCGGCACGCCCAGCCGCTGCTCCAGCTCCGCCACCAGGCGGGAGACGGAGGGCTGGGAGAGGTTCAGGTCGCGGGCGGCCCGGGTGATGTTCCCGGTCTCCACCACGCGACGGAACACCATGAGCTGCTGCAGCCGGTCCATTCGGTGCGCCTATCGAAGCCTGCCGGGGCCCGGCCGCGGCAGGCCGTGCGGGCCCCGGGATGGCGGCGGATCCGGGGCCTCCGCAGCCGCGCAGTGCCACGCGGGGCAGTTCTCGCCGGAATTTTTCCGGTAGCAAGAAATCATGGTCCCGGCCGTCGTTTTCGGAGGATTTACGGCATGAGAACGGTGCTGCCGGTGGTCTTCCGGCCCTCCAGCGCGACATGCGCCTGGGCGGCGTCCTTCAGCGGCACCTTCTGGTTCACCGCGATCTTCACCGCGCCGGACTTCACCACGGCGAAGAGGTCATTGGCCGTCGCCACCAGATCCTCCCGCTTCGCGGTGTAGGTGTTGAGCGTCGGACGGGTGACGTAGAGCGAGCCCTTGGCGGCCAGCACGCCGAGATCCGTGGTGACGGGGCCGGAGGCATTGCCGAAGCTGATCATCAGCCCGAAGGGGCGAAGGCAGTCGAGCGAGGTGAGGAAGGTGTCGCGCCCGACGCTGTCATAGACCACGGGCAGCATGGCGCCGCTGGTGATCTCCTTCACCCGCGCCGGGATGTTCTCGCTGGTCAGCAGGGCGTGGTCGGCGCCGAGCGACTTGATCAGCGCCGCCTTCTCCGGCGTCGAGACCACACCGATGACGGTGGCGCCCAGATGCTTCGCCCATTGCACCAGGATGGAGCCGACGCCGCCGGCCGCGGCATGCACCAGGATGGTGTCGCCCTTCTTCACCGGATAGGTGCGCTTCACCAGGAACTGGGCGGTCATGCCCTGCAGCATCATGGCGGCGGCCTGGGTGAAGTCGATGCCCTCCGGCACCTTCACCACCTTGTCGGCCGGCAGGCTGCGCGCCTCGGCATAGGCGCCGAGGGCGCCGGCATAGGCGACGCGATCGCCCACCTTCAGCTCGGTGACGCCGTCGCCCACGGCTTCCACCGTGCCGGCGCCCTCCATGCCGATGGTCACCGGCATGGAAGGGGCCTTGTAGAGGCCGGTGCGGAAATAGACGTCGATGTAGTTCAGCCCGACGGCGCCATGGCGCACCAGCACCTCACCCGGTTTGGGGTGGGGCAGCGGCACCTCCTCCCACACCAGCTTGTCGGGGCCGCCATGTTCATGGACGCGGATGGCGTGGTTCATCGAGGGGTTCCTTCAATGGCCCTCGGCCGCGGGCGGAGGGCTGCGGCCGAAGAGGGGCAATGGGTCGGCGTTGTGTTGCGAAACGGCCCGGGCTTCAAGGGCCAGCAGGAAACGCTTGGTGGCAAGCCCCTCCCCGCCGGAATAGCCGCCGATGCCGCCGCCATGGGCGATGACGCGGTGGCAGGGGATGAGGATGGGAATGGGATTGGCGCCATTGGCCTGGCCGATGGCGCGGGGGGACAGGCACCCCACCTCCCGCGCGATATCGAGGTAGGAGCGGGTCTGCCCCGGCGGGATGCGGGTGAGCGCCGCCCAGACCTTGCGGCGGAAGGCAGTGCCTTCCGGCGCCAAGGGCAGGTCGAAGCCGGTGCGAAGGCCGTCGAAATAATCCTGGAGCTGGTCCGCGGCGCGCTGCAGCAGGGGGGTGATCTCTCCCGCCTGGGCGCGGCCCCAGTCGAGCGCGACAATGCTTCCCTCCGCCTCGAAGACGGTGAGTTCGCCGATCGGGGTGTGGAGCGAGATATGCGGCATCCGGCGGGGGATGGCACACCGGCCAGGGGCGGGCGTCAAGCAGGGGATGGCGACCCTGGCCGGCACGGCTGGGCGAAGCTACATCAGAAGGCGGAGGCCGGCTGCCGGCCGATGGAGTAGAGACATGCCCGACGCCGCCCGGCCAGGCGATCCGCCGCCCTATTACCGCGCCCATGTCTTCGTCTGCTGCAACCGGCGGCAGGAGGGGCATCCGCGCGGCTCCTGCGCCGCGCGGGGCAGCGAGAAGCTGAAGGACTACATGAAGGCCAGGGCGAAAGAGCTTGGCCTGAAGGATATGCGGGTGAATCAATCCGGCTGCCTGGACCGCTGCGAATTCGGCCCGACGCTGGTGATCTACCCCGAGGGCATCTGGTACCGGCCGGAGAGCCCGGCCGATGTGGATGAGATCCTGACGGCGCATCTGGTGGAAGGCGGCAGAGTGCCCCGGCTGATGCTGACCGAAAAGGACGTACCGCCGCCGAAGCAGAAGTGATCCAACACCCCGCCATCTTCGCCCTGGCCTCCGGCGCCGGGCGGGCGGCGGTGGCGGTGCTGCGGCTCTCGGGCGCCGGCACCGCGGGCATCGTCACGGCGCTGGCCGGGCGGCTGCCCCCACCGCGGCGGGCGAGCCTGCGAAAGCTGCGCCACCCCGGAACAGGAGAGGTGCTGGACGAGGCGCTACTGCTCTGGTTCCCCAGCCCGGCCAGCTACACTGGCGAGGACAGCGCGGAGCTGCATCTGCATGGCGGGCCGGCGGTGCTGGCCGGGGTGGCGGAGGCGCTGGTGGCCGCCGGCGCCCGCCCCGCGGAGCCGGGCGAGTTCACCCGCCGCGCCTTCCTGAACGGCCGCATGGACCTGACCGCGGCGGAGGGCATCGCCGACCTCATCGCCGCCGAGACCGAGGCGCAGCTGCGCCAGGCGCTGCGCCAGGCGGGCGGCGCGCTGGCCACGCTCTATGGCGGCTGGGCACGGCGGCTGACGGCGCTGCTGGCGCGGCAGGAGGCCTTCATCGAATTCGAGGATGAGGACCTTCCCGCCGATCTGGATGATACCGTGGCGCGCGATGCGGCGGCGCTGCGGGCGGAGATCGCATCGCATCTGGCCGATGGCGGCCGGGGCGAGAGGCTGCGGGAGGGGCTGCTGGTGGCCATCCTCGGCGCGCCCAATGCCGGGAAATCCTCGCTGCTGAATGCGCTGGCGGGGCGGGAGGCGGCGATCGTCTCCGCCCGGGCCGGCACCACGCGGGATGTGGTGGAGGTACGGCTGGCCCTGGCCGGAGTGCCGGTGACGCTGGCCGACACGGCCGGGCTGCGCGAGGCGACGGACGAGATCGAGGCCGAAGGGGTGCGCCGGGCGCGGCGGCGGGCGGAGGAGGCGGATCTCGTGCTGGCCGTCTTCGCCGCGGACCGGCCGCCGGATGCGGAAACCCTGGCCTGGGTGCGGCCCGGCACGCTGGTGCTGGCGAACAAGGTGGATCTGGCCCCGGCGCCGGCCGCAATCGGCGGCGCGGTGCCGCTGGCGGTCTCCGCCCGCACCGGGGCGGGGCTGGCGGCGTTGCAGGAGAGGCTGGCCGCGGCCGCCTCGGAACTGGCCGGCACGGCGGATGCGGCGGTGCTGACCCGCCCGCGCCACCGGGCGGCGCTGGAGGAGGCGGTGGGCTGGCTCGAGGAGCTGACGGCGGCGCCTTTGCCGGAGTTACGGGCGGAGACGCTGCGGGCGGCGCTGCGGGCCCTGGGCCGCATCACCGGCCAGGTGGGGGTGGAGGCGGTGCTGGATGCCGTCTTCGGGGAATTCTGCATTGGGAAGTGACGCCGTGGCGATGAGCGCCGAGGAGATCCGCGATTTCTATGGCCGCTGCGCCGCTGCCCGGCAGCGGCTGCAGGAGCTGGCGCTGCGCGCCCTGCCGCGGGAGAAGATCCGGGAGCAGATCCAGCGCCTCGGCCTCAGCCTGGATGAGGAGATGGGCCAGACCTCCGGGGAGGAGTTGGCTTATGCCTTCGACCTGGCGATCTACACCGCCCCGCCCGGCCGCAGCCGCGCCATCGACCGGGTGGCACGGCAACATGCCCGGCTGCCGGGGGAAGCGGCGCTGGTGCTGAATGCGCTGACCCGGTCCTGGCTCTCCGTCTTCCGCGTACAGGACCGGCACCCGGAGGAAGGGCTGCTGCTGGAGGATGCCCTGCTGGGCGGCGAGGTGTGGCTGGTGGACCAGAATCTGGCGGAGACGGCGCCGCCGGGCACCGTCTTCGCCAGCCGGATCGGCCGCGTCGGGGGCTTCGCCATCACCACCGGGGTGATGGCGCCGCTGGATGAGGCGATGCTGGGCGGCATACAGGGCATGCTGCGCCAGGGCGGGGTGGAGGCGGCCGCGCTGGTGGAGGATCCGCGCTTCGCCCGGGCGATGTGGCAACGGGCGCTCGGCTTCCATCCGGACCAGGGTGGGGGCTGAGCGCCGCCACCCTCCCGCCGGCGTCTCGCGCCGGAGCGTTCACCCGGCGGCGCGATCTGCTCTATATGCCCGCCATGTCCGATCTCGGTTTCGATGTGGTGGTGGTGGGCGGCGGTCATGCCGGCTGCGAGGCCGCCGCCGCCGCCGCGCGCTGCGGCGCCCGCACCCTGCTGCTGACCCACCGGCTGGAGACGCTGGGGGAAATGTCCTGCAACCCGGCGATTGGCGGGGTGGGCAAGGGCCATCTGGTGCGGGAGATCGATGCGCTGGACGGGCTAATGGCCCGCGCCGCCGATGCCGCCGGCATTCATTTCAAGCTGCTGAACCGCAGCAAGGGCCCGGCGGTGCGCGGGCCGCGGGCCCAGGCGGACCGAAAGCTGTACCGGCAGGCGGTGCAGGCGCTGCTGCGGGAGACGGCGGGGCTGAGCATCCTGGCCGAAGCAGCGGAGGATCTGATCCTCGGCCCCGGCGGGCGGGTGGCCGGCATCGTCACCGCCTCCGGCCGCCGCATCGGCGCAGGGGCGGTGATTGTCACCGCCGGCACCTTCCTGCGCGGGGAGATCCATATCGGCGAAACCCGAATCCCGGCGGGGCGGGTCGGGGAAGCGCCCTCGGTCGGGCTTGCCGCCACGCTGGACCGGCTTGGCCTGCCGCTCGCCCGGCTGAAGACCGGCACGCCGCCGCGGCTGGACGGGAAGACCATCGACTGGGCCGGCTTGCAGGCGGATCCGGGGGACGACTCGCCCGAGCCGCTCTCCTGGCTGACGGAGCGGATCACCAACCGCCAGGTGAACTGCGCCATCACCGCCACCACGCCGAGAGGCCATGCGCTGATCCGCGCCAACCTGCACCGCAGCGCCGTCTATGGCGGCCGGATCGCAGGTGTGGGACCGCGCTATTGCCCCTCCATCGAGGACAAGGTGGTGCGCTTCGCGGAGCGGGAGCGGCACCAGATCTTCCTGGAGCCGGAGGGGCTCGACGACGACACCGTCTATCCCAACGGCATTTCCACCAGCCTGCCGGAAGCGGTGCAGGCGGCCTTCATCGCCACCATCCCGGGGTTGGAGAAGGCGCGCATCCTACGACCGGGCTACGCCATCGAATACGATCATGTAGACCCCCGCACCCTGACACCGGCGCTGGAGGTGCGCACGGTGCCCGGCCTGTTCCTCGCCGGCCAGATCAACGGCACCACCGGCTATGAGGAAGCCGGGGCCCAGGGGCTGCTCGCCGGGGTGAATGCCGCCCAGCGTGCCGGCGGCGCCTTGCCGGACCGGGTGCTGACGCGGAGCGAAGCCTATGCCGGCGTGCTGGTGGATGATCTGGTGCTGCAGGGGGTAACGGAGCCCTATCGTATGCTCACCGCACGCTCTGAGTTCCGACTGGCGCTGCGGGCAGACAATGCCGGGTTGCGCCTGACGGAAAAGGGCATCGCCTGGGGCTGCGTCGGCCCGGCCCGCGCCGCGATGCACCGCGCCTTTGCGACTGCGCTGGCGGATGCCCTCGCCCGCGCCCGGGCCGAAGGCGCAACGCCGGCGCAATACGCCGCCTCCGGCGTGCCGGTAAACCAGGATGGCCGGTGGCGGAGCACCTTCGAAGCCCTGGCCCTGCCGGTCATGACGCCGGAGGCAGCGAGCCGGCTTTTTCCCTGGCTGCGTGATTTGCCGGCCCGGGTGCGGGTGGAGCTGGAAGCTCAGGCCCTCTACGCCCCCTATCTGAACCGGCAGGCTGCCGAGCTGCGGGCGCTGGAGCGGGAGGAACGGCTGGCCATCCCCCCCGCGCTGGATTTTGCGACCATTCCCGGGCTATCTGCGGAAATGCGGCAGCGCCTGGTGAAGACCCGCCCAGCTACGCTGGGCAGCGCCGGCCGCATTCCGGGCATTACCCCGGCAGCGCTGGCGGCCCTGGCCGTCCATCTCCGCCGGGAGCCGCGTTTCACGTGAAACCTCTTACCGCTGCCGAGCTCGGCGTTTCACGTGAAACAGAGGAGCGACTGCGCACCTATCTCCATTTGCTCCTTCGCTGGAACAGCCGCATCAACCTCGTGGCCCGGGCGCCAGAGGACGCGCTATGGCAACGCCATGTGCTGGATTCGCTACAGCTTCTCTCGTTGCTGCCCGAAGCCCCGGACGGCCCGCTGATCGACCTCGGCTCAGGCGCCGGCTTCCCTGGTCTCGTCCTCGCTGTCGCCACAGGCGTGCCTACCCACCTGGTGGAGTCGGATCGGCGTAAATGCGCCTTCCTTGCGGAAGTCAGCCGCCATCTCGGCCTCACCACCGTCACCATCCACCCAAGCCGAATCGAGGACGCCCCCCTGCCCCAGGCCGCCATCCTGACAGCCCGCGCCCTTGCGCCGTTGGCCCAGCTCCTCCCCCATGCCCATCGTCTGCTCGCGCCGGGGGGCACTGCCCTCTTTCCCAAGGGCCGCAGCGCGGATCAGGAATTGACGGAGGCCGCCGCTCACTGGACCATGCGCACTGAGCGGTTTCCCAGCCGGACCGACTCCTCCGCCACCCTCCTACGCCTCAGCGAGATCCGCCCTGTCTCCCCCGCCGTCTGAGCGCGCCAAGCCGCGCGTCATCGCCCTCGCCAACCAGAAGGGCGGCGTCGGCAAGACCACCACCGCCATTAACTTGGCCACCGTCCTGGCTGCGGATCGTCGTGTGTTGCTCCTCGACCTCGACCCACAGGGCAATGCCTCCACCGGCCTCGGCGTGGATCGCGCCGCCCGTGGCGCCGGTACCTACGCCCTGCTGACCGGCGACCGGCCTCTCGCCGAGCTGATCCGCCCCACCCCCGTCCCCACCCTCTCCCTCATCCCCGCCGATACCGACCTGGCTGGGGCGGAGGTGGAACTGGTGGCGCTGGAGGATCGCGACCGGCGTCTCCGCAACGTCTTCACCGCCGATGCCGCCCGGCTTGCCGAATACGACTATATCTTCCTCGACTGCCCACCCTCGCTCGGCCTGCTCACCCTGAATGCCCTGGTCGCAGCGGATAGCGTCCTCGTGCCCCTGCAAACGGAGTTCTTTGCCCTGGAAGGGGTCAGTCAGATCGTCCAAACCATCGAGCGGGTCCGCCGTGCCCTCAACCCCGGCCTTGCCCTCGAGGGGATCGCGCTGACCATGTATGACCGCCGCAACAACCTCTCCGAACTGGTCGCCCAGGACGTTCGCGGCTTCTTCAAGGAGAAGGTGTTCGAGACGGTGATCCCCCGGAACGTGCGGGTCAGTGAGGCGCCCTCCCACGGCCTGCCTGTCACCCTCTATGATTCCCGCTCACCCGGCGCCCAGGCCTATGTCGCCCTGGCCGACGAGCTGCGCCGCCGCGAGAAGGTCCGCGCCGCATGAAGCCCCCCCGTCTTGGCCGCGGCCTCTCCGCCCTGATCGGCGAAATGCCCTCTACCCCCGCCACCGACGCCGGCGAGGCGCTCCGCACCCTGCCGATCGAAAAGCTGGAACCCGGCCCCTTCCAGCCCCGCGGCCCCATCGACCCCGCCCCCTTGCAGGAACTGGCGGACAGCATCCGGGAACATGGCGTCCTTCAGCCCATCCTGGCGCGGGAGCACCCGGAGCGGCCCGGCCACTACCAGATCATCGGCGGGGAGCGCCGCTGGCGCGCCGCCCAGCTCGTTCCCCTGCATGAGGTCCCGGTGGTGGTCCGTCCCCTCGGGGACCGGGAGGCCATGGCCGCCGCCCTGGTGGAAAACCTCCAGCGCCAGGACCTGAACGCGCTGGAGGAAGCGGAGGGCTATCGCCGCCTGATCGACGAATTCGGCCTCACCCAGGACACGCTCGGCAAGGCGGTGGGAAAGAGCCGCAGCCATGTGGCCAACACCCTCCGCCTGCTCGGGCTGCCGGACAGGGTGCGAGAGCTGCTGCGGGACGGCGCCCTCACCGCCGGCCATGCCCGTGCCCTGCTCACCGCGCCGGACCCGGTCGGCCTCGCCCTGCAGGTCGTCGATCGCGGCCTCAATGTCCGCCAGGCGGAAGCCCTGGCCGCCACCAAGCCCCGCGACCCCGGGCCGGAGCGCGGTGCTCCACGCGCCGAGCCGGAGGTGCTGGCCCTGGAGCGTGACCTCTCCGAGCGTCTTGGCCTGCGGATCGCGATCCGCCAGAGCGGCAAGGGCGGTCAGGTCACCATCGCCTACCGGGATCTGGACCAGCTCGACGGGCTGATCCGCCTCCTCCAGGGCGGCTGATCAGCGCCGCGCCGCCGCCTGCCGCGCCAGCCCGACCACCGCATTCCGTGCGACCACCTCGGCCGGGATGCTGGTGGTCTTGGTGCGCCGCTCCGCCTCCAGCAGCGCATTCCCCGCCGCCTCCAGCGCACTGCTCCGCCACAGCCGCAGCGCCCGCTCCACCGCCGGCTTGTGGCGGAAGAAGACCGGCGGCCGCAGCGCCTCCACCGCCTGGCGCGGCTCCGCCCCCGCCGCCACGGCCAGCGAGGCTTGGTACAGCCGCTGCACATGCCGCAGCGCCGCCCGCACCACCTGCACGGCATTGGCGCCCTCGGCGAAGGCAGTGTCCAGCGCCTTGTCGGCCACCGCCACCTCGCCGCTCAGCGCCGCCATCAGCGCCTCCTCGAGGTCGAGGGCAGAGCCTTCCGCCACGCAAGCCACCGCATCCTCCGGCGTCACCCGCCCGCCCTGCCCGACGAAGAGCGCCAGCTTCTCCAGCTCCCGCCGCAGCAGCATCCGGTCCTCGCCAAGGCGCTGCGCCAGCCATTCCAGCGCCGCCGGCTCGGCGCTCACCCCCAGCTCTCCCAGGATCCGCCCGATCGATCCCGACAGCTCCGCCCCCCGCTCCCGGTAGCAGGCAATCACCGCACCCTGGGGCGAGGCCTCTACCGCCTTCATCAGCGCCGCGCTGCCCCGCAGCTCCGGCGCCTCGATCACCACCACCCCCGGCCCCTTCCCGGCCAGTGCCGCCTTGGCGGCATCGGTGATCTGCTTGCCGTCGCCGGCATCCCGCACCCGCACCAGCACACGCCCACCGGTCAGCGGGGAGCTTGCCGCCTCATTCGCCAGGGCGGCAGGGCTGCGCAGTGCCTCCTTCGGCATCTCCACCAGCCGCAGCGCATCGCCTTCGGCGATGCTCCGCACCAGCGCCTCGGCCCGCTCGCGGATCAGCCCGGGGTCGTCGCCGTGCAGCAGCACCACCCGGCAGCCGCCGGGATCGGCCAGGAAAGCCGGCAACCGCCTGGGGTCGATCTTCGGCATGCCGCCTCAGGCCGCCGCGCCGCTTTCCTTCCGCCGCCGCAGCTCCACCGCCACCCGGCGGAAGATCTCCTCGGCCAGGTCGTCCGCCACCCGGGCCTCCATCGCGTCCCGCGCGGAATCCGCAGCGAAGAATTGCAGGTCCGGGATGTTGAAGCTGTCCAGCGTCCGGTAGGGGATGGCGGAGGCGGCGATGGTCTGGGGCGGGGTGCCCATGGTGGTCAGGTTCCAATTGCCACTGGCCGTGTAGCGCACCCGCGTGATGGTGCCGTCCCGGCGGTAGCCCAGAACCTCGACGCCGGAGCTCACCCAGACCTGCAGCAGATAGCGCCCTGGCGTGCCGGGCGCGCTGTCCTCGAATTTTCGCAGCAGGTTCCGGCGCAGGAGCTGCCCCTGCCGCTCAAAGATCGGCCCCACCCGCACCGCCGCCAGCTCGGCGCGGATATCCCCCGTGCCGCCATCCAGGGCCGAGACCGGCCCATAGAGCGGCCGGAAGCCGCAGCCAGTCAGGCCCAGCAGCCCGGCCAGCGCGGCGCGGCGCCCCAGGCGGCCGGGTTCAGACGACGAAGTTGACCACTCGGCCTGGGACATGAATGCGCTTCCGGATGCTACGGCCGGCGATGCTGCGGGCGACATTCTCCTCAGCCTCTGCCAGGGCGAAGATCGTAGCCTCATCCGCATCGACCGGCACCTCGATCGTGCCACGCAACTTGCCGAGAACCTGCACGGCCAGCGTCAGCGTCTCCGCCCGCAGCAGCGCCGGGTCGGCCTCCGGCCAGGGCAGCTCCGCCACCAGCTTCGCTTCGCCCGGACGCAGCAGCGACCACAGCTCCTCCGCCAGATGCGGCATCATGGGGGAGATGAGGCGGGCAATCGTCTCCAGTGCCTCCCGCTTCGCCGGGCCCGTCTCGGCGCTCTCGGCGATGGCATTGGCGAATTCGTGGATGCGGGCGACGGCGACGTTGAAGCCGAAGCTTTCCAGCGCCTCGGTCACCGCGGCGATGGTCCGGTGCGTCACCTGGCGCAGCTTCCGCGCCTCGTCCGCCGCGCCCTCGGCCAAGTCCCCGGCCGGTGCCAGCCCCGGCAGCGCCCCCGCCACCAGCCGGTAGAGCCGCTGGCTGAAGCGGTAGGCGCCTGCGACGCCAGCCTCCGTCCACTCCATGTCCCGCTCCGGCGGGTTGTCGGAGAGGATGAACCAGCGCGCGGTGTCGGCGCCGTATTTGTCGATGATGGCGCCCGGATCCACCGTGTTGCGCTTGGACTTGGACATCGCCTCGACGCGGCCGATGGTCACGGGCTCCTTGCTGCCCTTCACCGTCGCGCTGCGGCTGCCGTCCACGGCCAGGCTGAACTCGACCTCCTCCGGGTAGAGCCAGCGGCCATCGGCGCCCTTGTAGCTCTCATGCGTCACCATGCCCTGGGTGAAGAGCCCGGCGAAGGGCTCCGCCAATTCCAGATGCCCGGTGTCACGCATGCCGCGGGTGAAGAAGCGGCTGTAGAGCAGGTGCAGGATCGCGTGCTCGATGCCGCCGATATATTGGTCCACCGGCAGCCAGGCATCCACCGCCGCCCGCGTCACCGGCAGCGCCGCCCGCGGGGAGCAGAAGCGGGCGAAATACCAGGAGCTGTCCACGAAGGTGTCGCAGGTATCCGTCTCGCGCACCGCGTCCTTGCCGCAGCTCGGGCAGGCCACGTGCTTCCAGCTCGGGTGGTTGTCCAGCGGGTTGCCGGGCTTCGAGAAATCCACGTCCTCCGGCAGCTTCACCGGCAGCTGATCGTCCGGCACCGGGACCACGCCGCAGGCCTCGCAATGGATGAAGGGGATGGGGCAGCCCCAGTAGCGCTGGCGGGAGACGCCCCAGTCCCGCAGCCGCCAATTCACCACGCCGGTGCCCTGGCCGCTCTCCTCCAGCCGGGCGATGGCGGCGCGCTTGGCCTCCGCCGTCGGCAGCCCGTCCAGCGGGCCGGAATTCACCGCCACGCCCGGGTCGGTGAAGGGCAGCGTCACCGCTGCCCCTTCCTCCGGCGGCCGCACCACCTGGGTGATGGCCAGCCCGTATTTCGTGGCGAATTCGAAGTCCCGCTCGTCATGCGCCGGGCAGCCGAAGATGGCGCCGGTGCCGTATTCCATCAGCACGAAATTGGCGATCCAGACGGGGAAGGTGACGCCCGGCAGGAAGGGGTGCGCCACGCGGAAGCCGGTGTCGTAGCCCCGCTTCTCCGCCTGCTCGATTGCCGCCTCAGAGGTGCCCATGCGGCGGCATTCGGCGATGAACTCCGCCGCGCCCGGATCCTTCGCACCGGCGGCCGCGGCCAGCGGATGCTCCGCGGCGACGGCCAGGAAGCTCATGCCGTAGAGCGTGTCCGGCCGCGTGGTGAAGACCTCCACCTCATCCTCGAGGCCCGCCACCGCCTCGGCCAGCTTGAAGCGCACCCGCGCCCCCTCGCTGCGGCCGATCCAGTTGGCCTGCATCAGCTTCACCCGCTCCGGCCAGCGGTCCAGCTTCTCCAGCGCCTCCAGCAGATCCGGCGCATACTTCGTGATGCTGAAGAACCACTGGCTGAGCTTCTTCTTCTCCACCAGTGCGCCGGAACGCCAGCCGCGCCCGTCGATCACCTGCTCATTCGCCAGCACGGTCCCGTCCACCGGGTCCCAGTTCACCCAGCTTTCCTTCCGCTCCACCAGGCCGGCCCGGTAGAAGTCGAGGAACAATTTTTGCTGTTGCCCGTAATATTCGGGGTCGCAGGTGGCGAATTCCCGGGCCCATTCCAGCGAAAGCCCCATGCGCTGCAGCTCGGCGCGCATATTGGCGATGTTCTGGTAGGTCCAGGTGCCGGGGTGGATGCCACGCTCCCGCGCCGCATTCTCGGCCGGCAGGCCGAAGGCGTCCCAACCCATGGGGTGCATCACCTGATGGCCGCGGGCCCGCTTGTAGCGCGCCACCACATCGCCCAGCGTGTAGTTGCGGACATGCCCCATATGGATCTTCCCGCTGGGGTACGGGAACATCTCAAGAACATAATACTTCGGCTTCGTCCCGTCCGGCACATCCGGCACGGTGAAGCAGCCGCGCCTTTCCCATTCCGCCTGCCAACGCGGCTCGGCGGTCTTGAAATCATGGCGCAGCTCGGCGCTGCGGGTCTCCGGGGTGGCGTCGGTCATGACCATCGCTGGCAGTGGGAAATTTCCCATTGGAATACGGCCATGCTGGCGGGAGGGAAAGGTCTTGCGCCCTTGAACCCGCCGGGTGCTGCCGGCAGCCAGCCTCGGGCCCGGCCAGACCCAAGGGCTCGACCCGCAGTCCTGGCGGCACGGCCGCCAAGGGCAGCGCCCATTTCCTTGCTCGGCATGACAGGCGCAGTTGCGCAACCATCGGGGCGCAGGCCACCCGGTCTCCTTCCCCGGGCGAAACCCAGGAACCCCGGCACCCTCTGACCCTCCCCACAAGCCGCGCAGCGGTGTTGCGGGGGGCATTTAACCCTTCCCCCACCTTCCCCTGGCAGGGTGCGGTCGCAGCCCTGCCATTGGAAACGCCGATGTCCTTCTTCTCCTCCGCCCGCATGCGCGACCTGCGGGAGAAAGCCGAATGGCTCGAGGTTCTGTCCGGCTGTGCCGGGGTCGGCCTCTGGGACGCCATCCTGCATGAAGGCGATGCGATGCATCCCAAGGCGCGCTGGACCTGGTCCGCGGAATTCCGCCGCCTGCTCGGCTTCGCCTCCGCCGCCGAATTCCCGGATGTGGTGCAGAGCTGGTCGGACCGGCTGCACCCGGAGGATGCGGCGCCCACCTTCGCCGCCTTCGACAAGGCGCTCGCCACCGGCAACCGCTACGACGTCACCTACCGGCTGAAGGTGAAGGATGGCAGCTATCGCTGGTTCCGCGCGACCGGCGGCGTCATCCTGGACGAGAACCGCAAGCCCCGCCGCGCCTGCGGCAGCCTGGTCGATGTCCACGCCGCCAGGCTGGCGGAGACCGGCCAGAAGCAATCCACCCGCGCCATCGCGGAGCGGTTCGAGGCGGAGATCATGGCCTCGGTCGGCGCCGTGGCAGCGGCGGCGGAGCGGCTGGAGCAGGATGCGCTGGCGATGAACGGCGCGGCCGACACCACCTCCCGCCGCGCGTTGGAAGTGGCGGAGGCGGCCGGCACCACCAGCAGCAACGTCAGCAGCGTCGCCGCCGCGACCGAGCAGGTCACGGCCTCGATCCGGGAGATCGGGCAGCAGGTCACCCGCTCCTCCTCCGCCACCTCCACCGCCACGGGCCAGGCCCAGGATGCGACGGAGGTGGTGCGGAGCCTGGTCACCGACGTGCAGCGGATCGGCGATGTGGTGAAGCTCATCAGCGACATCGCCGGCCAGCCCAACCTGCTGGCGCTGAACGCGACCATCGAGGCGGCGCGGGCCGGGGAGGCCGGCAAGGGCTTCGCCGTGGTGGCCAGCGAGGTGAAGGCGCTGGCCGCCCAGACCGCCCGCGCGACGGAGGAGATCACCGCCCGCATCGGCGCCGTCCAAGGGGCGACCGGCGACGTGGCCCGGGCGATCGAGGCGGTCGCCGCCACGATCGGCGAGCTGAACGAGGTGGCGGCCGCCATCGCCGCGGCGGTGGAGGAGCAGGGCGCCACCACGGCGGAGATCGCCCGCAACGTGCAGCAGGCCGCCGCCGGCACCGGGGAGGTGACCGCGAGCATCCGGGCGGTGAACGGTGCCGCCTCGGAAACCGGCCAGGTTTCCGGCCGCATCGCGGAGGCCGCGCGCGACCTGGCCGGCCAGGCGGCGCAGATGCGCGGCAAGGTGGACGGGTTCCTGGGGCAGTTGCGCGCGGCCTGAACGGCTGCGGGCCAAGGATCTGGCGGTATCGGCGCGGGCCGGGGCGATGCCGCGCGCCGCGGCCCTGCCCCTCGCCGATGGGCAAGGCATGGGGTGGACAAGGGACCTTCGCGCGCCCACGCCGCGTCTGCCATGCATTCGATGGCGTGAGCCGCGCCTCCCAGTGAGCCCGGCCCGGTGGGGGCAGCCCTTTTGCGCTACGCTGCCCCCGTGCCCGCCCGGCACCCTGCGCTGACCCCACCCCGCCCCCTGCCGCCGGGACAGCATCCGGGCGGGACCTCTGGCGAGGAGACCCCGGATGGACGTCGCCGTCTTCAGCACCAAGCCCTATGACCGTGCCTGCCTGGAGGCCGCCAATGCCGCCGCCGGCCGCCCCCATGCGCTGCGCTACCTGGAACCGCGCCTGGGCCCCGCCACCGCGGTGCTGGCCGCCGGCGCCGGGGCCATCTGCGTCTTCGTGAATGACGAGCTGGATGCGGCGACGCTGGCGGCGCTGTCCGCCCAGGGCGTGCGGCTGGTGGCGCTGCGCTGCGCCGGCTTCAACAATGTGGATCTGGCCGCGGCGGCGGCGCTCGGCATCGCCGTGGGGCGGGTGCCGGCCTATTCGCCGCATGCGGTGGCCGAGCACACGGTGGCGCTGATCCTCGCCCTGAACCGCCGCATCCACCGCGCCTACAACCGGGTGCGGGAGGGGAATTTCGCCCTGGACGGGCTCTTAGGCTTCGACCTGAAGGACCGGGTGGTGGGCGTGGTCGGCACCGGGCGGATCGGCGCGGTGGTGGCGCGGATCATGCTGGGCTTCGGCTGCCGGGTCATGGCCTTCGATCCGGTGGAGGAGCCCGGGCTGGTGGCGGCCGGGGTGCGCTACGCCCCGTTGCCGGAGCTGCTGGCGGCAGCCGATATCGTGACGCTGCACTGCCCGCTGACGCCGGAAACCCGCCACCTGATCGACGCCGCGGCGGTGGCGCGCATGCGGCCCGGGGTGATGCTGGTGAACACCAGCCGCGGCGCGCTGGTGGACACGGCGGCGGTGATCGCCGGGCTGAAGAGCGGGCGGATCGGCTATCTCGGCCTCGATGTCTATGAGGAGGAGGCGGGGCTGTTCTTCGAGGACCTGTCCGGCCAGGTCATCCAGGACGATGTCTTCACCCGGCTGCTGACCTTCCCGAACGTCCTCGTCACCGCCCACCAGGCTTTCTTCACGGCGGAGGCGCTGGCGGCGATCGGCGAGGTGACGATCGGGAACATCTCGGCCTTCGAGGCGACGGGGGTGCCGCGGTTCCCCGTCTCTCGTGAGGGCTGAGCGCGGCTGCGGCAGCTCTTACTGGCCGGATGACCGATGCGGCAACGGGCCATGGGTTCGCTGCCTGCCGCAACGGCTGGGCGCTGTGCCTACGCCTCCTGCCGGTCGGAGCGCGTGTCGACACCTCCGGCGCCGCCCGACGCGGCGACAGGCCAGCCGCGCTTTCCCGCCCGACGCACCGGCCGGGGCCATCGCCGTGCCTTTCGCCGTTTGAAGGCGCTCATCGGCGCCTTCGGCACCGCCCAAGGTAGCCACGGGCCAGCCACGTTTCCGGCCTACCGCGAAGCACGAGGGCTGCCGCTGCACGTCTCGCCGAGGGCGCCTAAAAGCGCCTTCGACCCCGTTGAAGGCGACCATTCGCGAGGGCCATGGTGCCGGTTTCGAGTCAAGGATGCCGCGCAGCGGCACCGCGCTTCGCGCGGCTTCGTCCTTGATGCGAAACCGGCACCATGGCTGGGGCTTGAGGTGCGCTCGACGGGGTCGAGAGCGTGGAGCGCGCCTGGACGACACGTCCTGGGGCCACGACCGAATGGCGGAGAACCCGCCGCACGGCCTGACCCGGCGCGACAAAACCGCTACATAGGGCCCAGAGGAGCCCTTCCGTGCAGATCACCTCCCCCGCCTTCAAACAGAATGCCGCCCGTGCCCTGGAAGATGCCGGGCTGCAGAAGGCGCTCGGCACCGCCAAGGGCGCCTTCCTGCAGCGCCGCGCCGCTGCCGTCGCCAACCTCCCGGAATTCGAGCGCCTGCGCGACATCGCCCGGGACATCAAGAATCACACCCTGGCAAACCTCGACCACTACCTCGAAACCTTCGCCGCCAATGTGGAGAAGGCCGGCGGCCAGGTGCACTGGTGCAGCACGGCGGACGAGGCACGAGAGGCGGTGCTGGCCATCTGCCGCCGCGCCAATGCCCGCACCGTCACCAAGGGCAAGTCGATGATCTCCGAGGAGCTCGGGATCAACCGCCACCTGGAACGGCACGGCATCCAGCCGGTGGAGACCGACCTCGGCGAGTACATCCTCCAGCTCCGGGATGAGCCGCCGAGCCACATCATCGCCCCCGCCTTCCACCTGAACCGGGAGGATTGGGAGGCGGATTTCCGCCGGATGCACACGGACCTGCCGAAGGACCGCGTCTTCGCCGAGCGCCGCGACATCCTGGCCGAGGCCCGCACCCGCCTGCGGGAGCGGTTCCTCGCCGCCGATGTCGGCATCACCGGCGCCAATTTCCTCATCGCCGAGACCGGCTCCTCCGTCATCGTGACGAATGAGGGCAATGGCGACCTGACCCAGACCCTGCCGCGCATCCATATCGCGCTGGCGAGCATCGAGAAGGTCGTGCCGACGCTGGAGGATTGCACCTCCCTCCTCCGCCTGCTGGCGCGCTCCGCCACCGGCCAGGATTTCTCGGTCTACACCACCTTCTCCACCGGCAGCCGCCGCCCCGGCGACCTGGACGGGCCGGAGGAATACCATGTGGTGCTGGTCGACAATGGCCGTTCCAACATGATCGGCACCGAATTCCAGGAGATGCTGCGCTGCATCCGCTGCGCCGCCTGCATGAACCACTGCCCGGTCTATGGCGCGGTGGGCGGCCATGCCTATGGCTGGGTCTATCCGGGGCCGATGGGCAGCGTGCTGACGCCATCGCTTGTCGGAGTGGAGAAGACCGGCAACCTCCCCAACGCCTCCACCTTCTGCGGCCGCTGCGAGAGCGTCTGCCCGGTGAAGATCCCGCTGCCGAAGATGATGCGCCACTGGCGGGAACGGGAATTCGAGCGGCACCTGACGCCCTCCGCCGCGCGCTGGGGCCTCGGCGCCTGGGCCTGGTTTGCCCGCCGCCCCGGCCTCTACCGCTTCGCCACCCGCGCGGCGATCGGCGCGCTTGGCCTGCTCGGCCGCGGCAAGGGCGCCTTCCGCTCCCTGCCGCTCGCCGGCAACTGGACCAAGGGGCGGGATCTGCCGGTGCCGGAGCCGGGCGGCACTTTCATGAGTCGCTACGCCGCCGCGCAGCGCCGGGGCGCCCGGCGATGAGCAAGGAGGCGATCCTCGGCGCCATCCGCCGCGGCCTGAAGCGCGGCCCGCTGCCGGCCGACCAGCGCGCCATGCTGGATGGGCGGCTGGCCAGCCATCCGCGCCACCTCATCCCCGCCCGCTCCCGCGTCTCCCGCCCGGAGCAGATCGCCCTCTTCATCCGCAATGTGGAGAAGGAGTTCGGCACGGTGGAGCGGGTGCCGGACCTCGCCGCCGTGCCCGCCGCGCTGGCGGACTACCTGGCAGCGCAGAACCTGCCCACCGCCTTCCCGATGGCGCCGCACCCCGAACTGCTCGGCATTCCCTGGGACAGCCGCCCCCTGCTGCAGCCGGAGCCGCGCCGCGCGCAGGGCACGGACCAGGTCAGCCTGCAGCACGGCTTCGCCGGCATCGCGGAGACGGGGACGCTCATGCTCCCCTCCGCGCCCGAGCGCCCGACCACCCTCAACCTGCTCGCCGACACCGCCGTGGTGCTGCTGCGCGCCAGCCGCATCCATGGCGCCTATGAGGAAGCCTGGGATGCGCTGCGGGCCGAGCACCGGGACGCACGGACCGGCGGCCCCATGCCGCGCAACATCATGTTCGTCACCGGCCCCAGCCGCAGCGCGGATATCGAGCAGACGCTGGAACTCGGCGCGCATGGCCCGCGGCGGCTGCATATCCTGCTGCTGGATGACGACCCGGCGGCGCTGCCGCCCGGCGCCTGATGTCCACGCGCCGGCGCGGGCTGACGGCGGCGGATCACGCGCTGTGGCAGGCCTATACGGCGCGCGCCGCCATCGCCCCGCTGCCGGGCAAGGAATTGGCACCGCCCCCGCCGGCACCTCCCGCCCTGGCCGCCGCGCCCGCGCCCGCGCCCGCCCCACCGCCCCCTGCCCCGCCACGGCACGCCCCGCGCCCGGCGCCGGAGCTGCATGTGGGCGCCGCGCCGGCCGGGCTGGACGCCAAGCGCTGGAAGGCGCTGCGGCGCGGCACGATGAGGCCGGAACGCACCCTGGACCTGCACGGGCGGCGGGCGCAGGAGGCGCATGGCGCCGTCCGCCGCTTCCTCTTCACCGCCCATGCCGAGGGGCTGCGCTGCGTCGCCATCGTCACCGGCAAGGGATCCTCCCTGGAAGGCGGCGTGCTGCGGCGGGAACTGCCGCACTGGCTGAACGCGCCGGAGCTGCGCGCCCTGCTGCTCGGCGCTGCCCATCCCCACGCCACCAACCCCGGCGCCGTCCACCTGCTGCTGCGCCGCCCCCGCGGCCCGTGACCCCCCGCCTTGCGAACCGCGCCGCCCGTTGCCCTGAAGCGGCTTTGCCGCTTCAGGCTGTACGAGGCCCTGGCCGCATGGCGACTCCCGGGGCCCTCGCGGTGTTGCGCAGCAACGTCGCGGGGAATGCT
>NZ_JAMZIK010000229.1 GCF_024178315.1 Siccirubricoccus soli | reverse complement strand
CCGCGCGCCCCGGCCAGGCCCGGCGGTGGCGGCTCGGTGCCGGACCGGGCGCCGCGCTCGGCGCTGCCCTGGCCTTCGCCAGCCCCGCCTTCGCCCAGCTCGCCGTCCCCGGCGGGGAGGTCCGGCTGGATGCGGGGCGGGGGGAAGGCAGCGCGGGCGGCAGCACCTTCTCCGCCCCCGCCCTCGACGATATCGGGTTGTTCGATACGCCGCTGGCGCGCGCCGGGGCGTGGCCGTCCGGCCCCGGCAGCGGCGGCACCGCCGCCGGCCCCGGCCGCGCCTGGGCGATCGAGCCGAGCCTCGGCCTGACCCTCACCGGCACGGACAATGTGCGCAACACGGCGCGGGACCGGCGCGCCGACGGCTATCTCAGCCTCAGCCCCTCCATCGTCGCCTATGGCGATACCGGGCGCTTCCAGGGCCGCCTCACCTACACCCCCTCGCTCCGCCTCCATGCGGAGGACACCCGATCCAACCGGGTGGACCACCGGTTCTTCGGCAGCGGCCAGGCGACGCTGGTGGAGGACCTGCTCTACCTCGACCTCTTCGGCAATGGCTCGGTCAGCGACGTGCAGGGCAGCGCGGGCAACAGCGCCGGCATCGACGGCAACCGCACGGTGCAGACCACGGTGTTCCAGGCGGCGCCCTATCTGGTGCACCGCTTCGGCGGCGATGCCGTGGCGCAGCTCGGCTACAGCATCCGCAACGTGGTGCAGGACGGGCGCAGCGCCTTCCTGCCCGGCAGCACCACCCCCTACTTCAAGTCGGAGGAAACGACGACGCAGGAGGTGTCGGCGACGATCCGCTCGGGGGAGAATTTCGGTCCCCTCGCCCTGCAGGCCCACGGCACCGGCACTACCTACAGCGGCACCAGCGCGCTCGCCGGCGCGCACCGCTACACGGGCGGGGTGGAAGCCCGCTACGCCCTCACCCGCTGGTTCGCCCCGCTGGTGGAGCTGGGCTATGAGGACCAGCGCTATGGCGGCACCCGGCCCTTTGCCATCCAGGGCCTGACCTGGGCGGTGGGCGCGCGGCTGACGCCGGGGCCGGACAGCACCATCCTGCTGCGCTACGGCCGGCATGACGGCTTCGAATCCTTCAACCTCAACGCCAGCATGCTGCTCGGCACCCGCACCTGGCTCAGCGCCCGCTACACCGACCAGATCGGCACCGCGCCGCAGCTTGCGGCGGACCTGCTGAGCAGCGCCCGCACCGACGCGCTCGGCAATCTGGTGGACGGCTATTCCGGCGGGCGGCTGGTCGCCCCCTTCGGCAGCGGCATCCTGGCGGCACAAAGCGCCATCACCCGCAACCGCCGCGGCACGCTGGGGGTGACGCAGACTTGGGAGCGGGACAGACTCAGCCTCAACCTGGTCTTCGATGAGCGGCTGCCGCTCTCCGCCGCCCGCGGCACCACCGCCTTCGCGCAGAAGAGCCTCTCGCTCACCTTCGGCTGGACGCGGGCGCTGGATCCCGAGACCACCGGCTCCGCCTACGCCACGATCGGCCGCAGCCAGCGCGAGGGCGCCAGCAGCTCGGATTTCTACACGCTGCGCCTCCGGCTCAACCACATGCTCACCGCCTCGCTCAGCGGCTGGGCGGAATACGGCTTCAGCTACCGCGGCAGCGACCTCTCCGGGGGCGACACCGTGCAGAACCTGTTCATCATCGGCCTCCGGCAATTCTTCTGAAGGGCGGCGCCATGCAGATCGACTTCTACGGCTTCCGCGAGCATCCCTTCCTGATGACGCCGGATGCCCGGCTGTTCTACGCCAGCTCCGTCCATGCCCGGGCCTATGCGCATCTGATGTACGGGCTGGCGCAGCGGGAAGGCTTCGTCGTCATCACCGGAGAGGTCGGGGCGGGCAAGACCACGCTGGTCGAGCGCCTCTGCGCCGAGCTGGACCCGGAAGGCTTCGCCATCGCCCGCATCGTCACCACCCAGCTCTCTGGCGACGACCTGCTGCGGCTGGTGGCGGACAGCTTCGGCGCGCAGCCGGAGGGCGACAAGGCCACGGTGCTGCGCAGCGTCATCGCCGCGCTGCGGCATGCGGAGAAGCGCCACCTGCTCATCGTCGACGAGGCGCAGGGGCTGACGGCGCCGGCGCTGGAGGAGCTGCGCATGCTCTCCAACATCACCCAGGGCGGCCAGGCGGTGCTGCAGACCATGCTGCTCGGCCAGCCGCAGCTCCGCCGCACCATGGCGAGCCCGGATCTGGACCAGCTCCGGCAGCGCGTCCTCGCCTCCTACCACCTCGGCGGCCTCTCGGCCGAGGAGACCACCGCCTATGTCGAGCACCGGATGCGCGCCGTCGGCTGGGACGGCAGGCCGCATTGGGAGAAGGCGGCACTCGAACTCGTCTTCCGCCACAGCGACGGCATCCCCCGCCGCATCAACCGCCTCTGCTCCCGCGTGCTGCTCGCCGGCGCGCTGGAGCAGGCGGAGGTGATCTCCGGCCCCATGGTCGAAGCCGTGGCGCTGGAGCTGGCCGAGGATCTCGGCGGCGATGCCACCGCGCTCTCGCCCCAGCTGCGCTTCGACCTCGGCGCCACGCTGGACGACCTCAGCCAGCGCGTCGATGCGCTGGAGCAGAGCGTGGCGCGGCGGGAGCGCGTGCTCAACCGCATGGCCGAGCTGTTCGGCGGCGAGGCGCGGCGATGAGCGGCACCGCGCCCGCTGCCCCCCTCAATGCCATGAGCATCGATGTGGAGGATTGGTTCCAGGTGCAGAACTACGCCGGGCTGATCCCCCGCGCGCGCTGGGACAGCCTGCCCCGCCGCGTCGAGGAGCGGACGCGGGAGGTGCTGGACCTCTTCGCCCGTGCCGGCATCCGCGCCACCTTCTTCACCCTGGGCTGGGTGGCGGAGCGCCACCCCGGGCTGATCCGCGACATTGTCGCCGCGGGGCACGAACTCGCCAGCCATGGCTATGGCCATGAGCGGGTCTTCGAGATCGGCGCCGACCGCTTCCGCGAGGATATCCGCCGGGCGAAGCACCTGCTGGAACAGGCGGGCGGCGTCGCCGTCACCGGCTACCGCGCCCCCACCTTCTCGGTGAATCCCACCGCCACCCCCTGGGCGCATGCGGTGCTGGCGGAGGCGGGCTACCGCTACTCCTCCTCCATCTTCCCCGGGCCGCGCGCCGGCGGGCCCGTGCCGCTGCAGCCCTGGCGCCCGCATCCGGACGGGGTGGTGGAGCTGCCGATGACGGCGCTCCGCCTCGGCCCCGCCTGCCTGCCGGTCTCGGGCGGCGGGCCCTTCCGCGCCACACCGCATCCGCTGTTTGCCGCGCTGCTGCGCCGGGTGAATGCCGAGGGCCGGCGCGGCATCTTCTACTTCCACCCCTGGGAGATCGACCCCGACCAGCCGCGCGTGCCGGGCCTTTCCGCGACGAAGCGGCTGCGGCATTTCCTCGGCCTCCGGCGGATGGCGCCGCGGCTGGCCCGGCTGCTTGGCGACTTCGCCTGGGCGCCGGTCGAGGCGGTCTTCGCGCCGGAGCTGGCCGCGCCCGCGCCGGCCCGGGCCGCCTGAGCGCCGCGCCATGGCCCTTCGCATCCACAGCCTCGAGGACCGCGCCGCCCCGGCCTGGGACGCCTTCGTCCAGGCGACGCCGGCGGCCAGCTTCTTCCACCTCTCGCCCTGGGCGCGGGTGATAAGGGAGGCCTTCGGCCACACCACCCACTACGCCTATGCGGAGCGGGATGGCAGCATCCTCGGCGTGCTGCCGCTCGCCCGCATGCGGACGCGACTGTTCGGGGACAGCCTCGCCTCCACCCCCTTCTGCGTCTATGGCGGCGCGGTGGCGGTGGAGGAGGAGGCGCGGCTGGCGCTGGAGGCCCATGCGCTCGACCTCCAGAAGAAGCTGAGCATCCCCTGCCTGGAATACCGCCGCTTGGAAGCGGCTGATCCCGGCTGGCAGGGCCGCCCGCCGCTCTACTTCACCTTCCGCAAGCCCATCGTCCTGACCGGCGACGATGCCAAGGACATGCAGAAGAACATCCCGCGCAAGCAGCGCGCGGAGGTGCGGAAGGCGATCGAGCGGTTCAAGCTCACCTCCGTCTCGGATGGCGACACGGACCGGCTGCACCGCATCTATGCCGAGAGCGTGCGCAACCTCGGCAGCCCGGTCTTCCCGCGGCGCTATTTCCGCCTGCTGGGCCAGGCCTTTCCCGGTGCGCATGACGTGACGACGGTGCTGCATGAGGGCAGGCCCGTCGCCGCCGTGCTGAATTTCCATTTCCGCGACCAGGTGCTGCCCTATTACGGCGGCGGCACGCGGGACGCGCGCGGGCTTTCCGCCAACGACTTCATGTACTGGGAAGTCATGCGCCGCGCCGGGAATGAGCGGGGCGCGACGCTGTTCGATTTCGGCCGCAGCAAGGCCGGCACCGGCGCCTTCGCCTATAAGCGCAATTGGGGCTTCACCGAGGAGGAGCTGCATTACTGCTACCGCCTCGCCCCCGGTGCTGCGATTCCGGAGAACAACCCCAACAACCCGAAATACAAGCTGGTCATCGCCGCCTGGAAGAAGCTGCCGCTGGCGGTGGCCAATATTCTCGGCCCGCCCTTGGTCCGGGGACTCGGCTGATGCGGAGGAAAACTCTGGGAGCTCCGCCCCCAAGCCCCCGCCGGGGCCAGGACCCGGCCGCGGACCCCGGCCTGAATTTCAGCCCCGACGGTTCAACCTGCCAACTCACACCGGGGTCCGGGGACCGGTCCGGTCCCCGGCGGGGTGCAGGGGCGGAGCCCCTGCCCAGGGCTTGGGGGCGGAGCCCCCATCCATGAAGCGCCTCCTCTTCCTCTCCCACCGCATCCCCTACCCGCCGGAGAAGGGGGAGAAGATCCGCGCCTGGCACATCCTCGACCATCTGGCCCGGAGCTGGGCGGTGGAGGCCGGCTTCCTCGTGGATGACCGTGCCGACCTGCAGCACCTTCCGGTGCTCGCCCGGCGCTGCGCCCATGTGGAGTGGCGCCCCGCCCTCTCCCGCTTCGGCACGGCCGCCCGCGCCCTTTCGCGGCTGCGGCCCGGCCTGCCGCTCACCCTCGGCTGGTTCCACCATCCCGGCCTCTTCGCCTGGGCCCAGGCGGGCCTGGCCGCCGGGCGCTACGATGCCGTCCTCGTCTTCTCCTCCGCCATGGCGCCCTATGCCATGGGCCCCGCCGCGCGCCGCCCCGGCCTCCGCCGGGTGCTGGACATGGTGGACATCGATTCCGAGAAATGGGCCGCCTACGCCCAGGGCGCCGCCCCGCCCATGCGCCAGGTCTGGGCACGGGAGGCCCGCACCCTGCTGGGTTTCGAGCGCCGCGCCGCCCGGGAATTCGACCGTACCCTGCTGGTCTCGGCAGCCGAGGCCGCCCGCTTCGCCGCCCTGGCGCCGGAAGTCGCGCCCCGCCTCGCCGCCCTCGACAATGGCGTGGACCTGGCCCGCTTCGACTCTGCGAGGGACTGGCCCAACCCCTTCCCGCGCCCCGCTCCGGCCCTCGTCTTCACCGGCAGCATGGGCTACCGGCCGAATGTCGATGCCGTCACCTGGTTCGCCGAGGCGATCCTGCCCCGGCTGCGCGGCCGCCCCGGCCCTATGCCGGAATTCTGGATCGTCGGTGCCAACCCGGCGCCCGCCGTCCAGGCCCTGGCCAAGCTGCCCGGCGTGACCGTCACCGGCACCGTGCCGGATGTCCGCCCCTACCTCGCCCATGCCGCCTGCGCCGTGGCCCCGCTGCGCATCGCCCGGGGCATCCAGAACAAGGTGCTGGAAGCCATGGCCATGGCCCGCCCGGTGGTCGCCACGCCGGAAGCGCATGAGGGGCTGCGGGCCACAGCCGGGCGCGACCTGCTGGTGGCCGTGGGGGAGGATGCCTTCGCCGCCGCCATCGCCGCCGTGCTGGCCGGCGCCCATCCTGGCCTCGGCGCCGCCGGCCGTGCTGCGGTGATGGCGGGGCATGACTGGGCGGGCTGCCTCGCCCCGCTCGACGCCCTGATGCACCCCCCGGAGGCGGCCGCCGCGCCGATCGCCGCATGAGCCAGCCCCTTGCCGCCTCCATGCCTGCCCCGGCGCCGGCGGCCAGCGCCGCCGAGTGGCGCGGCCCACTGCTCTGGCTGGCCGGCGCGGTCCTCACCCTGGCGCTGGTCTTCCTGCCGGAAGGCATGGCGGCGGTGCGGGTCTGGAACGCCTCCACCGCCTACAACCATTGCTGGCTGGTGCTGCCCATCGCCCTTTGGCTCGCCTGGCAGCGCCGCTTCCGCCTGGCCGGGCTGCGCCCGGCGCCGGAGGCCCGGTTCGCCCTGCTCGCCCTGCCTCCCGCCCTCGCCTGGCTGGCGGCGGAGCGCCTCGGCCTCATGGAGGGCCGGCAATTCGCCGCCCTCGGGCTGCTGGAGGTGGCGGTGCTGGCCATCCTGGGCTGGCGGGTCTTCCGCGCCTTCGCCGCGCCGCTGCTCTACCTCGTCTTCCTCATCCCCTTCGGCGCCTTCGCCGTGCCGGCGCTGCAGCAGGTGACGGTGAGGCTCATCGAGGTCTTCCTCAGCCTCACCGACATCCCCTTCTACATCGACGACCTGCTGATCCAGATCCCGGAGGGCGATTTCCTGGTCGCCGAGGCCTGTGCCGGGCTGCGCTTCCTCGTCGCGGCGCTGGCCTTCGGCGCGCTCTACGCCGCGACGATGTTCCGCAGCCCCGGCCGCCGCCTCACCGTCATGCTGCTGGCGCTGGGGGTGCCGATCCTCGCCAACGGGTTGCGCGCCTTCGGCATCGTCTGGCTGGGCCACCGCCTGGGCAGCGCGGAGGCGGCGGCGGCGGACCACCTGATCTATGGCTGGCTGTTCTTCTCCGCCGTCATCCTGCTGCTGATCCTGGCCGGCCTGCCCTTCCGGGAGGATGCCGCCGGCCCGGCCCCGCTGCCCCCCGCCCCGCCCGGACCGGCCGCGCCGCCGGCCGCCGCCACCGCCGCGGGCGCGCTGCTGCTGGTGCTGGCGCTCGCCGCCCCCACCCTGGCCTATGCGCTGCAACGCGGCGGGCGGGTGGCGGAACAGGCCCTGCCCCTCGCCCCCCTGCCCGGCTGCGCCGTGGCGGAAGGCGGGCTGGCACTGGAGTGCGACGGGGCGCGGCTCACCGCGCGGCTGCTCGCCTTCCCGGCCGGCGCCACCTGGTCCGCCCCGGCCGGCGCCCGCTTCGCCGGCTTCGCCACCACGGATGACGACGTCACCTTCGGCCTGTCCCAGCCCGGCCTCGCCCGCTGGAGCGCGCGGCAATCCCGCGGCGGGGAGGGGGTGGTGGCCAGCGGCATCTGGGTGGCGGGGCAGCCGAGCGGCGGCGGCCTCGCCGCCCGGCTGGACCAGGCGCAGCGCAGCCTCGGCCTGCGGCCGGGGCGGCCGGTGCTGGCCCTGCTGCGGCTGCAGCCCGCCCCGGGCGGCGAGCCGGGAAGCGCGGCGGAACGCACGCTGATGCTGCGGCTTCTGGAAGCCCAGGGCGAGGCCATCGCCCGCGCCGCCGCCGCCGCCAGCGAGACGGCGCGATAGGGCGCGATCGGTCGAAGTCGGACCGACCGAAACCGTGGATCGCGCGACCGAAGAATGCGCCGGGGCGGGATGGGTGAGCGAAGCTCGGCCGATCCCGCTCCGGCGGCGCAAGGAGGACCGGATGGCAAGCTATCTCGTGACCGGTGGCTGCGGCTTCATCGGCTCCCACCTCACCGCCGCGCTGCTGGCGGCGGGGCATGCGGTGCGGGTGCTGGACGACCTCTCCTCCGGCCATCTCGCCAACCTCGCCCCGGGGGCCGAGCTGATCCAGGCCGATTGCGCCGACCGTGCCGCGCTGCGGGATGCCATGGCGGGGGTGGATGGGTGCTTCCACCTCGCCGCCATCGCCTCGGTGGAGCGCGGGCGGCGGGATTGGGCGGGCACCCACCGCGTCAATCTCAGCGCCACGGTGGCGGTGCTGGAGGCGGCGGTGGCCGAGGGCAGTGCCCGCGGCGGGCCGGAGGCGGTGCCGGTGGTCTATGCCTCCTCCGCTGCCGTCTATGGGGAGCCGGCCTCCCTGCCCCTGACGGAATCGGCCGCCACCAAGCCGCTCTCCGCCTATGGCGCGGACAAGCTGGGCTGCGAGCTGCATGCCCGGGTCGGCGGCGTGGTGCATGGGCTGCCGACCACGGGGCTCCGCTTCTTCAACGTCTTCGGGCCGCGGCAGGACCCGTCCTCACCCTATTCCGGCGTGATTTCCATCTTCTGCGAGAAGCTGGTCCGCGGCGAGCCGGTGACCATCTTCGGCGATGGCGGCCAGACGCGGGACTTCATCTTCGTCGCCGACATCGTGGCGGGGCTGATCGCCGCGCTGCGCCATGCCTCGCCGGCCGGGCCGGTGTTCAACCTCTGCACCGGCAGGCCCGTCTCGGTGCGGGACCTGGCTGAGGCCATCGCCGGGCTCTGCGGCACGCGGCTGGAACTGCGGCATGCGCCGGCGCGGAGCGGGGAGATCCGGCACTCGCTGGGCGACCCGGCGGCGTCACGCGCGGCGCTCGGCCTCGGGGTGCCGGTGGCGCTGGAGGATGGGCTGCGGCAGACGATCGACTGGCTGCGGGCGGGACGGCCGGGACTGCGGTAGGTCAGCGGCTTTGCCCCCGAACCCCCACCGGGCCAGGACCTGGCCGCCGGACCCGGTCCGAGTTTGGACCCGTGGGCTGAGCCTGCCGCCTCACACCGGGGTCCGGGGAGGGGGCTCCTCCCCGGCGGAGGTGCAGGCGGCAGCGCCTCCTGCCGGGGCCCGGGGGCGGAGCCCCCACCCTGCCCCCGCACGATCTACTCCGCCGCCTGCCGCCAGCGTCTTGCATATTCGGTCAGCGCATCGTCCGGCACCGGCTGGATCGGCGTGAAATCCTGGTGCGCGATCCAGTCCGGCCGCGTCGGCTTGCGGATGTGGTTCGAGACAGCATTGAGCGTCAGATAGACGATCTTCCGCGGATAGGGCGTGATGTTCGGCGCGGAGCCATGCACCAGATTGCCGTGGAACAGCAGCACCCCGCCCGGCTTGCCGGTCGGCGCGACGATGCCGCCCTCCTGCACCAGCCGCGTCACCGTCTCGTCGTCGAGCGTCCAGAGCGGGTAGCTCGTCGTGCTCACATCATGCCCCGCCTCCAGCGTGCCGTGCTTCTGGCTGCGCGGGATCAGCATCAGCGGCCCGTTGATCGGCATCACCTCGTCGAGGAAGACGGAGATGTTCATCGCCCGCGGCTCCGGCATGCCGTCGTCGCGCGCCCAGGTGCCGTAATCCTGGTGCCACTGCCAGACATCGCCGGTGAAGGCCGCCTTCGCGTTGATCTTGAACTGGTGCATGTAGAGCGGTTCGCCGAAGATCTGCTCCACCGGGCGGACCAGCCGCGGATGCGCGCCGAGGATGCGGAAGGCCTCGTTGTAGGTGTGCGCGGCGAAGGCGGTGCGCGGCGCGCCGGATTTCTCCCGCCAGATCTCCGGCCGCTGCTCGGCATAGATCCCCTCCGCCTCGGCGCGCAACGCGGCCACTTCCTCCGGTGTGAAGGTCTCCGGCAGGAAGAGCCATCCTTCCCGGTGGAATTGGTCGATCTGGTCGGCGGAGAGCTGCATGGCCCGTCCTTTCCCTCTGGCGTTTCCCCCGGAGCAGATCGCCGCAGGGCGGCACGCCCCGAGGCGTAAATCTGCTCCGCCAATGATTGTCCTGGTGACCCGAAGCCGAAGGGCCCAGGTCGCCGGGACAAGGCTACGCCCGCCGCCCCGCCGCCAACAAAGCCTTTCCGCACCCTGCGCCGGGACGGCAGGATGGGGCCAAGACTCCATGGAGGAGATTCCATGCCCGCATCGCTCGGCCGCCGCGCCGTGCTCGCCCTGCCGCTGGCCGCCCCCGCGCTGGCCCCCGGCCTGGCCCGCGCCTCCGATATCGGCTGGCCCACCCGGCCCGTCCGCATCGTCATCTCCTGGCCGCCGGGGGGCGGGGCGGATATCCCGATGCGCCTCGCCGCCCCGGCCATGCAGCAGGTGCTGGGCCAGACCCTGGTGCTGGAGAACCGGGC
>NZ_JAMZIK010000228.1 GCF_024178315.1 Siccirubricoccus soli | reverse complement strand
GGGCGGGGCGGATATCCCGATGCGCCTCGCCGCCCCGGCCATGCAGCAGGTGCTGGGCCAGACCCTGGTGCTGGAGAACCGGGCCGGCGCCTCCGGCTCGGTCGGCGCGGGCGTCGTCGCCCAGGCGGCGCCGGATGGCTACACCACGCTGGCGGATACCGCCGGCGGCTCGGTGAACCACCTGCTGATCCCTGGCCTGCCCTATGATTTCGCCAAGCAGCTCACCCCGGTCAGCCAGATGGTCCGCTCCCCCCTGCTCTGCGTGGTGCGGGCGGATCATCCCTCGAAGACGCTGGGGGAGCTGCTGGGACGGATGCGGGCCGCACCGGGGCAGATTCCCTTCGGCTCGTCCGGCGTCGGGACGATGACGCATCTGGCCCCGGCCCTGCTGCTGCGCCGGGCGGGGGTGACGGCCAACCACGTCTCCTATCGCGGCGGCGCCGCCTCCATTGCCGGCATCCTGGCGGGGGATGCGGAATTCGTCTTCTCCACCCTGCCCCAGGCGACGCCCCTGGTGCGGGAGGGGCGGCTGCGCGGCCTCGCCGTCTCCATCAACGAACGCCTGCCTGCCCTGCCGGATGTGCCGACGGTGCAGGAACAGGGCTTCCCGGATTTCGACATCGCCGACTGGCTGGGCTTCTACACCCCCACCGGCACCCCCGCCCCGGTCATCGCCCGGCTGGCCGAGGCGGCCCAGGCCGGCATGCGCGACCCCAATGCGGTGAAGCGCCTGGGCGAGCTGGGCATGATCCCCGTGGGCAGCACGCCGGAACAGTTCCAGGCCTTCTACAATGAGCAGCGCAGCACGCTCGGCGCCATCATCCAGGCGGAAGGGATCAGGGTGGAATAACGGATGCTCACTCGTCGCTCCCTGCCGGCACTGCTGCTGGCCGCCCCCGCCCTGGCGCAGGATTCCTATCCCAACCGCCCCATCCGCGTCGTCGTGGCCTGGCCGGCCGGCGGCGGCGTCGATACCCCGACCCGCCTCGTCTCCGTCCCGATGAGCCGCTTCCTCGGCCAGCCGGTGGTGCTCGACAACCGCGGCGGCGCCTCCGGCTCGATCGGCGAGGCTGAGGCGGCACGGGCGGCGGCGGATGGCTACACCCTGCTCGCCACCGGCCTCGGCATCGTCACCAACCCGATGCTGCTGCGGAACCTGCCCTACGATCCGCAGACGGCCTTCACCCCGGTCTCCCAGCTCACCTCGGCGCCGCTGCTGCTGGTGGTCCGGGCCGACCATCCGGCACAGAGCCTGGACCAGCTGCTGGACCTGGCGCGCAAGGCGCCGGGGCAGCTCACCTACTTCTCCTCCGGCATCGTGGGCGGGCCGCACATGACCTGCGTGATGCTGATGCGCCGTGCGGGGATCACCGCGACGCATGTCAATTACCGCGGCGGCAGCCAGTCCATTGCCGGGGTGATGGGCGGCGACACGGATTTCGGCTTCTCCACCCTGCCCCAGGCGGTGCCGCTGGTACGGGAGGGCAAGCTGCGCGCCCTCGGCGTCTCCTCGCCGCAGCGCATGTCCTCCCTGCCCGATGTGCCGACCATCGCGGAGCAGGGCTTCCCGGGTTTCGAGCGGGCGGAGGCGACCAGCCTCTGGGCGCCGTCCGGCACGCCGCCGGAGTGCATCGCCCGGCTGCACCAGGCCGTGGTGGCGGCGCTGGCCGATCCGGACGTGCTGGCGCGGCTCGAGGTGCTGGGCATGACCCCGGTCGGCAGCACGCCAGCGGAGATGGCGGCCGCCATGGCCGAGTACCGGAGCTTCGCCGCGGCGATGATCCGGGCGGAAGGGCTGCGGCAGGAATAGGCGGGCGGCGCCTGCGGGTCCGCCATCGCACCATGCGCTGCCCTCGCGGGTCTTTGCTCCGGGAAGCTGCGCCGGAGCAATATCTGGAGCAGCTTATCCCGGCCTGCCGGATCACGTCGCGACCCGGCAGGCCATAGGCTGCTCTAGAGCGTTTTCGGTTTACATGCGTTCACCGAAAACGCTCTACGCCTTTGTTTGCAGAGCAGATTCACGCCTGCGGGCGATGCCGCCCTACGGCGATCTGCTCTAGGGCGAAGATCCGATCGGGACGTCCGAGGCGGGCGGATAGCCGGTTTACGCACCAGCCTGCTCCGAAGGCGTGTGACTCGGAACAGCCCCTGTCGCCGCACAGCGTCAGTTCGGGCCCTTGGACGCCCCATGCACCGCTCGGGCCGCCGTGTAGCGTGCAGGCAGATCGGACACCTCGACGTCCTCCAGGCGGGTCAGGACGCGCCAGACATGTCCGGCCGGGTCATGGAACTGGACCATCCGGTCGCCCCAGAAGGCGTCTTCGGGGGCGCCGCCCTCGATGGTCGGAGAGGCGCCCGCGGCCAGGGCCTTGGCGAAGACGGCGTCCACATCGTCCACGTAGACGGTCATGAAGGCGGAGGCCGCCCCGGCCGAGAATGGGGAGCGCGGCCAGTCGGGGCGAGGCGCTTCCCGCCAGCGCGGGTTCTCCCGCGTAACCGTCAGGTAGGCGCCGCCCAGCCGCAGTTCCGCCGACACCGGCTTTGCGTCGGGAACGGCTCCGGGATGCGGCCGGTGGCTGCGATGGACCTCCTCGGCCCCGAGCACATCCCGGTAGAAGTCTGCGGCTGCGGCGACGTCCTGCACGATGAGCGTAATGCCTAACTGCCCTGTGCCCTGTCTGCCCAAAATGGCCATTTCACAGTCCTCTTCGCGTCCTGCCCACTTGCTGTGAGTGCTTCTCAACTCTGCCGAAGCAGTTTGTTCTCGCAAAGTTCTCATTTCGCGGCACAGCGGAAAGCCAGGACCAGGAACCTGTATGGGCCGGCAGCGACGCCTCCTGATCGGGTTCTCACCCTCAGGACGCCACCCTGCGGCGCCGCCCTCAGCCCAGCGCCGCCCGCACCGCCACCAGCACCGCCAGCCCGGCCAGCAGCGCCCCCAGCAGCCCGCCCCGGCGCAGCCGCCAGGCCAGCAGCGCCGCCGCCAGCCCGGCCAGC
>NZ_JAMZIK010000227.1 GCF_024178315.1 Siccirubricoccus soli | reverse complement strand
GCTTCGCCCGCAGCGCGCCGGCGAGGCGGCGGCCGAACTCGTCATCCGGCGCCAGCAGCCCGATGCGCCGCGCGCCATCCGCCGCGGCGGCGCCGGCCATGCGCTCCGCCTGTTCGCCCGGCGTCATGCCCAGCACCCAGACGCCGCCGCCGCCCTGGTCGGCATCCGAGGTGAAGGCGATGAGCGGGGCATGGGCGTTGCGGGCCGGGCCGGCGGCGGCGGCGGTCTCGTTCAGGGTCAGCGGCCCGGCCAGGGCCCGGGCGCCGGCTGAGAGCGCGCTGCGGGCGGCCTCCGCCGCGCCGGCCGGGGTGCCGCCGGTGTCGCGCGGCAGGAATTCGATGCCGGGATCCGCCTGGTCGAACAGGGCCAGCTGGGCGGCGTTCAGCATCGCCTCCCCCAGCGGCTTGTTGGCGCCGGAGAGCGGGAGCAGAAGCCCGACGCGGCTGCGCGGCACCTCCTGCACCAGCGGCGCGGCGGGCGGCGCATAGCCCGGGGCGGCGATGCGGGGGGCTTGCGGGGCGCAGGCGAGCAGCGGCAGGAAAGCCAGCAGGGCAAGGACGGGCGGGCGGGATGACGGAACAGGCAAGCGATCCTCCTGACGACCCGGTGGCCGAGAACCAAGCGGCCGAGAGGCCTGCGGTGCCGACGGCCCATGCCACCGGACTGACCCTGGTGGCAACGCCCATCGGCCATCTCGGCGACCTCTCCCCCCGCGCTCTCGCTGCCTTGAGGGAGGCGGATGCGGTCCTCTGCGAGGATAGCAGGGTAACCGGGGCGCTGCTGGCGCGGCATGGCGTTTCCGTGACGCTGATCCCGCTGCACGAACACAATGAGGATGCCCAGACCCCCCGGGTGCTGGCGCGGCTGGCGGCGGGGCAGCGGGTGGCGCTGGTCTCCGATGCCGGGACGCCGCTGGTCTCCGACCCCGGCTACCGGCTGGTTCGGGCGGCGATCGCGGCCGGGCTGCATGTGACGGCGGTGCCTGGGCCGAATGCGGCGGTGACGGCGCTGACCCTCTCCGGCCTGCCGCCGCATCCCTTCCTGTTCCATGGCTTCCTGCCGGCCAAGGGGGCGGCGCGGGCGGCGGAGATCGGCCGGCTGCGGGCGGCGGAGCGGGCCGGGCTGCGGGCGACGCTGATCTTCTACGAGGCGCCGCACCGGCTGGGCGAAATGCTGGAGGCGCTGGCCGAGGGATTGGGCGCCGACCGCCCGGCGGCGGTGGCGCGGGAGCTGACCAAGCGCTTCGAGGAGGTGCGGCGGGCGTCCCTGGCCGAGCTGGCCGAATGGTATGGGCGGGAGGCGGCGCGGGGCGAGGTGGTCGTCGTCGTCGGGCCGGCGCCGGAGGAAGCGGCGCCGGAGGAGGAGTTGGAGGCCCGGCTGCGGGCGGCGCTGGCGGCGGGGATGAGCCTGCGGGATGCGGCGGCGATGGTGGCGGAGGCGACGGGGCTGCCGCGGAAGCAGGTCTATGCGCGGGCGCTGGAGATGGGGCGGGGGTAAGGAAACAGGCGGCGGGCGGGAACGCCACCGGAAAGGGGAGGCAGGACCACGGACTCGCCTCTGGACCCCGCCAGGGTGGCGGCACTGCTGCCCAGCGCCTCCCCGGTGTGAGTTCCAGGCCGGTGGGTTGAAGCTGCCGCCTCGCCGAGGAAAATCCTGCCAAATCTAGCTTTGCTCTATGCAAGAGAAGTATTAGATGATAAGCGGCGCTCATGCGTTCTTATGAAAACGACAACTTCAATAATCGTCTGAAGGCGGCATCGGCTTCGAAACAGGCCATTCTGGAGAAGTTCCGGGCCCGGCCGGCCGCGGATGACCCCGCGGTTCTTGAGCAGCAGGCGGCCCGCAAGGCAACCGCCGAGGCCCGCGAGGCGCGCGCCGCCGAGCGCAAGGCGGCCCGCGCCGCCGAGGCGGAAAGGCTGGCCGCCGAGCAGGCCGCCCGGATTGCCCGCGAGGCGGAAGAGGCGGCCCGCAAGGCGGCCCTGGAAGCCGAAGAGGCAGCGCGCCAGGCGGCCATGGAGGCCGAGACCCGCACCCGTGCGGAGATCCTGGACGCCGAGAAGAAGGCCCGCGCCCTTGCCCTGGCCGCCGAGCAGAAGGCGGCCCGCGATGCCCGCTACGCCGCCCGCAAGGCCCGCCGCGCCTAGAGCAACATCCGATCAGGTGGCATCACCTGAGCGGATGTCTTGCTCTGGAAAACGTAAGATCCAGAGCAGCCTCCGACCTGATGGATCACGCCATGATCCCAGGTCGGAGGCTGCTCTGGCGCCTGTCCGCGAAGCTCCCTGGATCTTCAGCGAGCGGAGCGGAGAAGCTGGCCAAAATAATGGCGAAAATACCCGGTCAGGTGGAGTCGCCTGACCGGATTTCCGTGCCTCCCCCGTGCAGGTGAGCGCCGGGCGCCCCTCACCGCAGCAGGACGGGCAGCATCGCGTCCAGCCGCATCCGCCCCTCATCGGTGGCCCTGAGCCGCCCCTCCTCCATCCATTCCAGATAGCCCTCGTCCAGGCAGGCGGCGAGCATCGCCGGGTCCACCGCCTCGGCCAGGCCGAGGCTGCTGCGCGCCAGGAGCCGGGCCGGGTCCACGCCCTCCGCCAGCCGCAGCCCCATCAGCAGCAGCTCGCGCGCCCGGTCCTGCGGTGCCAGCGCCTCCGCCTCCACCCGGCCATGGCCGTCGCGCTCGACGCGGGCGAGCCATTCCTCCGGCGCGCGGTGGCGGCGCTCGGCCCAGAGGCCGTCGGCGAGGGTCAGCCGCTGATGCGCGCCCGGGCCGATGCCGAGATAGTCGCCATAGCGCCAATAGGTGAGGTTGTGCCGGCTCTCGGCGCCGGGCTGGGCGTAGTTGGAAACCTCATAGGGCGCGAGGCCGAAGCGCGCCGCTTCCTCCACCGTCGCCCGGTAGAGCCGCGCCGCGTCCTCCTCTCCCGGCAGCACGAAATCGCCGCGGGCATATTGGGTGGCGAAGCGCGTCCCCGGCTCGATGGTGAGCTGGTAGAGCGAGAGGTGGTCGGCGGCCAGCGCCAGGGCCTGGCGCAGCTCGGCGCGCCATGCCGCCTCGCCCTGGCCCGGGCGGGCATAGATCAGGTCGAAGGAGAGGCGGGGGAAGGTGGCGCGGCCGCTCTCCAGCGCCGCCACCGCGTCCGCCGCGCTGTGCTGGCGGCCGAGGAAGCGCAGCGCGTCCGCCTCCAGCGCCTGGATGCCGAGGGAGAGGCGGTTCACCCCGGCGGTGCGGAATTCGCGGAGCTTCGCCGCCTCCACGCTGGTGGGGTTGGCTTCCAGGGTGATTTCGAGATCGTCCGGCGCGTCGAACAGGCGCTTCGCATCCGCGATGAGGGCGGCGGCCGTCTCCGGCGCCATCAGGCTCGGCGTGCCGCCGCCGAAGAAGATGCTGCGCAGGGGGCGGCGGCCGGCGCGGGCGGCTTCGGCTTCCAGTTCCCGCCGCAGGGCGGCGGCGAAGCGGGGCTCGTCGATCCGCTCCCGCACATGGGAGTTGAAGTCGCAATAGGGGCACTTCGCCTTGCAGAAGGGCCAATGGATGTAGAGGGCGAGGGGCTCCATCCCGCGCATATAGGCGGCGCGGCGGTCCGCCGCATGTCCCGCCGGCCCGCCGGCCGCCGGCGCTGCCGCTGGGCGGTGCCGGGAGTGTGGCCTGCGGCCCGATCCGGGCTAGCCTGCCCCTCCCGACCATCCGGGAGAGGAGACAACGCCATGCCCACCACGGTCCAGGACATGCTCGCCGCCGCCAACGCCGCCGTGCCCCGCATCTCGGGCGCCGAGGCCAAGGCCCTGCAGGAGTCCGGCCAAGCGGTCTTCATCGATCTGCGGGAGCCGGCGGAGATCGCCGCCTCCGGCAAGGTGCCGGGGGCGCTGGCCATTCCGCGCGGCCTGCTGGAATTCCGCGTCGATCCCCACAGCCCGCAGCGGGACCCGAACCTGGCCAAGCCGGTGGTCGTCACCTACTGCGCCTCCGGCGGCCGCGCCGCGCTCGCCGGCAAGGTGCTGCAGGAGCTCGGCTATGCCGATGTCCGCAATCTCGGCGGCTTCAAGGACTGGGTGGAGGCCGGCGGGACGGTGGAAAAAGCCTGAATCGCCGGCGCCGGGCCGACTCGGACGGGGAACCGGGGCAGGGCTCCGTCGTTCTTGGGGTGGCCGCCGCACTTCCCCCCCCAGACGGCGGCCCTGGCAGGCGGTGGCGCGGATCAGGTCCCAACCGCGCCGCCGCCCGCCCCCCCTTCCATCCCTGACGGAGCCTTTCATGCCCGACACCTCGGTCGTCGCTGCCGGCCCTGTGCCCATCGAGGAAAGCGCGACCCTGATCGCCGCCGAGAAGGTCAGCGGCACCCCGGTCTTCGACCTGGAAGGCAACAGCCTCGGCCATGTCGAGACGGTGATGCTGGACAAGCGCGCTGGCCGCGTCGCCTACGCTGTCCTGGCCTTCGGCGGCTTCCTCGGCTTCGGCGAGAAGCTCTACCCGCTGCCCTGGTCGGTGCTGACCTATGACGTGGCGCTGGGCGGCTACCGCGTGGGGCTGGACAAGGCGAAGCTGGAATCCGGGCCGAGCTTCACCGCGGCCGAGGCCCCGGATTGGGGCGACCGCGCCTGGGGCGAACGGCTGCATACCCATTACGGCCAGCGCCCCTATTGGGAGGGCCTACTTATTTGAGCCCCACGACGGCGCTGCGCGCCGCCGCGGGGACCCCGGAAGCGCTGGATCACTGACGCCTCGCACAGCCCGCCCCGGCAAAGCCGTGGCGGGCTTCGGGCGATCCGGTGGCGGCCACGCGCTGAGGGCCCGGCCAGGCGCGGCCCGGGGCTGAAAACCCACCGGGTTGCGAGGCTGGGCGAGGGGAGGCATGACGGGCCCTGAACCTTAGGGGGGAGGGGGCCATGGCCATCCGCATCGGCATCGCCGGCATCGCCGGCCGCATGGGCAAGCTGCTGGCCGAGGAAGTGGCCGCCGCCGGCGCGGCGCGCGCCGGGGGCAGCAAGCGCGGGGACGACCCCGCCGCCCTCTTCGCCGCCAGCGACGTGGTGATCGACTTCACCCACGCCTCCGCCGCCATCCCGCATGCAAGGGCGGCGGTCGCGGCCGGCAAGCCGCTGGTGCTCGGCTCCTCCGGCCTCTCGGCGGAACAGGAGGCGACGGTGGCCGAGGCGGCGCGGCAGGCGCCGATCGTCTACGCCGCCAATTTCGCCCCCGGGGTGAACCTCTTCCTCGCCATCGCCGAGCGCATGGCCGCCGCCCTGCCGGCTGAGCAATACGACGCGGAGATCGTCGAGATGCATCACCGGCAGAAGGTGGATGCCCCCTCCGGCACCGCCGTCGCCCTGGGCCGCGCAGTGGCGCGGGGGCGCGGCACCAGCATGGAGGAAGCCGGGATCGAGAGCGGGCGGGACGGCCATACCGGCCCGCGCAAGACCGGCGCCATCGGCTTCGCCGCGCTGCGCGGCGGCCAAGTGGTGGGGGAGCACAGCCTGCTCTTCGCCGCTGCCTCCGAGCACATCATCCTGACGCATAAGAGCTTCGACCGGCGGGTCTATGCCACCGGGGCGGTGCGGGCCGCGCTCTGGCTGCAGGGGCGGGCGCCGGGGCTGTACGACATGAAGCATGTGCTCGGCATGGGGTGAGGCGGCGTCCGGGCGGGATTTCCCGTCCCGGCTGCGGCTTTGCCGCGGGATTCACGTACCGTTTCGCAGCTTCGGGCCACTCTCGCCTTGACCCCCCACCCCCTGGCTGCGAAACAGCGCCACCCCATCCGGGGGCAGCCAGCCGGGGCGACCGGCTCTCCGCGACAAGAGGCCGAATCACGCCATGCGCGACAAGGGTGAATACCTGTTCACCTCGGAGAGTGTCTCCGAGGGCCATCCGGACAAGGTGGCGGACCGCATCTCCGACACCGTCCTCGACGCCTTCCTGGCTGCCGACCCCTATGCCCGCGTCGCCTGTGAGACCCTGGTGACCACCAACCGCATCGTGCTCGCCGGCGAGGTCCGCGGGCCGGATGCGGTGCTGTTCAGCCTGGAGGAGAAGGTCCGGGCGGCGGTGAAGGACATCGGCTACGACCAGGAGGGCTTCTCCTGGCGCCATGCCTCCTTCGAGAACCATCTGCATGGCCAGTCCGCGGACATCGCCATGGGCGTGGACGCCGCCGGCAACAAGGACGAAGGCGCCGGCGACCAGGGCATCATGTTCGGCTATGCGACGAACGAGACGCCGGAGCTGATGCCGGCGCCGCTGACCTATGCGCACCAGATCCTGCGCAAGATGGCGGAGTACCGCCATGCCGGCGACAAGCGGGCGAAGGGCCTGCTGCCGGACGCCAAGTCCCAGGTCACGCTGCGCTATGTCGATGGCCGCCCGGTCGGCGTCACCTGCGTCGTCGTCTCCACCCAGCACGAGGAGGGGATGGAGCAGGCGGAGATCAAGGAACTGATCCGCCCCATCGTGCGCGAGGTGCTGCCCAGGGGCTGGGAGGTGCCGGAGGCGGAGTTCTACGTGAACCCGACCGGCAAATTCGTCATCGGCGGCCCGGACGGCGATGCCGGCCTCACGGGGCGCAAGATCATCGTCGATACCTATGGCGGCGCGGCACCGCATGGCGGCGGCGCGTTCAGCGGCAAGGATCCGACCAAGGTCGATCGCTCCGCCGCCTATGCCGCGCGCTACGTGGCGAAGAACGTGGTGGCGGCGGGGCTCGCCGATCGCTGCACCATCCAGGTGTCCTACGCCATCGGCGTCTCCAAGCCGCTCTCGGTCTATTTCGACCTGCACGGTACGGGCAAGGACGTGGACGAGGCGAAGCTGGCCCGGGTGGTGCAGGAGGCGGTGAACCTCTCGCCGCGCGGCATCCGCGAGATGCTGCGGATGAACCGCCCGATCTACGTGCCCACCAGCGCCTATGGCCATTTCGGCCGGGTGCCGGACCAGGCGAAGGACAGTTTCACCTGGGAGCGCACGGACATCCTGGCGCCGGAGCTGAAGCGCGCCTTCGGCCGCTGATTTATTCCCTACGACACCGCTGCGCGGCGTCGTGGGGGGCCGGGGGCGCTCCTGCCCGGGGCGTCGCACCGCCTGT
>NZ_JAMZIK010000226.1 GCF_024178315.1 Siccirubricoccus soli | reverse complement strand
TGGCGCCGGAGCTGAAGCGCGCCTTCGGCCGCTGATTTATTCCCTACGACACCGCTGCGCGGCGTCGTGGGGGGCCGGGGGCGCTCCTGCCCGGGGCGTCGCACCGCCTGTCGCGGCGAAGCCGCGGCAGGGCAATGGGCGGCGCCGTTGCTGCGGCGCGCTCTCCCGCCGGGCGTGGCGGGGCTAGAGCATATTCGGGTCACATGCGTTCACCGAATATGCTCTACGCCTTTGTTTGCAGAGCAGAGTCACGCACTCGGGCGACGCCGCCCTACGGCGATCTGCTCTATGAGGCGGCGGCATGACCGCTGACCGACCGCCCCTCGCCGAGGGCATTCCCGACCGACTCTATGGCCGCCGCCGTGGCCATCCGCTGCGGCCGCGGCAGCAGCTTCTGCTGGATGCCACCCTGCCGCGGCTGCGGCTTTCGCCGGCGCAGGCGCGGGACCCGCGCGCCGCCTTCGCCGCGCCGGTGGAGGCGCTGTGGCTGGAGGTGGGCTTCGGCGGCGGGGAGCATGCGCTGGCGCATGTCGAGGCCAACCCGCAGGTCGGCTACATCGCCTCCGAGGTGTTCGAGAACGGGCTCTGCTCCCTGCTGACGCGGCTGGTGCCGGAGGGGGAGGAGGCGACGGGGGCGCTGCCGGGCAATCTTCGCCTCTGGCCGCAGGATGCGCGGCATCTGCTGGGGCTGTTGCCGGAGGGGTGCCTGGACCGGCTGATGCTGATGTTTCCCGATCCCTGGCCGAAGTCCCGCCATGCCAAGCGCCGCTTCGTGAATCCGTCGCTGCTGCCGCTGGTGGCGCGGGTGCTGCGGCCGGGCGGCGAGTGGCGCATCGCCAGCGACGACCCGACCTACCAGGCCTGGGTGGAGGAGGTCTTCGCCGCGACGGATCTCTTCACCGGCGCCCCGCCCGCCGCGGCGCGGCCCGAGGGCTGGCCCGGCACCCGCTACGAGGCCAAGGCCCTGCGCGAGGGCCGGCAGCCCCTCTACTGGGTAAAGCGCCGGGTATAGTTCGCCGCGGCCAAGCTGACCCCGGCGGAAGCTTGGGCGCACTGGCATATGCACAGCTTCAGGAAACGCCAGAAGACAACAAGAAGGATCGGGGCTTTGCCCGTTGGCGGCAGTGCCGCCAGCCCCCCCAGGCAGGCTACCCCCGGACCCCGGTGTGAGTTCTAGACCCGTGGGTTGAACCAGCAGACTCAGACCGGGGGGCGGGGCCAGGTGCTGGCCCCGGGGGGGCTTGGGGGCAGAGCCCCCATTCTTCGGTTTGCCTTCTTTTCTCAAGCTGGCGCCTGTGCGCCCCGATTCTCACGCCCGCTGCTGCGGCTCCTCCACCGCCACCAGCCGGCGGATCGCCGCCAGCATCTCCGGCTGGTCCCATTCCGCCGCGCCTTCCAGCCGCGCCCTTTCCCGCCCCTGGCGGTCCACGATGATTGTGGTCGGCAGGCCGCGCGCGCCGAGCGCCCGGGACGCCGCCCCGCGCGGGTCCAGCCAGAGTCCGAGCCGGGTGATGCCCCGCGCCTGGTAGAAGGGCTCCACCTGTGCCTTGCCGCCGCGGTCCGAGGACAGGGCGAGCACCGTCACCCCTTCCTCCGCCAGCGCCGCCTGGGCGCGGTCCAGCGCCGGCATTTCCGCCACGCAGGGCGGGCACCAGGTGGCCCAGAGATTGATCAGCAGCCCGCGCCCGGCGAAATCCGCCACCCCATGCGGCTTGCCTTCGGCATCGGTGAAGCTGAATTCCGGCAGGGGCCGCGGCCCCGTCTCGCTGAGTTTGCCGAGGCCCGCAGCCTGCGCTTTGCACCAAAGGGGCGCCGCCGCTAGGGTCCCGGCCGCCAGGAGCAGGCGCCGCCGCTTCAGCCAGGAAGACGAGAGCATCGCCATCGTGTCCAGTCACCTCCAATGGGGTGGGCGGTTCGCCACCGGCCCCTCCGCCATCATGCAGGCCATCAACGCCTCGATCGGCTTCGACCGCAAGATGTGGCGGCAGGATATCGAGGGCAGCCTCGCCCATGCCGCCATGCTGGCGCATGTGGGGATCATCTCCGCCGAGGACGAGGCCGCCATCCGCCGCGGCATGGCCGAGATCGCCCAGCGCATCGAAGCGGGCGGCATGGAATGGGATGAGCGGCTGGAGGATATCCACACCCATGTGGAGGCTGCCCTCGTCGCCCTGATCGGCGATGCCGGCAAGCGGCTGCATACCGGCCGCAGCCGCAACGACCAGGTGGCGCTCGATGTCCGGCTCTGGGTGCGGGACGCCATCGACGGCCTCTCCGGCCAGATCACCGATGTGATGCGGGCCCTGGTGGCGCGGGCGGAGGAGCATGCGGGCACGGTGATGCCGGGCTTCACCCATCTGCAGCCGGCCCAGCCCGTCACCTTCGGCCACCACATGCTGGCCTATGTGGAGATGCTCTCCCGCGACCTCTCCCGCTTCCGCGATGCGCGGGCGCGGCTGAATGAGTGCCCGCTGGGCGCCGCGGCGCTGGCCGGCACCGGCTTCCCCGTAGACCGGCACATGACGGCGAAGGCGCTGGGCTTCGACGGACCGACGCGGAACAGCCTGGACAGCGTCGCCTCCCGCGACTTCGCCGCGGAATTCCTCTTCGCCTGCGCGATGTGCGCCACGCATCTCAGCCGCTTTGCGGAGGAGATCGTGATCTGGACCAACCCCTATTTCGGCTTCGTCAAGCTGAGCGATGCCTTCACCACCGGCTCCTCCATCATGCCGCAGAAGCGCAACCCGGATGCGGCGGAGCTGGTGCGCGGCAAGACCGGGCGCATCTTCGGCGCGCTGATGGGGCTGCTGACGGTGCAGAAGGGCCTGGCGCTGACCTACTTCAAGGACATGCAGGAGGACAAGGAAGGCATCTTCGACGCCGCGGAGAGCCTGACCCTGAACCTTGCCGCCATCGCCGGCATGGTGCGGGACATGCAGCCGGATGCGGCGCGGCTGGAGGCGGCGGCGGGGGCGGGCTTCTCCACCGCGACGGATCTGGCGGACTGGCTGGTGCGCGAGCTGAAGATGCCCTTCCGGGATGCGCACCACGTGACGGGGCGGCTGGTGCAGAAGGCGGAGGCCAAGGGATGCGACCTGGCGGGGCTGAGCCTGGCCGAGATGCAGGCGGAGGAGGCGCGGATCACGGACGCCATCTATGGCGTGCTGACGGTGCAGGCCTCGGTCGCCTCGCGCACCTCCTTCGGCGGGACGGCGCCGGAGAATGTGCGGCGGGCAGCGGCGGAATGGCGGGAGAAGCTCGGGTGATGCGGCCGGGGCTGATCCTGCTGGCACTGCTCGCGCTGGCGGCCTGCGGGCGGGTGGGACCGCCGCGGCCGCCCGGGCCGCCGGAGCAGGTGACCTATCCGCGGGCCTACCCGGCGCCGAGCTCGGCGCAGACGCGGTAGCAGGAGGCTCTGCCTCCTGCACCTCCGCCAGGGCCAGGGCCAGGACCTGGCCCCGGACCCCGGTCCGAGTTCTAGAATTCGACCTTCGGCGCCACGGCGACTGCGGCGCGCTCGGCCTCCGGCAGCTCGAAGAAACCCTTTGGCAGGAAGCCGAGGCTGGCGGCGAAGAGCACGGCCGGGATCTGCTGGATGGCGCTGTTGTACTCGGCGACGCTGTTGTTGAAGAAGCGGCGGGCGGCGGCGATCTTGTTCTCCACATCGCCCAGCTCCGACTGGAGCTGCAGGAAATTCTGGTTGGCCTTCAGCTCGGGATAGGCCTCCGCCAGGGCCAGCAAGCGGCCGAGCGCGGCGCCGAGCGCGCCCTCCGCCGCCGCCTGGGCCGGACCGCTGGCGGCGAGGGCGGCGTTGCGCGCCTGCACCACGCGCTCCAGCGTGCCCTGCTCATGCCGCGCATAGCCCTTCACCGTCTCCACCAGATTGGGGATCAGGTCGTGGCGCTGCTTGAGCTGGACATCGACGTCGGACCAGGCCTGGCCGGTGGCCTGCCGCAGCGCGACCAGCCGATTGTAGACCAGCACCAGCCAGAGCAGCAGCAGGACGAAGAGCCCGAGGATCACCCAACCCAGCATGCGCGTCGCTCCTATCGCGGCACGGCGTAGCGGGCGAAATCCCGCGCCAGCACCTCATAGATCGCGCGCTTGAAGCCGACGGCCATCGCCGGCAGCTCCGCCAGCGGGGCCCAGCGCCAGGCATCGAATTCCGGGTGCGGGTCGAGGTCGAGGCGGATCTCCTCGTCCCGGCCGGTGAAGCCAAGGGCGAACCATTTCTGCCGCTGCCCGCGATAGCGGCCACCGAGCGCCTTCCCCAGCAGCTCCGGCGGCAGGTCGTAGCTCAGCCAGTCCGGATGCTCGCCGAGGATGATGGCGGCGTCGGTGCCGACCTCCTCCTTCAGTTCGCGGAAGATGGCGAGGGCGGGGTCCTCCGCCCCGTCGATGCCGCCCTGGGGAAGCTGCCAGCCGCCGGGCGCGCCCTCGGCATTGGGCAGGTCGGCACGGCGGGCGACCAGCACCAGGCCATCGCGATTGAAGAGGGCGGCGCCGACGCAAGGGCGATAGGGGAGGTCCATGGCGGGACCCTATCATCCTTGCCGCGGAAAGGTGAGACGGCTTGCCCGGCGGGAGTGGCGAGGCCGGTCAGAGATGGCGCTCCCAATCCTGGCGATGGCCCAGGATCCGCATGATCAGGACGCCCTCCTCGTCCAGAACATAGGCGAACATACGGGCGCGGTAGGGATACAGCCGGACCGGTGGGGCCAGTTCAGGCCGTTCCCGTGCGAGGTGGGGCCGTTCGGCAATCCGGGCGGAGCATTCGGCAAGCCCGGCGGCATAGCGCTCGGCCTGGGCGATGCCGAAGTTGCGGGCGCCGTGCAGATAGATCTCGATGATGTCCTCGTCGGCTTGGTGCGTTCGCCGGATCGGCGTCATCCGGGCGGGCGTCGGGCCTGGCGGTGCGCTTCCTCCAGCACTTCCTCCAGGCTGCGGACGCTGATGCCGCTCTCGGCGCCTTGCGTGACAAGATGCTGCAGCCGGGCGAAGGCAGCGGCCCGCTCCTGGTCCCGGCGGATCAGGTCACGGACGTCGTCGCTGGCCTTGCTGTAGCGGCCGGACTGACCCTGCTTGCTCGCCCCAGGCCTTCATCGCATCCGGCAGGGAAACGTTCATCGTGGCCATGCCGGCGTCATGCCAGACATTGGCAAAGCCTGTCATTCCTGGCGGCCGCTCGGTATGGCGGCCAGCGGGGAACGGCCGCGCCCCCTACGGCGCCCGCACTGTCTCCGCCGCCGCCACATCCGGCGCCCGGCGCAGCGCGGTGACCGGCGCCAGGACGAAGCCCCGCGCTTCCAGGCTGCCGGCCCAGCTCGCCAGCCGGTCGATCACCACCGGCGTCACGTTGCCGGCATAGCCGATGGCCGCGCCCTTCTCCTGCGCCAGCCTTTCCAGCGCCTGCAATTTCAGCTCGATCTCGCCGCGCGTGGCGGGCTCGTCCACCACCAGGTCGATGGCGCGGCCCCAGGCGCGCTCCGGCGGGCGGGCGCCGGGGCGCGGATCGATGTAGAGCAGCCCGCGGCTCCGCAGCGCATCCTGCAGCGCCCCGAAGCGGTCGCTGACCGCGGCGTAGCGCTCCCCCCGCATGGCGCCGAGCGCGCCGATGGCCCCGACATAGCCGGTGAAGCGGGAGAGCACCCAGGCCAGCCGATCCTCGTTCTGGGCTTCGGTGTTACCGGTCAGCAGGGCCCGGTCGCCCGGGTTGTTCAGCGGGTAGCCGGTGGGCTCCAGCGGCAGCGCCACCAGCAATTCCATGCCCTTGCGCCGCGCCTGGTCCAGCAGCAGGGGCAGTTGCGGGGCGTAGGGGCTGAAGGCCAGGGCGACGCCGCCGGGCAGCCGGGCGATCGCCTCCTCCGAAATGGCGGCATTGATGCCGAGCCCGCCGACGACGAGGCCGATCTTCGAGCGGGGATCCTGCCGGTCGAACGGCCGCCCATAGGTGCGGATGGGGGTGCGGCCCTCCGCGCTGATGCGGGGCAGCGGGCCGTAGGGGCCGGATTCCAGCAGGGCCGGGTCGGCGGCGAGGATCGGGCGGCCGGGCTGGGGCGGGCCGCGCATCGGGCCGGCCGGCAGGGGGGGCGGCTCCGGCGCCTGGGGCAGGGCGAGGGCGGCCGGGCTGGCG
>NZ_JAMZIK010000225.1 GCF_024178315.1 Siccirubricoccus soli | reverse complement strand
CAAGACGGCCCCCGCCGCGGAGCAGCGATCCGGCCTCCGCCGCGCCGCCATGGCGCCATGGCTTGGAAGCCCCGCCCCCGCCCCCTATCTTCCCGGCAGGAGTATTGCCATGCCCGATGGTTCCGACCTGCCCCGTTTCCGCGTGACGCCGCGCGCCGCCGCCGAGATCGCCAGCATCGCCGCCCGTCAGGGCCGGCCGGGCGCCGGGCTGCGGGTGTCCGTCAGCGCCGGCGGCTGCTCCGGCTTCCAGTACGGCTTCGACCTGGAGGAGCAGCAGGGCGAGGACGATCTGGTGGTGGAGGTGGCGGGCACCCGCGTCTTCATCGATGCCGTCTCCCTGGACCTGCTAGCCGGCGCCGAGCTGGATTGGCATGAGGCGCTGATCGGCGCCCATTTCACCATCCGCAACCCGCAGGCGGTCTCCGGCTGCGGCTGCGGCGCAAGCTTCGCCGTCGCCTGAGGATTGCCGCACCGGCGCAGGGGCCGCAGCGTCGGGTGCGAAGCCCATGGTTTCCAAAGGCCTTTCAGCCTTCGGTCGGAGAGCTCGAAGGGGGGCGACGCCCCCCTCGACGGGCCGGCCCCGCCGGGCGATGGTGCCGCCATGCCCCGCCTCGCCACCTTCAATGTGAATTCCATCCGCCGCCGGGTCCCGCATCTCAAGCGGTTCCTCGCCCGGCACCAGCCGGACCTGCTCTTCCTGCAGGAGTTGAAATGCAGGACGGAGGAATTCCCCGCGCTCGAGCTGGCCGAGACCGGCTACCGCCTCCATGCCGTCGGCCAGCCCGGCGGCCGCAACGGCGTCGCCGTGCTGGGCCGGGTCCCCTTCGAGGTGACGGCGGAGGCCCTGCCGGGCGAGGCCGCGGACGACCATGCCCGCTTCGTCACGGTGAAGGCGCTGGGCGGGGAGATTGCCGGCCTCTACCTGCCCAACGGCAATTCCGGCGGCGAGGCCGGCTTCGCCTATAAATTGCGCTGGATGGAGCGGCTGGCGGCCTGGGCGGCGGAGCGGCTGGACCATTTCACCCCGGTCGCGCTGCTTGGCGATTTCAATGTCTGCCCGACCGCGGCCGATCTGGCACCGGGCGCCCTGCCGCCCACCGATGCGCTGGTGCGGCCGGAAAGCCGGGCCCGGTTCCGCGCCCTGCTCAACCTCGGCCTGACGGATGCGCTGCGCGCCCTGCACCCGGCGGAGGCGCCCTACACCTACTGGGATTACGGCCCGGCCTTCGACACCAACCGCGGCCTCCGCATCGACCACATCCTGCTCAGCCCCGAATGGGCCGAGCGGCTGAGCGGCTGCGGCGTGGACACCGCGGCGCGGGCGGAGGACCAGCCCAGCGACCACGCCCCGGTCTGGTGCGAGCTGAATTTCGGCTGACGCCGGGGCCCCTCAGCCGCACCAGCTCCGGCGGCGGCACCCGCGCGGGAGCCGGACGCCGCGGCGCCTACCAGCGCCGCCAATACCCGTGGGGCCGGTAGCCATAGGGCCGGTAATAGCCGGGGCCGTAATAGTAGCGCGGGGCCGGCGTCGCAACGACGGCGGGGGGACCGTAATAGCCGCCGGCCGGGTAGACGGCGCAGCCGCCGAGACCGGTCAGCAGCAGCAGCGCGAGAGCCGGCAGAAGCCGAAGCCTGGGCATGCGGGAACTCCTTCCATCCGGGATGGAACACGCTTCTTGCGGCGAAAGCCGGGCGGAAGCGTGGCGAGACCCTGCGCTCCCCAGGCGTTGATCGCGAGGGGTCCAGCCCGGCGGAAGCCGGGTGACGCGGATGACATCATTTGCACAAGGCGGCGCCCAGCCGGGTGCGCCATGGGCATACCCCGGGGAGGACCAGCCAAGGCCGCGCTCCCGGCTGCCATCGCGCCGCCCGCTCCGGGATCGGCGCGACAGCCCTGGCGCCCCTCAGCCGAAGCGGAAGGAGCCCGGCACCGCCACATCCGGTGCGGCGGCGCCCTGCTGCGCCTGCTGCTCCTTCACCTTCGCCTCCACCTGCTTCAGCAGGCCCATGATGGCGTTGCTGAAGGCCGGAAGCTGCATCAGCGGGACGACGAGCTGCCCCGCCGGCACCGGCTTGCCGTCCGCGCCGGTCTGCGCCAGGGTCAGCCGGGCCACGCCGAAATGGACGCTCGCCTCCATGATGCCGTCCGCGAAGATGGTGTTGTCAATGCTCATGCGAATGCTCCGAATCTGGGTTGCCTAGAGCAATATCTGGAGCAACTTATCTCTGGCTTGATGGATCACGGCGCAATCCATCAAACCGGAGGCTGTTCCAGGAGCGCGCTACTGCTCGCGGAAGGCGCGGTTGAAGCTGTCGCGGATCGGCTGGGTCAGGTAGTGGAAGAAGGTGCGCTCGCCGATCCGGATATGCGCCTCCACCGGCATGCCCGGGGTCAGGAAGACATTGGGCAGCCGCTCGATCTGGTCGCGGTCGATGAGGACATAGGCGCGGTAGTATTGCTGCCGCGTCTGCTCGTTTACCGTCACGTCCGCCGCCACCCAGCTCACATGGCCATGCAGGTAGGGCACCAGCCGCTGCTTGAAGGCAGGCAGCCGGATCTCGGCCTGCAGGCCCGGATAGACCACGTCGATATCGTTGGGCTGGACGTTCACCTCGGCCACCAGCCGGTCCTTCTCCGGCACCAGATCCATGATGGGGTCGCCCGGCCGCAGCACGGCGCCCAGGGTGAAGACCCGCAGGTTCACCACCGTGCCGTCGTCGGGCGCCACGATGTCCCGCCGGGTGGCGACGTCGGAGGCGGCGCGCAGCTTCTCCTCCGCCTCGGCCAGCTTGGCGCGGGCGTCGCTCATCTCCGTGCCCACATCCTGCAGCCGCTGGTCGATCACCTGGCGCTGCTGGCTCTCCGCCTCGGCGATCACGGCGGAAGCGCGGGCGATCTGGCCGTTCAGATCCTCGAGCGTGCCCTCGAGGCCCGCCATGCTGCGCTGCACCGCCAGCAGGTCGGGCAGCCGGGCCAAGCCCTGGCGGACCAGGTCGCGGCGCATCGCCTCCTCCTGCTGGATCAGGACGAGCTGGCGCCGCGCCGCCTCGAGCTGCCCGCGGGCGGAGGAGATCACCCCCTGCTGCTGGCGGATGCGGGTCTCGAGCACGGCAAGCTGACTGTCGAGGCTGGTCCGCCGCGCCTCGAACAGGGCGCGCTGGCTGATGACGGCGCCGACCGCGCGCGGCTCGGTATTGGCCAGGAGGTCGGCGGGGAAATCCACCTCCCGCGCTCGGCGCTGCTCGGCCTCCAGCCGGGCGAGCTGGGCCTGGAGGGCCCAGACGGCGGAGCGCTGGGTCTCCAGCGTGCTGTCGGACTGGATCTGGTCCAGCCGCACCAGCACCTGGCCGGCCCGCACCCGGTCGCCGTCGCGCACCAGAATCTCGCGCACGATGCCGCCTTCCAGGTGCTGGATGGTGCGGCGGCTGCCCTCCACCTTCACCACGCCGGGGGCGATCGAGGCCTCGGCCAGCGGGGCGAGCCCCGCCCAGGCGCCGAAGCCGACGACGAAGATCAGGAAGATCGCCAGGCCGAAATAAAGCGGTGCACGGGTGCGCGGCGCCGGCGCGTCCAGCAGCGGATGCGCCGGGAAGGGCGGCAGCGCGCTGCCCGGCTGGGGCTTGGCCAGCGGGGCCAGGGCACGCTTGCCCTGCGGCGCCGGCGGCGGGGGCGGCGGGGCTTCGGTCGTCAGGCTCATCGGGCCGCACTCCCTTCCAGCCGCGCGCCGGCGGGCGGCGGCGGCACCTCGGCCGGGCGGGGCGGCGCCATCAGCCGCTTCAGCACCTCGGCGCGGGGGCCGAACATCTCCATCGCGCCATCCTTCAGCAGCAGCACCTTGTCCACGCCCTGCACCAGGGTCGGGCGGTGGGAGACCAGCACCACGGTGGTGCCCTGGGCCTTCAGCCGTTCCAGCGCCTGGGTCAGCGCCGCCTCGCTGTCGCCGTCGAGGTTGCTGTTCGGCTCATCCAGCACGACCAGCTTCGGCTTGCCGAACATCGCCCGCGCCAGGCCGATGAGCTGGCGCTGGCCGCCCGAGAGATAGAGCCCGCCATCGCCGATCTCGGTCTCGTAGCCATTCGGCAGGCGGAGGATCATCTCATGGCAGCCGGCGAGCTTCGCGGCGTCGAACACCGCCTCCGGCTCGGCTTCCGCCATGCGGGCGATGTTGGCGAAGACGGTGCCGTCGAACAGCTCGACATCCTGCGGCAGGTAGCCGACATGGCGGCCGAAATCCTCCCGCATCCACTGATAGACATCGGCGCCGTCCAGCCGGACGCAGCCGGCCGAGGCGGGCAGCGTGCCGATCAGCAGCCGGATCAGCGTGGTCTTGCCGGCGGCGGAGGGGCCGATGATGGCCAGGCTCTCGCCCGGGGTCAGGGCGAAATTCACCCCCTTGATCATGGCGACGCCCTGGCCGGGGAAGGCGTAGCTGACGCGCTCCACCGCCAGGTGGCCGGTGGGTTCCGGCAAGGGCAGGCCGGGCGGGCGCAGCCGCGGCAGGGCGAGGAAGGTCTGCAGCCGGCGGAAGCTCTGGCGCGCCTGCACCAGCTGCTTCCAGCCGCCGATCATCTGCTCCACCGGCGCCAGCGCCCGGCCCATGATGATGGAGCCGGCGATGGAGGCGCCCGAGGTCAGCTCCTGCTGCAGCACCAGATAGGCGCCGACGCCGAGGATCGCGATCTGCACGCCGAGGCGGAAGAATTTGGTCAGCGCCACCAGGATGGCCGCGCGGTCCGCCGCGCGCTGCTGCGGCACGGTCATGGCGGCGACCGATTCGCGCCAGCGGCCGATGACCGAGGGCAGCATGCCCATGCTGTCGATCACCTCGGCATTGCGGGAAATGCTGTCCGCCCGGCGCTGGGAGGACATGGCGGCGGTGTTCGCCTCCTTCAGCAGCTTCGAGGTGGAGAGCTCGCTGGCCAGGGTCAGGCCGAAGAGGATGACGGCACCGCCGAGGGCGATCCAGCCCATCACCGGGTGGAGCACGAAGATGATGCCGATATAGATCGGCACCCAGGGCACGTCATAGAGCGAGAGCGCGCCGGGCGAGCCGAGATAGCCGCGGCAGATGGCGAGGTCGCGCAGCGCCTCCATCCGGTAGGGGCGGCCGCGCAGCGTCGCCTCGATGGCGCGGACGAAGCCTTCCGGCGCCACGCGGTGCTCCACCCAGGTGGCGATGCGCTGCATCACCTGGCCGCGCACCGCTTCCAGCATGGCCAGTACCATGACGGCGGCGATGGCCAGGATGGAGAGATAGTAGAGCGTGTCGAGGACACGGCTGGCCAGCACCCGGTCGAAGACCTGCATCATGTAGATGGAGGTGGTGACCTGCAGCAGGTTCACCACGCCGCTGAACAGGCCGACCAGGAGGAATTGCTTGCGGCAGGCGGCCAGGGCCCGGCGCAGCGGCGTGTCCGCCGCGTTGGGGTTGGTGCCGAGTCCCGGGAGGGCGAGGTTGGAATGCGACATCGTTCAGCCCCCCTGCCCGTTCGGCCGGGCCAGGCACGCGCCCTGCCGAACGGGCCGCGCGCCACGCTTCGGACGGGGAGACTCCCCTGCCGCCGGTTCCTGCCGCATGCTGTTGCCCATCCTAGTGACCTCGTTCCTGTCCTGCCCTGGCGGCCGCCGCCGCCGGCGGTTCGTCCCTGCCGGCGCCGAAGCGCCCGGCAAGCTATGCATCCGGGCGATCCCGCCGCCTGGCGCTGGCGCCTGCCCCGAAGCCCGCCCGGGACCGACGCCCAGTACCCGGTGCGGCGGAATTGCTTCGGTCCGGGGCCGAATACGCGCCGCCGGGCCGGTTAATTGCAAGCCCCCCGCTCTCAACCCTTAGGCTCTCAACCTGTAGTCATCGCGCCGGACCTGCCCCGGGTTCGTCATGCCCATGACTTGAACCGGGGCCGCCAGTCCCTTCGACGGGCGCCCGCCCACCCGCCCGGACTGTATCCGGGGGCGACGTGAAGATGACACTAGCCCGGGCTTTCCACCCGAATTCTTAACCGGACCGCCGCACACCCCGGCGCATTCGTGAACCGCCAGGAGAGTGCCGCCCCATCGGCCTGGTCGGCCAGGCGCGATACGTGACTTGCCAGACCTTGGCCTGATCGTGATCGTGGCGCATCAACCTTGGCCCGTGGCATCGTGGTAGCAGGCCAAGGTGTCAGTCTGTGGGGGAAGAATGGCTGATAAGTTTCGCGTTACACGCACCTGCCGCGCCTTCCTCATGGCCCAGGTCCTGTGGGGGGCGCTGCCCATGGGGGCGGCGCTCGCCCAGGACCAGGTCCAGGGCCAGGGCCAGAACACCGCCCGCGATGCCGCGCGCGGGGTGACCGTCACCTCGCGCCCGCGGCCGGATTTCGACCCGCTCGGGGTGCGGCTTGGCGGCTTCCGGCTGGACGGCATGGTGGATGTCGGCCCCGGCTTCGACAGCAACCTCTTCGGCCGCCGCAACAACGTGGTCTCGGACGGATTCGTCGATACCGCCGCGGGGGCCCGGCTGCGCAGCGACTGGACGACCCATGCCGTCGGCATCGAGGCGAGCATGCTGAGCCGGCAATATTTCAACAACAGCGACCTGGACTTCCAGGACTGGAACATCCTGGGCTTCGGCCGCTACGACTTCTCCGCCGATACCAATGTGGAGGGGCGCTACCGGCATGCGCGCGAGCACCTGGACGTGTTCAGCACGGAAGTCCAGGGCCTCGGCATCGCCCGCCCGGTCTCCTACGACACGGACGAGGTCTCGGTCACCGGCAATACCCGCTTCAACCGGGTGGGCCTGACCGGCGGCGCGCTGTGGCGCAGCTACCGCTTCGAGAACCAGTCCTTCGCCTCCACCGGCGGCTCGCTCTCCCTGAACGATTTCGACACGGTGATCGGCAGCATCGGCAGCAGCTACACCGTCGCCCCAGGGCGGGCGGTGACGGCGACGGTGCGGCTGCAGGATATCAGCTACACCAACGCCGCCTCCCGCAGCCGGGACAGCTTCACCTGGGAAGCGCTGCTCGGCTTCGACTACGATTTCGACGGGGTGTGGCAGGCCCGCGTCGCGGTGGGCTGGCGGCAGCGGAACTACAACGGGCCGGGGCTGAAGCCGGTGGAGGGGCTGGCGGCGGAAGGCCAGATCACCTGGCTGCCGACGCAGCTTACCACCGTGCGGTTCAACGTGCTGCGCACCATCGAGGAATCCATCCGCGTCGATGCCGTCAGCTACCAGCGGCTGCAGGGCGGCGTGACGGTGGACCACGAGTTCCTGCGCAATGTGATCCTCTCAGGCGATATTCGCGCCGACCGGCGGGAGTACCAGCGGCCGGACCAGAAGGTGACGGATGGGATCCTGACGCTGAGCGCCCGCTGGCTGATCAACCGGAACCTGGAGCTGATCGGCGCCTACAGCTATTCGCAGCGCCTGGAGAAGAGCGCGGGCTATGACGAGTATGACCGTAACCTCTTCCAGGTGCGGCTGCGGGCGTCGCTGTAGGCGGGCTGCGGCCGCGCCCCGGCGCAAGGCCCGTCACGGGCCAGGCTTGGCCTGCGGTTGGCGGCGCTGTCGCCAACCGCTTCCCTGAGGCCGCGATCCGGCCCGCCGGCTTGCGGGACGGACGGCGGCCTCCGGGAGCAGTGCCCGATTAGGGTTGCGCCACCAGCCGGTGGATCGCGCCGTGATCCGCCAGGTCGGAGGCTACTCTAGAGCATTTTCGGTTTACATGCGTTCACCGAAAACGCTCTACGCCGTTGTTTGTAGAGCAGATTCACGCCTTCGGGCGCTGCCGCCCTACGGCGATCTGCTCTAGCGCGGGGTCTCCGGCACCCCCGCCGCGCGCAGCGCCGCCGCCTGGCGCTGCGCCAGCTTCGCCGCCTCGAAGCCCTCGATCATCTCCATGAACAGGCGGTGCCAGTTCATCTCCGCGCGGAGGCGCAGGAAGACGCTGCCGAGGCCGATCGCGGCGCGGTCCATCAGCGGGAATTCCCGCGGCACCTTCACCCCGCCGGTCCGCTTCAGCCCGGCATGCACCTGCGCCGCCACCTTGCGGCCATAGGACATGTCGTCCACTTCCTGGATCGGCCGCACCCGGTCCTGCACCAAGGGTTCGTAAAGGAACTTGGCCCAGAGGCCGAGCACCGCCATCGTCTCCTTCGACAGGTTGCGGAAGCCCCAGATCCGGTAGGCCTCCGCCGCCTTCTCCTCATCGCCGTCGCGCACCGCCTCGTAGAGCAGGATGACGCCGCCGACGAAGCTCGGCGGGAAGACGCGGATGGTGCCGAAATCGAAGAGGTTGATGCCCTGCCGGTCCGGCCGCACCTGGTAGTTCCCCAGATGCGGGTCGCCATGGATGACGCCGTAGCGGTAGAAGGGCAGGTACCAGGCATGGAACAGCGCCTCGGCATAGGCGCGGCGTTCCTCCTGCGGCGGGTTCTCCTCCAGCCGCTTCGCCAGGGCCTGGCCTTCCAGCCAGCTCATGGTCAGCAACCGGGTGGTGCAATAGCCCTCCACCGGCTGCGGCACCGCGACCTTGGGCTGGTCGGCCAGCATCAGGCCATAGAGGCGCTGATGCGCCGCCTCCCGCAGGTAGTCCAGCTCCTCGCGCAGCCGGTCGCGCAGCTCCTGGTACACCTCGCCATTGTCGAGGGTGCTGTCCATGCGCTGGTAGAGGTTCATCGCCAGCTTGAGCTGGCGGAGATCGGCCTCCACCACGCTCGGCATGTCCGGGTACTGCAGCTTGCAGGCCACCGGCGTGCCGTCCGGCAGCTTCGCCCGGTGGACCTGGCCGAGCGAGGCGGCCGCCGCCGCCTCCCGCCCGAACTCGCTGAACCTCGCCTCCCAGCCCGGGCCCAGCTCGCTCTGCATCCGGCGGCGGACGAAGGGCCAGCCCATGGGCGGCGCATTGGCCTGCAGCGTGGCAAGCTGCTCGGCATATTCCTCCGGCAGCGCATCCGGCACGGTGGAGAGGAATTGCGCCACCTTCATCAGCGGGCCCTTCAGCCCGCCAAGGATCGCCTTCAAATCCTCCGCATGCGCCGTCTTGTCGGTCTTCAGGCCGAGGAAGCGCTCCCCGGCCACGCGGGCGGCGATGCCGCCCACGGCGCCGGAGGTGCGGACCATCCGCCGCATCTCCCCGAACAGCGTGCTCTCCCGCTCCCGCCGGTCGCTCATCCCGCGGCTTCCAACTCGTCGATGAAGCCGGAAATCACGTCCAGGCCGCGCTTCCAGAATTGCGGGTCCGAGGCATCAAGGCCGAAGGGCGCCAGCAGCTCCCTGTGCCGCAGCGTGCCGCCGGCCTGCAGCAGCTCCAGATACTTCGCCTCGAAGCCGGGGACCTTGCCGTCGCGATAGACGCCATAGAGCGCGTTCACCAGGCAATCCCCGAAGGCATAGGCATAGACATAGAAGGGCGTGTGCACGAAATGCGGCACATAGGCCCAGTAGACGCCGTAATCCGGGGTGAAGTCGAAGGCGGGGCCGAGGCTCTCGGTCTGCACCTGCATCCACAGCTCGGCAATGCGCTCGGCGGCCAGCTCACCCTTGCGGCGCTCATCGTGCAGCAGGGTCTCGAACCGGTAGAAGGCGATCTGCCGGACCACCGTGTTCAGCATGTCCTCCACCTTGCTCGCCAGCATGGCGCGGCGGCGGCGCGGATCGGTCTCGGCATCCAGCAGGCCGCGGAAGGTCAGCATCTCGCCGAAGACGCTGGCCGTCTCGGCGAGAGTCAGCGGCGTGCCGGAGAGCAGGTAGCCCTGCTCAGCCGCCAGCACCTGGTGGACACCATGGCCCAGCTCATGCGCCAGGGTCATCACGTCCCGCGTCTTGCCGTGGTAGTTCAGCAGCAGATAGGGATGGGCCGAGGGCACGGTGGGGTGGGCGAAGGCGCCGCTCGCCTTGCCCGGGCGCAGCGCCGCATCCACCCAGGGCCGCTCGAAGAAGCGACCGCCGATCTCGGCGAGCGTCGGGCTGAAGGCACGGTAGCTGTCGAGCACCGTGCGCACCGCCTCGCCCCAGGGGATGGTGCGATCCTCCTCGTCCGGCAGCGGGGCGTTGCGATCCCAATGCATCAGCTTCGGCAGGCCCAGCCACTTCGCCTTCATGGCGTAGTAGCGGTGGGAGAGGCGCGGATAGGCCTCCCGCACCGCCGCCACCAGCGCGTCCACCACCTCGTCCTCGACCATGTTGGCACGGTTGCGAGAGGAGCCGGGGCGCGGGTAGCGCCGCCAGGTGTCGATGATCTCCTTGTCCTTCGCCAGGGTGTTGGTGATGAGGGAGAACAGCCGGATGCGGCTGCCGAAGGCCTCCGAGACACCCTTGGCCGCCGCCGCCCGCACCTCGGGGTCGCGGTCCGAGAGCTTGTTCAGCGCCGCCGAGACGGTCAGCTCCTCGACCTCGGCCCCCTTGGCCACCTTCACCGTCATGCCGGCGATGGTCTCGTCGAACAGCCGGTTCCAGGCGGCGCGGCCGGTGACCTCCTTCTCGTGCAGCAGCTTCTCCACCTCGTCGGAAAGCTGGTGCGGGCGGAAGACGCGGAGGTCGCGCAGCCAGGGCCGCCAGCGGGCCAGCGCCGGATCCGCCAGCTTCTTCTCCAGCGCCGACTCCTCCAGCCGGTTCAGCTCCAGCGTGAAGAAGAGCAGGTGGGAGGAGATGGCCGTCACCCGCTCCTGCAGCGTCTGATAGAAGCGGCCATTGGCCGGGTCCTGGGCATCGCCGGCGAAGACGAGCTGCCCGTAGCTCATCGCCCGGCCGAGGATCTCCTCGATCTTTTCATAGGTTGCGATGGCCTCGGCCAGCGCCGTGCCGGACAGGCCGGCGAGCTTCCCGGCATGGCGGGCGGCGAAGGCCTGGCCCTCCGCCTCCGCCCGGTCCAGATCGGCGGCGAGCGCCGGATCCTCGGGCGAGGCGTAGAGGTCGGAAAGATCCCAGCTCGGCAGCCCCGCCTCGCCGCCCGCGCCGGCGGCATCCAGCGGAGCATGCCCAGGGGAGGCCCAGGGGGTGGCAACGGGAGCGGATCCCTGGCCGGCCGCAGCCGCGGCAGGTCGGGGGGCGATGGATGGGGTTTCGGCGTGGGTCACGCCCCTGCATATAAGCCGGGAGAGGGCGCGGCCAAGCCGGGATCGCGCGCCGGACCGGGGACGGCCGCCATCGGGTGGTGTGGGGAGGAGATTGGGATGCAGCAGGCGGCCGCCGCAGGGACGGCGCGGACGGAGGATGCGGCCGAGACCTGGACCAGCCTGCCCTGGATGATGCTGGACCTGGCTCGCCGCCGGCCACAGGCGCCAATGATCCGCTACTGGCGCGGCGGCGCCTGGCGCCGCCTGAGCTGGGGGGAATTCGCCCTGCAGGTCGGCAGTCTGGCGGCTTGGTTCCGGCAGCAGGGCATCATGCCCGGGGACCGGGTGCTGCTGGTCAGCGAAAGCCGACCGGAATGGAACATCGCCGATGTGGCGCTGATGGCGATCGGCGCGGTGACGGTGCCGACCTATGTCACCAACACGGTGGCGGACCATGCGCATGTCATAGCCGATTCCGGGGCACGGACGGCCATCGTCTCCATCCCTTCCCTCGCCGCCCGGCTGGCGGAGGCGGCGGCAGGGCGGCTGGAGCAGCTCCTGCTGCTGGACGCGGAAGGCGCGGCGCCGCCCGGCATCCCGAGCCATCGCTGGGCCGACGCGGTGGCGACCCCGGCCGAGCTGCCCCTGCTGCTGGCAGAGGTGGAGCAGATCCCGCCCGGGCGCCTCGCCTGCCTGATCTACACCTCCGGCACCGGCGGCCTGCCGCGCGGCGTCATGCTGCCGCACCGGGCGGTGCTGGCGAACCGGGCCGGCATCGCCGGCTTCCTGGAACGCCTGCAGGTGGCGGGCACGCCCTACCTCTCCTTCCTCCCCCTCTCCCACGCCTATGAGCATACGGTGGGCTGCTTCCTGCTGCCCTCCTGCGGCATGGAGATCGTCTATTCCCGCGGCGCCGACCGGCTGGCCGCCGAGCTCACGGAAATCCGGCCCACCCTCATCACCGCCGTGCCCCGGCTGTTCGAGCTGCTGCGGGCGCGGATGCTGGCGCAGCTCGAGAAGGAGACGCCCTTCCGCCGGCGGCTGTTCGAGACGGCGCTGGCGCTCGGGCTGCGCAAGCTGGACGGGCCGCCGCTCGGCCCGCTGGAGGCGGTGCAGGACTGGGTGCTGGACCGGCTGGTGCGGAACAAGGTGCGGGCGCGCTTCGGCGGCCGGCTGAAGGCGCTGGTCTCGGGCGGGGCGCGGCTGGACCCGGACCTTTCCGGCTTCTTCCTTGCCCTCGGCCTGCCCCTGCTGCAGGGCTACGGCCAGTCCGAGGCGGGGCCGGTGATCAGCGTGAACCTGCCCTGGGACAATGTCCGCCACACGGTCGGCAAGCCGCTGGACGGGGTGCAGGCGCGCATCGCCGAGGATGGCGAGCTGCTGATCCGCGGCCCGCTGGTGATGGACGGCTACTGGGGCAATGCGGAGGCCACCGCCGCCGCGCTGCGGCCCGGCCCGGATGACGGGACCTGGCTGCACACCGGCGACGTGGCGCATCTGGAGGAAGGCCGCATCGTCATCACCGACCGCAAGCGGGACTTCATCAAGACTCTCGGCGGCGACATGGTGAGCCCGGCCAAGGTCGAAGGCCTGCTGATGGCGGAGCCGGAGATCGCCCAGGCGGTGGTGGCGGGCGAGGGCCAGGCCGGCATCGTTGCCTTGGTGGTGCCGGCGGAGGGCATGGCGGACAAGGCCGGCGCCGCCATCGCCCGGGTGAACGCCAAGCTCTCCCCCATCGAGCGCATCCGCCGCTGGTGCGCCGCACCCGCCCCCTTCTCGGTGGAGAACGGGCTGCTGACGCCGACCATGAAGGTGAAGCGGCGCGCGGTGCTGGAACGCTATGCCGGGGAGATCGGGGCGCTGCATCGCTGAAGCGCCCCGCGTCGGCAGCCATGGGCGCCTGCTTCAGGCGCCCGCGCTGACCCCTTCCAGCGCCCTCCCCGCCGGCGCGCCGTGCGCGGCGAGGTCGCCGAGGGAGAGGATGCCGACCAGCCGCTTGTCGCGGTTCATCACCGGCAGGCGCCGCAGCTGGAGCCGCGCCATGTTCTCCGCGGCCTGGCCGAGGGTTTCATCCTCGAAGACGTAGCGCAGCTCCGGCGACATCACCTCCCGCACCTTGGTCCGGGCCGGGTCGCGGCCCTCCGCGACGAGGCGCAGCGCCAGGTCGCGGTCGGTCACCATGCCGACGAGCCGGTCGCCCTCCCGCACCGGCAGGGCCCCCGCATCCTCGCCGGCCATCAGCTTCGCCGCCTGCTGCGCCGTATCCTCCGGCGTCACCGTCCGCACCTCGGTGGTCATCGCGTCGCGGACGCGGCCCTGCTGCTGGCGGCGCTGCGCCTGCTCCAGCGGGGCCAGGCCGGCATCGGCGAATTGCCGCGTCGCGCGCAGCAGTGCCGTGCTGCCCTGCGCCAGGGCGCTGAAGGTGGCGCGGAGGTAGCGGCGTTGCAGCTCCACCATCGCGGCCGGCCCGTTGCTCCGCAGCATCTCCTGCGTCAGGCGCAGCTGGGTGGCGATCAGGCCCTCCATGGCCTCCTGCATCGCCCGGCGGCTGTCCTGCAGGCTGCGGCCATCCGGCATCGCCATCAGGTGGCGCAGCCCCTGCGCCGACTCCTCCGCCATGGCGGCGAGGCCGACCCCGGCCTCCCGCGTCTCCGCCGCGGCGTCCTGCGGCACGCGGCGGGCGTCCGCGGCGGCCCCTGCCGGCCCGGGGTCGCCGGCCGCAG
>NZ_JAMZIK010000224.1 GCF_024178315.1 Siccirubricoccus soli | reverse complement strand
CCGCCCGTGCCGCCGGGCGGGGAGGCGGCGGCCATCGCCCCCCTCCCCCTCGCCGCGCTGCGCCTGCCGCGGGAGGCGATCGCCACCTTCCACCGGCTGGGCCTCAGGCATCTGGGCGCGGTGCTGCGCCAGCCCCGCGCGCCGCTGGCCCGCCGCTTCGGCCCGGCGGTGATGGCGCTGCTGGATGCCGCGACCGGCGCCCGGCCGCGCCCCTTGCAGCCCTTGCAGCCACCGCCGGATTGCACGGTGGCGGAGGAATTCCTCGAACCCCTGGTGACGCGGGAAGCGATCGACGCGGCGCTGGCGCGGCTGCTGCCTTCGCTCTGCGCCCGGCTGGAAGCGGCGGGGCTGGGCGCGCGCCGCCTGGTGCTGCGCGCCTTCCGGGTGGATGGCGCGGTGCAGGCCATCCCGGTCGGCACCGGCCTGCCCGGCCGTGCGCCATGGCATTTCGCCCGGCTGTTCCAGGAAAGGCTGGGGCGGCTGGAGCCCGGCTTCGGCTTCGACCGGTTGGCGCTGGAAGCACATCTCGCCGCGCCGCTGGCCGCGGCGCAGGGGGGGCTGCCAAGCAGGGAAGGAGCAGCGCCGGACCAGCGGGCGGCAGCCCTGGCGGAGCTGCTGGACCGCCTTGCCCAGCGCCTGCCGGTCTGGCGCCTGGCGCCTGGCGCCAGCCATTGGCCGGAGCGGGAAGTGCGGCGCATCGGCCCCTTCGAGGCGCTGCAGATCCCGCCCGGCTGGCCGAGTCCCGGCCGGCCGCTCCGCCTGCTGCGCCGCCCGGTGGAGCTTTCCGCCATGGCGGTGATGCCGGATGCCCCGCCCTCCCTGCTGCGCGCGGGGAAGCTGAGCTGGCGGGTGCTGCGGGCCGAGGGGCCGGAGCGCATCACGCCGGAATGGTGGCGGGACCGGCCGGATCGGCTGTTCCGCGACTATTACCGGGTGGAGCTGACGGGGGGTGCCCGACTCTGGGTTTGCCGCGCCGGGCCGGCAGTGCCGGGGGAGGCGATACGGTGGTGGCTGCATGGGCGCTTTGCTTAGCGGCGGTGTTGAGGGAGGGCTCTGCCCTCCTCGTTGGGCGCAGTGCGCCCCACCCCTCCCGCCAAAGGCCGCCGGGCCTTTGGAAACCATGAGTTTGAGTCCGAGCGGTTCGACCCACGG
>NZ_JAMZIK010000223.1 GCF_024178315.1 Siccirubricoccus soli | reverse complement strand
GCCCAACCCCTCCCGCCAAAGGCCGAAGGGCCTTTGGAAACCATGAGTTTGAGTCCGAGCGGTTCGACCCACGGATCCAAAACTCAGACCGGGGTCCGGGGAGGAGTATCCTCCCCGGCGGGGGTTCGGGGGCAGAGCCCCCGATGACCCCCGGCTTCGCCGAACTCGCCGCCCTCTCCAATTTCACCTTCCTCGAAGGCGCCTCGCATCCATGGGAGCTGGTGGAGCAGGCGCAGGCGCTCGGCCACGCCGCCATCGGCATTGCCGACCGCAACAGCTTCGCCGGACTGGTGCGCGGCATGGTGGCGGCGAGGAAAGCGGGGCTCCGCTTCCTCCCCGGCGTGCGGCTCGGCCCGGTGGAGGGCTATGAATATCTCGCTTGGCCCAGCGACCGCGCCGCCTATGGGCGCCTCTCCCACCTCCTCTCCACCGCCCGGATGAACGCGCCCAGGGGCGAATGTCCCCTGGCGCGGGAGGCGGTGATCGAGGCCGCGTCTGGCCTCGTCATGGCGCTGGTCCCGCCGGAGCAGCCGGATGCGGATTTTGCCGCGCGTCTCCGGCGGGATGCGGCGGCGCTGCGGCCGCGCCTTGCCCTGCCGCTGTTCTGCGCCGCGCAGCACCGGGCGCGGGGCGATGACCGCAAGCGGCTGGACCTGCTCGCCGCCATGGCGGGCGCGGCCGACGCCAAGCTGCTCGCCGCCGGCGGCACGCGCTACCATCACCCGGACCGCCGGCGGCTGGCGGATGTGGTCACCGCCATCCGCCTCGGCACCACCGTGGAGGCGCTGGGCTATGCGGCGGAGCGCAATGCCGAGGCGCATCTGAAGCCGGCGGCGGAGATGCGCCGCCTCTTCGCCGGGCATGAGGAGGCGATCGACGCGACGCAGCGCGTGCTGGCTGCCTGCCATTTCTCGCTGCGCGACCTCGCCTATGAATATCCGGAGGAGATCCTTGAGCCCGGCCTGACCGCGCAGCAGACGCTGGAACGCCGGGTGGCGGAGGCAGGTGCTGCTAAATGGCCGGAGGGCGTGCCGGAGAAAGTGCAGCGGCAGCTCGCTTATGAGCTCTCGCTGATCGGCCGCATGGGCTACGCGCCCTATTTCCTGACGGTGCAGGAGATCGTCCGCTTCGCCCAGGACAAGGGCATTCTCTGCCAGGGCCGCGGCTCGGCGGCGAATTCCGCCGTCTGCTACGTGCTCGGCATCACTGCCCTCCCGCCCGACAAGCACGAGCTGCTGTTCGAGCGATTCATCTCCGAGAACCGCAACGAGCCGCCCGATATCGACGTGGATTTCGAGCATGAGCGGCGCGAGCAGATCATCCAGCACATCTATGAGCGCTATGGCCGCGACCGCGCCGCGATCGCCGCCACGCAGGTCCGCTACCGCCACCGCAGCGCCATCCGCGAGGTCGGCAAGGCCATGGGCCTGTCCGAGGATGTGACGGGGCGGCTGGCGAAATCCGTCTGGAATCGGGGCGACAGGAGCCTGGCCGAGATCGCCGCCGAGCAAGGGCTGAGCGCGGCGGGGGATCCGCGCCTCGCCATGGCTTGCGAGCTGGCGGAGGAGCTGACCGGCTTCCCCCGCCACCTGGCGACGCATGTCGGCGGCTTCGTCATCACCCGCGGCAAGCTGACGGAGCTGGCCATCGTCACCAAGGCGGCGATGCAGGGCCGCCACACCATCGAATGGGACAAGGATGATATCGAAGCGCTGCGCATCCTGAAGGTGGATGTGCTCGGCCTCGGCATGCTCACCTGCCTGCGCCGCGGCTTCGAGCTGGTGGCGCGGCATGGCGGCCCGGCGCTGACCTTGCAGGGCGTGGAGCAGGACGACAAGGCCACCTACGAGATGCTGCGCCGCGCCGATTCCATCGGCGTCTTCCAGGTGGAGAGCCGGGCGCAGATGAACATGCTGCCGCGGCTGCGTCCCAGCGAATTCTATGACTTGGTCATCGAGGTGGCGATCGTCCGCCCCGGCCCGATCCAGGGCGACATGGTCCACCCCTATCTGCGGCGGAAGAACAACGAGGAGGACGAGAGCTATCCCTCGGAGGAGCTGAAGGCCGTGCTGAAAAGAACGCTCGGCGTGCCGCTCTTCCAGGAGCAGGCGATGCAGATCGCCATGATCGGCGCCGGCTTCTCCGCGGCCAGGGCGGATGAGCTGCGCCGCGCCATGGCGAGCTTCCGCAATGAGGGCACCGTCTCGCGCTTCCGCGATGAGTTCGTCAGCGGCATGGTGAAGAAGGAGTATCCGCGAGAATTCGCCGAACGCTGCTTCCGTCAGATCGAGGGTTTCGGCGAGTACGGCTTCCCGGAAAGCCATGCTGCCTCCTTCGCCCAGCTCGTCTACACCTCCGCCTGGCTGAAATGCCACCACCATGCCGCCTTCACCTGCGCCCTGCTGAACAGCCAGCCCATGGGCTTCTACGCGCCGGCGCAGCTCATCCGCGATGCGCGGGACCACGAGGTGGAGGTGCGGCCCATCGACGTCACCGCCAGCGACTGGGATTGCACGCTGGAACGGGCGGCGGATGGCAAGCTCGCGCTGCGCCTCGGCCTCAGGCTGGTGCAGGGGCTGGGGCAGGAGGCGGCGGAGCGGATCACGAAGGCCCGCCCGGCGCGCAACCTGCCCGACCTCATCCGCCGCGCCGCGCTCGACCGCCGTGCGGTGGAGGCGCTGGCGGCGGCGGATGCCTTCCGCGCCATGGGGCTGGACCGCCGCGCCGCGCTGTGGGAGGCGACGGCGGTGGAAGCGCCCGCGCCATTGCAGGGCGATCTGCTGGAGCCGCCCCCTGCCCTGCCCGCCGTGACGGCCGGGGAGACGGTGGTGCTGGACTACACCAGCACCGGCTTCAGCCTGCGGCAGCATCCGCTGGCGCTGCTGCGGCCGCAGCTTCAGGCGGCGCGGCTGGCGGATACGCGCCAGCTCCAGGCGGTGCGGCGCGGTGCCTGGCTGCGGCTGCCGGGCCTGGTGCTGGTGCGGCAGCGGCCGGGCAGCGCCAAGGGGGTGGTGTTCTTCACCATCGAGGATGAGTTCGGCACCGCCAACCTCGTGCTCTACCAGTCCCGCGTGGAGCAATTCCGCGCCGCCGTGGTCTCGGCCCGGCTGGTGGTGGCGGAGGGGCGGGTGGAGCGGCATGAGGCGGAGGTGCCGATCATCCACCTCATCGTGCACCGGCTGACCGATCGCTCCGTCCGGCTGGACGCGCTGGCGGCGCTGGATGTGCCGGCGGAGACGCCCTGGCGCCGCACCCTGGCCCGCGCCGATGAGGTCACGCGCCCCGATCTGCGCGGCGACCCGCTGGTGAAGCTGCCGCCGAGCCGGGATTTCCACTGATCCCCACGGCGTTGCCGCGTGACGCCGGGGCTGGCGCTGCGCCGGGCGCCAGACAATCGAACCGGTGGCCGTGACGCCCGGCCGATATGGTCGGTGGCCACCGATGTTTACCGTGGGAAAAGCAACGGCCCGTTATGCTCCTGGCATTCACGGGAGCGAACGATGGGTTTCCAGGATGCGGTCAGCAACTGCCTCCGCAACTATGCCAGCTTCAGCGGGCGGGCCAGCCGGTCCGAATTCTGGTTCTTCTTCCTGTTCAGCATCCTGATCCAGATCGTCATCTCCGTGCTGGGGGTGGTGCTGCCGGATGTACTGGTCGGGCTGCTCGGCATTGCCGTTTCCCTGGCGCTGCTCCTGCCCTCCCTCGCCGTCACGGTGCGGCGCCTGCACGATGTCGGCCGCAGCGGCTGGTGGATGCTGATTGCCCTGGTGCCGCTGCTCGGCATCGTCCTGCTGCTGGTCTGGTACTGCACCAGGGGCGAGCCGCAGCCCAACCGCTTCGGCCCGAACCCGCTGGCCGCCAGCGTCCTCGGCACGATGCAGCCGGCCGGGTAGGCCCGCCCATCATCGGGACGCCAGGGCGCGCATCGGCGTCCCGCCCGCGGCCGGCGCTGGCCGCCATCCTGCCCTGGCTTCCCTACGGCAGGCTGTGCCAGAGCAGCGCACGCTGCCCTGGCTCGCCCCCTGGTAGATGTCAGGCCGCCAGGCGATTCCGCCTGGCCTGGAACGCCCGGGCGCCGGAAACAGGGCGCCTCCACACAGCCGCGCCAGCGGCTTCAAGGGATCAGCGATACCAGCTCTGCCGCCGCGCCCAGGCCTCGCGCTCCCGCTCCTCTTCCCAGCTTTCGCGGCGCCATTCGCGCCGCCGCCGCCGCGCCTCGCGCTCCCGCCGCCGCCACTCCGCAGCGCGCCAGCGCTCATACTCGCGGCGATGGCGCGAGTCCTCCCACCACCAGCCCGGCGGCGGCGGCTGGGCCACGGCCGCGCCAAGGGGCGCGCCGCCCAGCAGCGCCAGCAGGGCCAAGCGGCGCGTCAGCCTGGGAAACTCCATGGCAATCTCCAATCTTGCGGCGCCGCAACGCCATCACCGGCCCCAGGTTGCTGCGGCGCCCCTCTCCCCGCCGGCCGCTCGACAGCGCCTGCCGCGCCGCCCACTCTCCCCTCCCCAGGGCGTGTCCTACGCCCCTGCGCAGGAGAGCGAAATGCGCGTCGGCGTCTTCCATTTCCCCACGGATTACGGCATCGCCCCGGCCGAGCTGGCCGCGGCGCTGGAGGAACGGGGCTTCGAATCCCTCTTCGTCTGCGAGCACACCCATATCCCCGTCAGCCGCCTCTCCCCCTTCCCGGGCGGCGGGGAACTGCCGAAGCGCTATTCCCACACCCATGACCCCTTCGTGGCGCTGGCCTTCGCTGCCGCGGCGACCAAGCGGCTGCGCCTCGGCACCGGCATCTGCCTGGTGCCGCAGCATGACCCGATCGTGACGGCGAAGGCGGTGGCGAGCCTCGACATGCTCTCCGGTGGGCGCTTCGAATTCGGCATCGGCGGCGGCTGGAACAAGGAGGAGATGGCGCAGCACGGCGCCAGCTACGAGACGCGCTTCAAGCTGATGCGCGAGCGCGTGCTGGCGATGAAGGCGCTGTGGACGCAGGAGGTGGCGAGCTTCAGCGGCGAATTCGTGAAGCTCGAGCCGAGCTGGTCCTACCCGAAGCCGGTGCAGAAGCCGCACCCGCCCATCCTGCTGGGCGGCGAGACCGACATCACGCTGAAGCGCATCGCCGCCTATTGCGATGGCTGGATCCCGCGCGGCGGGGCGGGCTTCGACCCGGCGGTGGCGAAGACCCGGCTGGCGCGGGCGGCGGAGGCGGCGGGGCGCGATCCGGCCAGCCTCTCCATGACCGTGTTCCGCGCCCCGGCCGAGGCGAAGACGCTGGAGGCCTACCGCGCCGCCGGGGTGGATAGGGTGCTGCTGGAAGTGCCCGACCTGACGCGGGAGGAGGTGCTGCCCCTGCTGGACCGGCTGGCCCAGTTGGCGGCCGGGTGAGCCGACGGGCGGGCGCCATTCCGCAGCGGAACCGAGTTTCTCCGGCCTCGTCTTCGGGCTAGTGTGCCGCACTCCACTAGGATTCCGCATGCGAATACTGCCCCGTCTCGTCTCGGCCACCCGGCAGCGCTGGCCGGGCCTAGCCACGGGCCTTGCCTTGGCCGGCCTGGCCCCATTGCTGGTCGGCTGGTCCGCTTGGGCTGCGCTGGCCGCCGGGCTCGCCCTCGGCGCCGCGCTCTGGCACTGGGCCGGTGCGGTCGTCGGCAGCGTCGAGGGCTGGTTCCACCGGGTGCACCCGGCGCCCGCCCTGCTGTCGCTCGACCCTGCCCTGCGGCAAGAGCTGGGTGGGCGCCCCTCCCTCGCCAACGCGGACTATGATCGGATCCTCGGCTATGTCGCCGCCGGCATTCGTGCCTATCGCAGCCCCGGCTGTGCCCTGGTTCTCTACCCCGGGGTGCCGGGCACGCGCGGCACGCGGGTGGAGGCGCTGGAGGGCTTCGCCCGCGCCGCCCCGCTGCTCGCTGCCTGGGTACGGCACCGCGGCGACCATATTCCCCTGCCGGATGGCAGTCGCTTCGACGCCTTCGCCCATCTCGCCGCCGGCCTCACCGCCGGTACCGACCCGAAGGGGCCGGAATACTGGGGCCCGATCGGCGATCTTGACCAACGCATCATCGAGGCGGCGGATGTCGCGCTGGCCGCCTGGATGCTGCGGGACCGGCTGCGCGCCACCCTGCCCGCCCCTGCTCAGGCGGCACTACTCGCCTGGCTGGGCGGTGTGGAAGGGCGACGAATCTATGAGGGCAATTGGCATCTCTGCCCGATGCTGGTGGGGCTGGTGCGGGAAGCCTGGGGTCAGCCCGCCAGCCCCGCTACCAGGGCACATCGGGAGGCCTTCCTGCATGCTGCCGCCGGCGGGGGCTGGTTCGCCGACGGGGTGAATGGCGCCATCGACCACTACAATGCCTGGCAGATGCACTACTTGCTGCATTTCGCTGCGGCAGTGAACCCGGCATTGGATGCCGGGGTGGCGGCGCGGGCGCTGCAGGAATTCGCGCCGGGCTACAGCCATTTCTTCGCCCCACGGGGTTTTCCCATCTTCGGCCGCAGCGCCTGCTACCGCATGGCAGTCGCCGCCCCCCTGGTCCTCGCCGCGGGGCTGGAGGAGCCGCCGATCCCGCCCGGCCTCGCCCGCCGGGCACTGGATGCGGTGTGGTCGCATTTCATTGCTCACGGGGCACTGGCGGGGGGCACCGTGACCCAGGGCTACGAGACCCTGCAGCCGGATCTGCTGGAGAATTACTCCGGGCGCGGCAGCAGCCTCTGGGCGTTGCGCTCCCTCGTCGCCGCCTATTGGCAGCCCCCTGAGGCGCCGATCTGGCAGGCAGCGCCAGAGCCGCTACCAGTGGAGTTGGGCGATTTCGACCTGGTGCTGGACCCGCCGGGCCTGCGGGTCACCGGAGTGGCGGCGACTGGGCAAGTGGAAGTGCGGCCGCTGCGCAACACCGGGACGGGGGAGTCGCCGCTCGAGCCCATGTCCCTGTGGCGACGCCTGGCGCAGGCACTGCTCCGCCGCCCGCTGCGGCTGGCCAATTACGCCGCGAAATACCGGCGGGAGGTGTACCGCTCCACCCCTGCCTTCTGCGAGGAGCGGGGAACTGGCCGCTCGGGCTGAGTGCGGCGTGGACGGCACCGCTGCGTGCTCCAGGTGCGCCCGCGGCCGGCGGCAGGCCCGCAACAGGATCCGGAGCACAGGGGGCGGTTCCCTCTGCAAGCAGGTTCAGGGCAGCGGCCCTTCACCCGCCGAGGAGCAGGATCAGCGACAGGGCGGAAAGCCCCCCGCCGCCGCGATGGCGCCGCGCTCCACCCAGGCCAGCAGCGAGGGCGGCGTCGCCTGCGGGTCCAGCGGCGCGCGGGTGACGGTCAGGCCCAGAGCCATGGCCATCGAGGCGAGTTCGGTGCCGTTCCATTCCCGGGCCGGGCTGGGCTCGTCTGAACGTGGCATTGCGGACCCTCCTGGTCGAATACAACCAGGAGTTACCGCTCGCCCCTGTTCGGAAGGTTAACGCATCGCCCCTTCCCAAACCCTCGCTGCCCCGTCACATAGTAGCACTCCATGGGAACATTGCCGGAACCCTTTGCCGCCTGGTTCGCCGGGCGCGGCTGGACGCCCCGGCCGCACCAGCTCGCATTGTGGCGCGCGGCGGCGGCGGGGGAGAGCACGCTGCTGATCGCTCCCACCGGCGGCGGCAAGACCCTGGCCGGCTTCCTGCCCAGCCTGATGGAGCTGGCCCAGGCGCCGCGTCCGGGGCTGCACACCCTCTATGTCTCGCCGCTGAAGGCGCTGGCCGTCGATATCGCCCGCAACCTGACGGCGCCGGTGGCGGAGATGGGCCTGCCCATCAGCATCGAGACCCGCACCGGCGACACGCCGCAGAACCGCCGCGCCCGGCAGCGGGAGGCGCCGCCCAACATCCTGCTGACCACGCCGGAAAGCCTGCTCCTGCTGCTCGCCTCGCCGGAGGCGGGGACGCTCTTCGCCGGCCTCGGCGCGGTGGTGGTGGATGAGATCCATGCCCTGGCTGGCACCAAGCGGGGGGATCAGCTCGCCCTTGGCCTCGCCCGACTGGCGCGGCTGGCGCCGGGGGCGCGCCGCGTCGGCCTCTCCGCCACCGTGGCGCACCCCGAGCCATTGCGCGCCTTCCTCTCCCCCACCGGCGCGCCGGAGGCGGTGCGGCTGGTGCAGGTGAAGGGCGGCGCGGCGCCGGAGCTGGAGGTGATGCTGCCGGAGGGGCACCTGCCCTGGGGCGGGCATATGGGCCTCGCCTCGGCGCCGGAGATCTACCGGCGGCTGCGGGGGGCGAAGGTCACCATCGTCTTCGTCAATACCCGCGCCCAGGCCGAGATGATCTTCCAGGCGCTGTGGCGGCTGAATGACGACAACCTTGCCATCGCCCTGCACCATGGCAGCCTCACCGTCGAGCAGCGCCGGAAGGTGGAGGCGGCGATGGCCGCCGGCAAGCTCCGCGCCGTGGTGGCCACGGCCTCGCTCGATCTCGGCATCGACTGGGGCGATGTGGACCAGGTGATCCAGGTCGGCGCGCCGAAGGGCGTGGCCCGGCTGCTGCAGCGCGTCGGCCGCGCCAACCACCGGATGGATGAGCCGAGCCGCGCCATCCTGGTTCCCGCCAACCGCTTCGAGGTGGTGGAATGCGCCGCGGCGCTGGAGGCGGTGCGGCACCAGGAGCTGGATGGCGACCCACCCCGCCCGGGCGGCCTCGACGTGCTGGCGCAGCATGTGCTGGCCATGGCCTGCGCCGGCCCCTTCCACCCGGACGACCTCTACGCGGAGGTCACGCGCGCCGCCCCCTATGCCGCGCTGACGCGGCACGATTTCGACGACGTGCTGCGCTTCGTGGAGGACGGCGGCTATGCCCTCCGAGTCTATGAGCGCTTCCGCAAATTGTTTCGCGATGCCGAGGGCATGGTCCATGTGCGGGACCAGCGCGTGGCGCGGCAGCTTAGGATGAATCTCGGCACCATCGTGGAAAGCCCGCTGCTGAAGGTGCGGCTGCGCGGCGGGCCGGTGCTCGGCGAGGTGGAGGAGTGGTTCATCTCCACCCTGCTGCCCGGGGACAGCTTCATCTTCGCCGGCCAGACGCTCCGCTTCGAGGCGCTGGACGCGATGAGCGCCATCGTCTCCCGCGGCGGCGAGGGCGATCCGCGCGTCCCCGCCTATGCCGGCGCCCGCATGCCGCTGAGCACCTGGCTGGCCGCGCGGGTGCGGGAGATCCTGCACGACCCACGCAAATGGCGGCTGCTGCCGGAGCCGGTGCGGGAATGGCTGCGGCTGCAGCGCGCCCGCTCCGCCCTGCCGGAGAAGGACGGGCTGCTGGTGGAAAGCTTTCCGCGCGGCGGGCGCTGGTTCCTCGTCGCCTATTGCTTCGAGGGGCGGCTGGCGCACCAGACGCTGGGCATGCTGGTGACGAAGCGGATGGAAAGGCTGGGCTACGGCCCGCTCGGCTACCTCGCCACGGATTACGTGATAGCGACATGGAGCGCCTTCGAGCCCACGGATGTCGAGCCGCTCTTCGATGAGGACATACTGGGCGAGGATCTGGAGGAATGGATGGCGGAAAGCTCCATGCTCCGCCGCAGCTTCCGCCACATCGCCACCATCGCCGGGCTGATCGAGAAGAACCACCCGGGGCATGAGCAGCGCCCGCGGCAGATGACCATGAATGCCGACCTGATCTACGACGTGCTGCGCAAGCATGAGCCGGACCACATCCTGTTGCGGGCGACGCGGCAGGAGGCGGCGGGCGGGCTGACCGACGTGGCCCGCATCGGCAAGCTGCTGGCGCGGGCGAAAGGGCGCATCCGGCATCTGCGACTGGATCAGGTCTCGCCGCTGGCCGTGCCGGCGCTGATCGAGGAAGGGCGGGAATGGGTGGCCGGCGGCGCCGAGGACGCGCTGCTGGCCGAGGCCGAGGCGCTGGTGGCCGAGGCAACCAACGGGGCGGAGATCTTCAACGAAGTGCTGGCGGACGTGACAGAGGGCATCCGGGTGCGGGCCGGGGTGGTCGACAAGCCAAGGCACCGGGACCGGCCACGGAGATCGCGGTTCATCCGGAGCATGAAGACGGCGGGCGGGGCGTGAGGCGAGACAAAAAGATCGGGGGCGCTGCCCCCGAACCCCCGCCGGGGCCAGGACCTGGCCCCGGACCCCGGTCTGAGGTTTTGAACCCGACAGGCCAAGCCACCGTGCAGGACTCCCGCGCATGACCCCCGCGCCGATCCATATCGCGGGGGAGCGGCTGATGCTGGACCCGGCCGGCGTGCTGGTCTGGCCGGCGCGCAAGCTGCTGGTCGTCGCCGACCTGCATCTGGAGAAAGGCAGCGCCTTCGCCGCCACCGGGCGGCTGCTGCCGCCCTATGATTCGCGGGAGACGCTGCAACGCCTAGCGCTGGCGCTGCGGCGCTGGCGCCCTGCGCGCATCGTGGCGCTGGGCGACAGCTTCCACGATGCCGCCGGCGCGGCACGGCTGCCGCCGGCAGAGGCTACCGCGCTGGCCCGCATGCTGGGCGGCGCGGAGCTGGTCTGGGTGCTGGGCAACCACGACCCGGTGGCGCCGGACGGCCTGCCCGGTGCGGCGGTGGAGGAGCTGGCCGAACCGCCCTTCGTCTTCCGCCACGAAGCCCGGCCCGGCCGCATTCCGCCCGGCGAGATCTCCGGCCACTTCCATCCCAAGGCGACCATGCCGACGCGCTGCGGCGGGGTCACGCGGCCCTGCTTCCTCGCCGATGCCTGGCGGGTGATGCTGCCCGCCTTCGGCGCCTATACCGGCGGCCTCTCGGTGACCGACCCTGCCCTGGCCGGCCTGTTCCCTCGCGGCGCCCGCGCCTTCCTGCTGGGCCAGGAGCGGCTGTTCAGCCTGCCCCTCGCCCCCAGCCGCGCCCGCGTCGCTTAGAGCATGCTGCGTGAGCGCAAGCGAACGCAGAACGCAGCATGCTCTAGGCGCTGTTAGGGAAATCGATTGGGTTTGGCTCGTTGTCTTGGGATGGCGATCCTGAGCGACGGTGAGTGGGCGCGGCTGAAGGCGGCGCTGGATGTGGCGCGGTCTGGGGCCGGGCGGCCTCTGGCTGAGGAGCGGCGGACGGTGGAGGCGGTGATCTGGGGGCAGCGCAACGGCGCCAAGTGGCGCTCGGTGCCAGCAGAGCTTGGCCCCTGGTGGAAGGCGGCGCAGTTGCACATCCGCTGGTCGCGGGCCGGGGTCTGGGAGCGTGCCTTCGCGCATCTGCGCGATGCCGGCGCACCGGACCTCGGCGAGGTCTTCCTGGACGGCACCTCGATCCGGGCACACCCCAAGGCAGCCGGGGCCAAAGGGGGGCGAAGGCGCAGGCCCTTGGCCGTTCGCGCGGCGGCTATGGCACCAAGGCCTGTACGGTCTGCGATGCGCAGGGTCGCCCGCTCGGCTTCGCCCTGATCCCGGGCCAGGCCAGGCGTCGGAGTTGCGCGTCGCTCCTGCGTTGCTGCTGATCGCCGCCCTGCTGGGCAACATCGGGCGGGTCGTCTGCGATGCCGCCTATTCCTCGGCCGCCTGGATTGCCCTGGTGATGGAAGCCGGCGCGCTGCCGGTGGTGCGCGCCAACCCCACCCATCCGAGGCAGCAGCACTTCGACCGCGCCGCCTATCGCAGGCGCCACAAGATCGAGAACCTGTGGGCCAGGCTGAAAGAGTGGCGCGCTCTCGCCACCCGCTAC
>NZ_JAMZIK010000222.1 GCF_024178315.1 Siccirubricoccus soli | reverse complement strand
CTGGATTGCCCTGGTGATGGAAGCCGGCGCGCTGCCGGTGGTGCGCGCCAACCCCACCCATCCGAGGCAGCAGCACTTCGACCGCGCCGCCTATCGCAGGCGCCACAAGATCGAGAACCTGTGGGCCAGGCTGAAAGAGTGGCGCGCTCTCGCCACCCGCTACAACAAGACCGCCACAAGCTTCAGCGGCACCCTCTACCTCCCCGCCGCCTTTGAAGGGTTCCCTCACAGGCCCTAGGCTCCAAACTCGATCAGGTCTGGGGTTGCGGGTTTGGGTTGTGCTTCACCCTTCTTGAGGTGGGAGGAGGGTGAGGGATGGCTGGGGAGTTCTGGCTGTCGGAGGCGCAGTGGGCGGCGATTGAAGGGCATCTGCCGCGGACCCAGCCTGGGGCGCGGCGGGTGGATGACCGGCGGGTGATCAGCGGCATTGTGCATCAGCTGAAGAATGGCAGCCGCTGGCAGGACTGCCCGGCCTGCTACGGACCGCCGACCACCATCTACAACCGCTACCGCCGCTGGTCGCGGCGCGGCATCTGGCTGGCGATTTTTGCCGCGCTTGCCGCCGCCCCCCCAGGTGGGATGCAGATGATCGACAGCACCACCGCCAAGGCGCATCGCTCGGCAGCGGGCGGAAAAGGGGGGCCGACAGCCAGGCCCTAGGCCGCTCCCGGGGCGGCCTGGGCACCAAGATCCACCTGGTCACCGACGAGCTGGGACGGGTGCTGGCCTTCCCCCTGACGCCCGGGCAGACCGGCGATGTCCGCGTCGCCCAAGGGCTGTTGGCCGACCTGCCACCAGCCGCCTGGCTGCTGGCCGATCCCGCTTACGACAGCGACCGCCTGCGACAGTTCCTGCTCAACCGTGGCACCATCCCGGTGATCCCCAACTAATCCGACCCGAAAGCGGCGCCAGCCCTTCAGCCGACCTACCTACAGGGCCCGCAACGTCATCGAACGCACCATCGGCCGGCTGAAGGACTGGCGCCGCCTCCACACCCGATACGACAAGCTCGCCAGCACCTTCGCCCCCGCCATCGCCATCGCCGCCATCATTACCGGATGGTGCTGATTGAGTCCGGAGCCTAGATGTTTGGTTTCGGGATTTGGTGGTGCGGGTCATGGATGAACCTGGACGGCTCCTCTGTCCAGGCTTTGCAGATAGCTTCGGAGGGTGTGAGGCCGGGTAGGGTCTTCAGCCGGCGGGCGAAGTTGCAGGCGATGATGACGTTGGCCAGGTGCTGTCGG
>NZ_JAMZIK010000221.1 GCF_024178315.1 Siccirubricoccus soli | reverse complement strand
GCCCAGCGCGCCGAGCACCGCCACCGCCGCCGCGGTCCCGCCGGCGGCCGCCACGCCCTGCAGCAGCGCGCGGCGGGAGATCATGCGCCAATGCGCTCCGCGACCGCCTGCGCCACCGCCGCCGTGCCGTCCCGGCCGCCGATATCGGCGGTGCGCAGCCCGGCGGCGAAGGCGGCGTCCACCGCGCCCTCCAGCTCCAGCGCCGCATCCCCATAGCCCTGGCCCGCGCCGCGCGCGGCAAGCCAGTCCAGCATCATCGCGGCGGAGAGCAGCATCGCCGTCGGGTTGGCGATCCCCTGCCCGGCGATGTCCGGCGCCGTACCATGCGCCGGCTGGAACACCGCGTGCTCGTCGCCGATATCGGCGGAGGGGGAGAAGCCCATCCCGCCCACCAGCCCGGCGCCGAGATCGGAAAGGATGTCGCCGAACATGTTCTCGGTGGGCAGCACGTCGAATTCCCAGGGACGGCGCAGCAGGTCCAGCGCCATGGCGTCCACATAGTGGTGCCGCGCCTCGACGCCAGGGAACCCCGCCGCGACCTCGTCGAAGACGCCGCGCATGAAGGCGAAGGCACGGAAGACATTGGCCTTGTCCACCAGCGTCACCACGCCGCGCCTGCCGCGCCGCGCCGCCCGGCGCTCCGCCAGGCGGAAGGCGAAGCGGGAGAGCTTCTCCGTCACCTGGCGGGTGATGCGCAGCGTCTCCTCCGCCATGTCCTCGGTCACGGTGCCGCGGCCGCGGGAGAAGAACAGCCCTTCCGTGCTCTCCCGCAGGATCACCAGGTCGATGTCGCGGGCGCGTGGATCGGCCAGCGCCACGGGCACGCCCGGGATCGCCTTCACCGGCCTGACACCGGCATAAAGGCCAAGGCGAAAGCGGAGGTCGAGCTGCGGCCCGATCTCGGTGCCATCCGAGTAGCGGATTCCCGGCCAGCCCATGGCGCCGAGCAGGATGGCATCCGCCGCCTTCGCCGCCGCGAAGCTGCTCTCCGGCAGCGCCTCGCCCGTTTCCCGGTAGTGGAAGGCCCCGGCCGGCAGGGTCTCGGTGGCGATGCCGATTCCGTGGCGCTTCGCCAGCTTCTCCAGCACGGCGAGCGTCGCCTGCGTCACCTCCGTGCCGATGCCGTCCCCCGGCAGCACCGCGACCCTGACGCTGTTCGATCCGGCCATCGGCCCAGTCCCCTCCCCTTGCCGGCGGCGGATCGCGGGCCGGCATGGCGGGCGTTCACGCTGCGGCATGACCGTTCTATACACTCGGCCACGCAGGGATGGAGGAAGCGATGCCGAGGATTTCACGGCGCAGCCTGTTGGCCGCGCCGGCCCTGGTGCCGATGCTGGCGGGGCCGCATCGGGCGGGGGCGCAGGGGCAATGGCCGGACAAGCCGGTGCGCATCATCGTCCCCTTCCCGCCCGGCCAGGCCTCGGACATCCTCACCCGCCTGCTGGCGGATGAGCTTTCGAAGCGCTGGCCGCAGCGCTGCTTCGTCGAGAACCGCGGCGGCGCGGCCGGCGTGCCGGCGCTGGAGATGGGCGCGCGGGCGGCGCCCGATGGCTACACCCTGGTCGCCGGCACCTCCGGCACGCTGGGCGTCAACCCCTCCGTCGTACCGCGCCTCCCCTATGATGCGGAGCGCGACTTCACCCCCATCAGCAACGTCGCCATGGTGCCGCTGCTGATCGTCGCGCATCCGAACTTCCCCGGCCGCACCCCGCAGGAGGTGGTGGCTCTGGCCAAGGCCCGGCCCGGCGCGGTGGACATGGCCACCGCCGGCCCCGCCACCAGCCAGCACCTGGCGGCCGAGCTCTTCGCCCATCGCTGCGGCATCCAGCTCAACATGGTGCATTACCGCGGCAGCGGGCCGGGCATGGCGGATCTCCTCGCCGGCAACGTCACGCTGATGATGGACAGCGTCGCCAGCGCGCTGAACAACATCCAGTCCGGCCGGCTCATCCCGATCGCGGTGACGACGCCGCGGCGCGTGCCCCAATTGCCGAACGTGCCGAGCATCGCCGAGACCGTCTCCCCCGGCTATGGCGCCTTCGGCTGGTCCGGCCTCTGCGGCCCCGCCGGGCTGGCGCCGGAGATCGTCCGCCGCGTGAATGCCGATACCGTCGCCATCCTGCGCGATCCGGCCATCGCCGCCCGCTTCCTCGAGCTGGGCGCCATCGCCGACCCGACGACGCCCGAGGATTTCGGCGCCTTCGTGAAGGCGGAGATCGCGCAGTGGCGCGAGGTGGTGAGGATCGCGAATGTCCGGCTCGATGGCTGAGGCGTCGCGCCGCGCGCTGCTCGCCGCCCCCCTGCTGCTGCCGGCCCTGGCGCGGGCGCAGGAATTCCCGGCGCGCAGCATCCGCATCGTCGTGCCCTACGGGCCGGGCGGCTCCAGCGACATCGTCGCGCGCATCCTGGCGCAGCGGGCGACCGAGCTCTCCGGCCAGACCGTCGTCGTGGAGAATCGCGGCGGCGGCGCCTCCATCCCCGGCACCCAGGCGGTGATCGGCGCGCCGGCGGATGGCTACACCCTCGGCACCGCGGACAATGCGCTGGTGGTGAATCCCGGCCTGTTCCGCGAGCGCATGCCCTTCGACGTGGAGCGGGACCTGGCGCCGCTCGGCCTGGCGGTGACGGCGCCGCTGGTCCTGCTCGCCAACCCCGCCGCGAAGGCGCGCGACGTGAAGGGCGTGCTGGCGGAGATGCGCGCGGGGCCGACCGGCCTCTCCCATGGCGGCATCGGCACGCCGACGCATCTGACGGTGGTGGAATTCCTGCTGGCGACCGGGCTGGAGCCGACGGTGGTCGGCTATCGCGGCGGCGGTCCCCAGCTCACCGGGCTGGTGGCCGGCGACGTGCCCTATGGCTTCGTCGCCATCTCCTCCGCCATGACGCATATCCAGGGCGGCAGGCTGCGCCCCCTGGCGCTGACCGGCACCGAGCGCAACCCGGCACTGCCGGAAGTGCCGACCATGGCGGAGGCGGGGCTGCCGGAGGTGACGACGGTGGGCTGGTGGGGCTTCATCATGCCCACCGGCGTCCCGGCCCCCATCCAGGCCCGGCTGCGCACCCTGCTGCTGGAACCGGCGAAGGAGGCGGCGGTGCGCGCCCGGCTGGAAGGGCTGGGCTATTCCGTCGTCGCCGGCGATGCGGCCAGCTTCGGCGCCCGCATCAGGCAGGAGACGGCGCAGTGGCGCGAGCGCGCCGACCGCGCCGGGCTGAAGCCGGAGTAAAACTCAGACGGGGTCCGGGGCCAGGTCCTGGCCCCGGCGGGGTTGGCGGCACTGCCGCCAAGGAGGCAGAGCCCTCTGCCGGGGCTCGGGGGCGGAGCCCCTCAAGCTGCTGGAGCGGCTTCACGCTGACCGTGCCAGCGCGAAACCGCTCCAGTCTTTTGCTTTCC
>NZ_JAMZIK010000220.1 GCF_024178315.1 Siccirubricoccus soli | reverse complement strand
GGCGGCACTGCCGCCAAGGAGGCAGAGCCCTCTGCCGGGGCTCGGGGGCGGAGCCCCTCAAGCTGCTGGAGCGGCTTCACGCTGACCGTGCCAGCGCGAAACCGCTCCAGTCTTTTGCTTTCCCGCATTTTCCGAGTCGCCAAGCGATTCCGCTTGGCTTGAAAATGCTCTAGAGTGTTTTCGGTTTACATGCGTTCACCGAAAACGCTCTACGCCTTTGTTTGCAGAGCAGATTTGCGCCTTCGGGCGATGCCGCCCTCCGGCGATCTGCTCTAGCCCTTCAGCGGCAGCGCCACGAAAGCCCGCCCGCCCTCGCGCTCGATCTGCAGCGCGATCGCCGGCCGGTTGTCGCGTCGTGCCGCGCTCACCGCCTCCTGCAGGTCGCGCGGCGCCCGCACCTGGCGGTCCCCGGCGCGCAGGATGACGTCACCCGGCTGCAGCCCCTGATTGGCCGCGATGCTGTCCGGCCGCACCGCCGCCACCACCACGCCCTGGCCATCCCGCGCCGGGGCCAGCGCCAGGCCGAGGCTGGCCTGGCCATTCTCGCCCCTCTCCCGCGCCCGCGCCTCCCGCGCATCCGGCACCTGGCCGATATCCACCCGCAGCTCCCGCGCCTCGCCATTGCGCAGCACGGCCAGCGTCGCGGTGCTGCCGGGCCGCAGCTCGGCCACCGCCTCCGCCAGGTCGCGCGGCAGGGCGGCGATGCGGCCGTTCACGCCGGTGATGACGTCGCCCGGCTGCACGCCCGCCTTGGCGGCCGGGCTGTCCGGCTCCACCGCCGCCACCAGCGTGCCGCGGGCGTCGCGCAGGTTCATCGCCTCGGCGAGCTGCGGGTCCAGCCGCTGCAGGGAGACGCCGAGCCAGCCGCGCTCCACCCGCCCATGCTCCTTGAGCTGGGCGATGACGTTCTGCGCCAGCGCCGAGGGCACGGCGAAGCCGATGCCGACATTGCCGCCGGAGGGCGAGTAGATGGCGGAGTTCACCCCCACCACCTCGCCCGCCGCGTTGAACAACGGGCCGCCGGAATTGCCCGGGTTGATGGAGGCATCGGTCTGGATGAAGTCGTCATAGGGCCCGGCGCCGATCTGCCGCCCGCGGGCCGAGACGATGCCGGCGGTGACGCTGCCGCCGAGGCCGAAGGGGTTGCCCATGGCCAACACCCATTCGCCGACGCGCAGCTTGTCGCTGTCCCCGAAGCTGACGGCGGGCAGCGGGCTGCCGGCCTCCACCTTGATCAGCGCGAGGTCGGTCTTCGGGTCGGTGCCGACGACGCGGGCCGGCAGCTCCCGCCCATCGGCGAGTTCCACCTTCACCGTATCGGCCTCGCCCACCACATGGTTGTTGGTCGCGATGTAGCCGGCCGGGTCGATGATGAAGCCGCTGCCCTGGCCGACGATCCGGCGGGGCTGGCCACCCTGCGGGAATTGCCGGAAGAAGCGCTCGAAGGGCGTGCCGCGCAGCTCCGGCGGCAGCTCGGCCGGCGTCGGGCCTTCGGTATGGCCGGTGATGCTGATGCGCACCACGGAAGGGGCGACGCGGGCGGCGAGGTCGGCGAAATCCGGCCCCACCGGCCGCGGCAGGGCCAGGGCGGTGGCCGGCGCCGATTGCGCCAGGGCTTGCGAGGATGGCACCAGCGGCACCAGCGCGGTGGTGGAGAGCGCCAGCGCCAGGGCACCGGCGGCGGCGAGGCGGGAGGATTTCAGAAGCATGGGTCCCTCTTGCAAAGCGTGTCGCCGCATGCGCGGCTTGGGCCCATGGAACGCCCCGCCCCCTCCCCGGATGCTGCCGCCAACCATACGGATCGGTATGGTCCAGCGAGGACTCCATGAAGATCCTGATCGTCGAGGATGACGCCGAGACGGCGGAATGGCTCCGCCGCGGCCTGACCGAGGCCGGCCACACCGTGGACCACGCCGCGGATGGGCGGGACGGCCTCTTCCTGGCCAGCGACGGCGGCTATGACGTGCTGGTGGTGGACCGGATGCTGCCGAAGCTGGACGGCATCGGCCTGGTGCGCGCGCTGCGGGCGGCGGGGGTGAAGACGCCGACGCTCTTCCTCACCGCCCGCGCCGGAATCGGCGACCGGGTGGAGGGGCTGGAGGCCGGGGCGGACGACTACCTTGGAAAACCCTTCGCCTTCGCGGAGCTGGTGGCGCGGCTGAACGCGCTGGCCCGCCGGCCGCCGCTCTCCGGCGAGGCGACGGTGCTGCGCATCGCCGATCTGGAGATGGATCTGCTGAAGCGCAGCGTGACGCGCGGCGGCAGGCGGATCGAGCTGCAGCCGCGGGAATTCCGGCTGCTGGAATTCCTGATGCGGCGCGAAGGCCAGGTGGTGACGCGAACCATGCTGCTGGAAGGGGTGTGGGACTTCCACTTCGACCCGAAGACCAGCGTCGTCGAAACCCATATCAGCCGGCTGCGGGCGAAGCTGGACCAGGAGGGGGCGCCGCCGCTGATCCATACGCTGCGGGGGGCGGGCTACTGCATCCGGGCACCGTGACAGGCGCCGGAATTCGAGGGGGCGCTGCCCCCTCGAGCACCCCCGCCAAAGGCCGAAAGGCCTTTGGAAACCATGAGTTCTGGCGCACGACGGCGTTCAAGGTCACGTTGCTGCATCTCAGCCTCACGCTGCTCGGGACCATCGCGCTCTCGGCCGTGGCGTGGTGGGCGACGACCCGGTTCGCGTTGCAGCAGATCGCGGCGGAGGTGGAGCGAGATACCGGCGTGCTGCTGCAATCGGCGCAGCTCGGCGGGCCGCGCGGCCTGGCACTGGCCATCGAAGCGCGGATCGCCGCCGATGCCAGCGGGACGCAGTATTTCCTGCTGGCCGCGCCGAACGGCACGCATCTCGCCGGCAACCTCGCCCGGGCGCCGCGCGGGCCGGGCTGGGAGACCCTGGCGCTGGAACGCCCCGCCCCCGCCCCGCCCGGGGAATTGCTGGCCTTCGGCACGCCCCTGCCCGGCGGCGCCTTCCTCACCGTGGCGCGGGACATCGCGCCGGTGCGGGCGCTGGAGGCGACGCTGCTCGGCGCCGCCGGCTGGGTAGGGGGCGCGGCGCTGCTGCTCGGCCTGGCCGGCGGCACCCTGCTCGGCCGCAGCGCCACCCGCCGCGCCGCCGCCATGGAGACCGCCCTGGCCCGCATCGAACTGGGCGAAATGACCCATCGCCTGCCCGTCACCGGCAGCGGCGACGATTACGACCGTCTCGCCGCCCGCATCAACGCCACCCTCGACCGGCTGGCGGTGCTGATGACGACCCTGCGGCAGGTGACGGACGATATCGCCCACGATCTCCGCACCCCGCTCAACCGCCTGCGCCAGCGGCTGGAGGCGGCGCTGCGCGACGGCGATGCCGCGGCCGCCATCCCCGCCGCCATCGCCGAGGCCGATCACCTGCTGGAGATCTTCGCCGCCCTGCTGCGCATCGCCCAGGTGGAGGCCGGGGCCCGTCGCGCCGGCTTCGCCCCCTGCGACCTCTCCGTCATCGCCGAGAGCGTCGCCGAGGTCTATGCGCCCGCCGCCGAGGAGCGTGGCCAGGTGCTGGAGACCGCGATCGCCCCCGGCATCGCCTGCCAGGGCGACCGGGAGCTGCTGACCCAGGCGCTGGCCAACCTGCTGGACAATGCCGTGAAGCACGGGCGGGAGGGCGGCCGCCTCCGCCTGGCGCTCGGTGCGGAGAGCATCACCGTGGCCGATGACGGCCCCGGCATCCCGCCCGAGGAACGCGAGCTGGTCCTCCGTCGCTTCTACCGGCGCGATGCTGCCCGCAGCACCCCCGGCAGCGGCCTCGGCCTTGCGCTGGTGGCGGCGGTGGCGGAGCTGCACGGCATGGCGCTGCGGCTGGAGGACAATGCGCCCGGGCTTCGGGTCGTGCTCGCCCTGCCAAGCCCGGGAGGACCCCCGCCACGCTGCGGCTGACCAGCGCCACCCCCAATGCCCGCAAGCTGCGCATCGCCCTGGGCAGAGAAGGGCATTCCCTTCGAGCTGCAGACCGAGCCGCGCTGGGACGGCACCACCGCCACGCCCGTCGCCGCAGACGGTCCGCGACCGGGTGGCGTGATCCCGGCGTGGCCGGCCGGCAGCGCCGGGATCACCGGCTGATCCAGGGCATGCCGGACGCCCTGCTCCGGCCCGGCAGCGGGCCGCGTCCTCGCGGCGGCCCCCTGCCCCTGGCCTATCGCCGCGGTTGCGGCAGGACGTCCATGGTCGCGCTGTCCTTCCACAGGTCGGGCGCCTGCCCCTGCGGCACCTTCCGGCAATCCAGCGCGGTTCCGGGCGGCACCGCCTGCTGCTGCCGATGCAGCGCCGCCAGGCTCTCCCGGGTCGCCTTGCCTTCCACCTGCCGGCCGATGCTGCGGTGGATGTCCTTGCCGTCCATAAGCTCTCCTCCTTGTTGGGGCAGGCAAAACGCCGAAACCGCCCGGACGATCCCGGCCCCGCCCCGCGTGGCGGGCAAGGCTGGGCCGAGCCCCGCATATGGTGACGTCCAGGGGAAGTTCGATCACGAGGATACGAGCCGGCGGGCAGCCTTGCCCGCCGGTCCACGCTGTCCCCGGCACCAGCCCGGCCGGAATGTTCCGCCCCGCCCACGCGGGTGGCCGGGACGCCGCCACGGGAACAGAGACGCCTTCACGCCGAGCCTGCGGCCGCAGCATCGGTGGCAACCTGCGCCCCAGACCCGCTCCGGCCGAAGCCCGCAACCCGTGCTCCATGGCGGCCGCCGGGGCGTCCCGCCTGCGCGCGCCCTGCCCCGGCCGCAACCCGCCGGCCGCGCAGCGGTGGGCCTCAGGCCTCCCGGAAGCTCCGGCCGAAGGCGACGCGCAGCGGCTCGAAGAGGTAGTCGATCATCGTCCGCTCCGTGCGCACGATCAGCACCTCGGCCGGCATGCCCGGCACGAGATCGGCGGCGGGGCCGAGCTGCGCCAGCTCCTCGCGGCTCACCTCGACGCGCGCGAGATAGTAGGGCTGGCCGTTCGAAGGCTCCTGCAGGCGGTCCGCCGAGACGTCCCGCACCGTCCCCATGATGCGCGGGAGGCCGCGGCTGGAGAAGGCGGTCAGCCGGACCTGCGCCGGCAGGCCGGCATGCACCACGTCGATATCCCCGGGCGCGACATGCGCATCGATCAGCAGCATCTCCTCATCCGGCACGATGTCGAGAATCGCCTCGCCGGGGCGGATCACGCCCTCCAGCGTCTTGAACCGCAGGCCGACGACCTTGCCGCTGATCGGGGCGGTGACGACGGTGCGGGCCAGCACGTCGCGGCTGGCCTGCAGCCGCTCCGTCACCGTGGCCAGCTCGGTCCGCACCTTGTCGAGCTGGTCGGCGATCTTGTCCGCCCGTTCGGCATCGCCAGCCAGGATCTGCAGCTCCGTCTCCCCGATCAGCTGCTGCGTGCGGGCGATCATGGCGGTGTGCTCGCCCCAGCGCCCGAGGATCTCGGCCTCGACGCGCTGCAGCCGCAGGATCTCCGGGCGCGGCACCAGCCCGCCGCGCAGCAGCTCCTCCTTGCCCTTCAGCTCGTCCGCGATGAGGGCAAGCTGCTTCAAGGCGCTCGACACCTGCGCCTGCAGTGCCCGGATCTGCTCCTGCGACTGCTCGATGCGCTGCCGCTGGACGCTGCGCCGCGCGTCATGCGCCGCGTTGCGGGTGGCGAGCAGGAAGCGCTGCCCCTCGAGGATGGTGCGGATCTCGGGGTCCGGGTTCTCCCGCAGCTCCGCCGGGAACTCGATCTCCGTCTTCCCCGCCTGCTCCGCCCGCAGCCGCGCCTGGGTGGCGAGCAGCGTATGGTACTGGTTCAGCAGCGCGTTGTAGGTCGTTCGCGCCTGCAGGCTCTCCAGCAGCACCAGCGGCTGCCCCTCGGTCACCCGGTCGCCGTCGCGCACCTGGATGCCGGCGATGATGCCGCCCTCCAGATGCTGCACGGTGCGCCGGCTGCCATCGGGGCTGATGACCCCGGGCGCCACCGCCCCGCCGGCCAGCGGCACCAGCATTCCCCAGGCGAGGAAGCCGCCCAGGAACACGGTGATGAGCAGGGTCCCCGCGCGCCGCAGCGGGCTCAGGGCCTGGCCCAGCTCCACCCCGGCGATGTCGGGTGCGGCGGGCGAGGGCGTGGTTGGGGTCAGGCCGCGGGCGGGTCGGGGGGCGGCCGGGGAGGTGGCGGCGCCGACGGGCGATCCGGACTCGTTCAACTCGCTGTCCCTCCTCCATAGCCCGGCTCGCCGGCGCGGCCGGGCGTCATCAGGGTCCGCAACCCGGCCGCGCGGAACGCCCCCCGAAGCGGCGGCGCCCCCTGCCCTATGCGCGCTGGTGCTCCGGCACGCCCTCGGGCGCCGAGGAGCCGTCCGCCGCCGCTATCCTCAGCCGCTTCAGGATCTCGTCCCGCGGCCCGAAATCCGCCACGCGGCCATGCTTCAGCAGGAGGATCTTGTCCGCCTGCACGATGGTCGAAGGCCGGTGGCCGACGATGACCACCGTCGCGCCGGCCTGCTTCAGGTTCTCGATGGCGGCGCCGAGCGCCGACTCGCCGGCCTGGTCGAGATTGGCATTCGGCTCGTCCAGCACGATCAGCCGCGGCATGCCGTAGACGGCGCGGGCCAGGCCGATGCGCTGCCGCTGCCCGGCCGAAAGGCGCAGCCCGCCCTCGCCGATCGGCGTGTCGTAGCCCTCAGGCAGGCGCTGGATCAGTTCATGCGCATGGGCGAGCATCGCGGCCTCGACCACCTGCTCATCATCCGCGGCGCCCATACGGGCGATGTTCTCCCGGATCGTGCCGCCGAACAGCTCCACCTCCTGCGGCAGATAGCCGATATGACGCCCCAGCTCGGCCGGGTTCCAATGCGCGAGTTCGGACCCGTCCAGCCGCACCTCGCCGGCGGTCGGCTCGGCGACGCCCACCAGGATCCGGCACAGCGTGCTCTTGCCGCCGCCGGACGGGCCGATGACGGCGATCGCCTCGCCCGGCTGTGCGGTGAGCGAGACCTGGGTAAGCACGGCGGCACGGGCGCCGGGTGGGACATAGGTGACGCGGTCCAGCGTGACGCGCCCGACCGGCGCCGGCAGCCGCGTGCGCAGCGGCTCGGCCGGCAGCGATTCCAGCCGGGATTTCAGGCGGCGATAGGCGAGGCGCGTCGAGACGAAGTTCCGCCAGTTGGACATGGCGCCCTCGATCGGCCCCAGCGCCCGGCTGAGCAGGATGGAGGAGGCGATCATCCCGCCGCCGGACATCTCGTTCCGCAGCACCAGATAGGCGCCGAGGCCGAGCAGCACGGATTGCACCAGGTTGCGGGCGAATTTGGTCACGCCCAGCAGCCAAGCGCTGGTCTCGCCGGCCCGCTGCCAGGCGGCCGTGCCGGCCGCGCCGCTCCGGCACCAACGCTCGACCAGCGCCGGCAGCATGCCCATGGCGCGCACCGTCTCGGCGTTGCGGATCATCGCGTCCGCCTGCTGCGCCGCGACGATCTGCGCCAGGCTCGCCCGCGCATTCTGCGACCGGGTGACGTATTCGTTGAGCAGGCCGAGGCAGAACAGCAGCGCCACCGAGGCCAGGGCGACGCTGCCCAGCAGCGGATGCAGCATCCACACCAGCACCAGATAGGCCGGCGACCACAATATGTCGAAGATCCCGGTGAGCGAGGGCGAGGCCATGAAGGCCTGGACCGTGGAGAGATCGCGCATGGGCTGCGCGCCCGCGGCGTCGCCGACCAGCCGGGCGCGGACGCCCGCTTCCAGATAGACCGGCCCGAGCCGCGCGCCGAGCCAGGTCGCCATCCGGACCACGATGGCCGAGCGCAACCCCTCCAGCAGCCCGTAGAGCAGCAGGGCGGCGGCGATGAGGACGGTCAGGCCCAGCAGCGTCTCCACCCGGCCGGTCGCCAGCACCCGGTCATAGACCTGCAGCATGTAGAGCGACGGCCCGAGCAGCAGCAGGTTGATCGCGAAGCTGAAGGCGGCAAGCATCCAGGCGCTCGACCGGCAGGCGCGGATGGCGCCGGAGAGCGCATTCTCCACGCCGCGCCGGCCCATGCGCCCGAGGGCGACGGAAGTCATCGGCACACTCCTTCCAGGCGGGCCGCCAGCGGCATGGTCCGCGGGGCAGCAGCGGGGAGATGCCGCCGCGGCCGGCGGCCGGGCAGGCGCCCGCGCGGCACCGGCCCGCCGAACCAGTGGCTATTCGAAGAGGAGCGCGCCAAGGTCCACCTTCGGCGGGGCGAATTGCAGGCTGATCACGGCGCCGTCCGTCAGCAGCAGCTCAGCCGAACGATCCGCCGCGTCCACCGCCATGGTCATCGCCGTCTCGCCCGGCAGGAGCAGCCGGTCGAGGGTGGGGTCGAAGACCGGGATGGACATGTCGCCGGCCCCGGCCTCGTGCACGAAGGTCGTGCCCTCCCCCCCTGCGCCGCCGCCTCCCGGCGCGCCGACCTCGATCTTCGGCCCGGCCGGCTCGGCCGGCGTGGTCGCCGGAGGCAGCAGCCCGGACAGCAGCGGGTGCTGGAGCAGGCCCGGCGGCCAGGACGGGAGGTCCGCCTCCCCCGTCGTCGCCGTCGCCTCGACCCTGAGCGGCGGGTCGCCGGGCTCCGCGCCGGGCAGGGCCACCGAGGTGGACGCGGCCGCGACGGCGCCGGGGCCCACGACCTTGAGGCTGAGCGAGGCGGTGGCGCCGCCGGCGCTCGAGCTGGAACTTGAGCTCGAACTCGAAGAGGAGGTGACAGGCATTGTCATGTCTCCGGGTGGTGGAGTCCTGCTCGGACACCTGGTTCAGAAGGCATGGCCGAAAGGCGGGACGGCGCGATCCGGCCGGTCACAGGATGAAATCCGTCGCCGCAAGAGAAACCGCGCCGGCCAGCAGGATGACCATGTCGGGGTCCGTGTTGGCGTCGTCCGTATCCAGCAGGATGACGGTGTTGGCACCGGCGGGCCCGAAGGTGATCTCCCCGCCGCCGGCGCCGCCGGTGAAGGCGGCCATGGGCCCGAGGAAGACGAAGCCCTGATCCCCGGCCTCCGAAGCCCTCGCGTCGATGGCGCTGAGGTCGATGCGGTCGCCCTCGGCCTTGGAGAAGACGACTGCGTCCGGGGCGGCGCCCAGGCTGTCGGACAGAGCCAGGTAGACGTAGAAGTCGGCACCCGCGCCGCCAACCAGCGTGTCGGCGCCACCGGCACCGATCAGGGTGTCGTTGCCCCCGAGCCCCTGCAGCTGGTTGCCGCCGGCGTCGCCGGTGATCGAATCCGCGAAGTTTGAGCCGGCCACGACCTCGAAGCCAGCGACGGTATCGCCGGCCGCCTCCCCGCCGCTGCCGAGGCCGGTCGTCAGGTTGATGGTGATCCCGGCGGCGGAGAGCGCGTATTGCAGCACGTCGGTGCCGAGGCCGCCATTGAGGCTGTCGGCGCCCGCTCCGCCATCGACCGTGTCGTTATCGGCGCCGGCATCCAGAACGTCGTTGCCCGCGCCGCCGAGCAGCACGTCATTGCCCGCACTGCCGGTCAGGGTGTCGTTGTCCGCGCCGCCATCGAGGGTATCGTTGCCCCCGGCCCCATCGAGCACGTCATTGCCGACAAGGCCAAGCAGCCGATTGGCGCCCGCATCGCCAGTGATGGTGTCTCCGGCGAAATTCGAGCCGGCGACGTTCTCGAAGCCGGAAACGGTATCGCCGGCCGCGTCGCCGCCGCTGACGGCGTTGGTTGCCAGGTTGACCGTCACCCCGGTGGCCGAGCCGGTGTAGTTCAGCTCGTCCACCCCCGCGCCGCCGCTGAGGCTGTCGGCGCCGAGGCCGCCGCCGATGACGTCGTTCCCCTGCCCGCCATCCAGCGTGTTGTTCGCGCCGTCGCCGATCAGCAGGTCGTTGAAGTTGGAGCCGATGAGCGCCTCGATGCCGCTCAGCGTATCGCCCTGCGCGTCGCCGCCCGCGCCCGGGATGGTGGTGCCGAGCTGGATCTGGACGCCGGCGCCGGAGGCGGCATAGTTCACGGTATCGACGCCCGAGCCGCCGGTCATGCGGTCGGCGCCGGCGCCGCCCGGCATCGAATCATTGCCGCTGCCGCCATCGATGACATCGGCGCCGATGCCGCCGATGAGGGTGTCGGCCCCGTCCGAGCCGTTGAGGATGTCGTCGCCGTCGGCGCCATCCAGCAGATCGTTGTTGAAGACGCCGGTGAGCGTGTCGTTGCCCGCGCCGCCGAAGAGCTGGTCGCCGACGCCGGCCACGCCGAAGCCGCCGCCCGCATTCAGGTTGTCGTTGCCGTCGCCGCCATACAGCGTGTCGATCCCCTGGCCGCCGAGCAGGAAGTCATCGCCACCGCGGCCGTACAGCAGGTCGTTGCCGTTCCCGCCATCCAGCGTGTCCGCGGCGTCGCCCGCACCGATCGCGCCCACGCTGCCAGGCTGCAGAAAAGGTCCGAAATTGCCGTCATTCGGGTCCGCGTCGTCGGCGTCGCCATCCAGCACGTCATTGCCGTTGCCGCCCGCGAGGTTGTCCGCGCCCGCGCCGCCATACAGCGTGTCATTGGACTGGCCTGCGGCCATCGTGTCATTGCCCTGTCCGCCGAACAGGATGTCGGCGGGATCGCTGGCCGGCAGGAGGGGGGACACCCTGATGTTGTCGTTCCCGCCCAGGCCATAGACGATGAAGTCGCCGGCGTCGTTGAGGTTCTCGATGTTGCCGGTGTTGTCCAGGCGCCTGACGGTTGGCATTGGTGCTGTTCTCCCCCCGCTCCGCTGTCATCCCCGGCCTCTGACGGGACGGTCACGGGCGCAGCCTACGCCTCCGCTCCGTTGCGGCAACGCCGCCATCGGAGGATGACCATTGGTGCTTGGGCGGCAATTCCTTCGATGCGCCCGGCTACCTCCATCGGCGTAGGCATGGCTAGGCGCGCATGCGAGCAGGGCCCGGGAGGTACCTCCCGGGCCCTGCTCGCATGCGCGACGGGTCGCCGTTCGGGCCGCGCGCACCGAAGGGGTGGAGCACGCGGGCGGTCGTGGTACCGGAGCATGAGGCCTGCGCCTCACGCTCCGGCCCTGCCGGTTCAGACGGCGTCAGTCCGTGGCGGACTCGGACACCGAGTTGGAGCTCGAGTGCCAGTCGCTGGTGGAGGTGCTGGTGCCGGTGGCGGTGAAGGTGTTGTCGCCGGAGGCCGAGGCATCCGC